>JBBQCI010000031.1:0-38997 GCA_038318565.1 Planctomycetota bacterium
GTGCAGTTGCCGGGCGTCACCATCGCCCTGATCGACTTTTCAAACTTCATTGGCTCGTGGTGGGGCGCCTCGCTGCTTCTGGCCCTCATCCTCGCCATCATCGGTATCAAGATGCTCCGCCAGACCGAGAAGGGCGGTAACTTCATCGACCGAGTGATGATGAAGACCCCGGTATTCGGCAACATCATCAAGAAGAGCTCGGTCGCGCGCTTCACCCGTACGCTTGGTACACTGGTGACCTCGGGCGTCGGCTTCCTTGATGCGCTCGACATCACCAAATCCGCCACCCCGAACATCGTCGTGCGCAACGCCATCCAGGCCGTGCGCGACTCGGTGAAGGAAGGCGAGACCATCAACGAGCCGCTGCGCCGCTCTGGTGTGTTCGACGACATCGTGGTGAACATGATCAAGGTCGGTGAAGAGACCGGTGAACTCGACAAGATGCTGATCAAGATCGCCGACAACTACGACGAGGAGGTCGACTCGGCAGTTGCGGCAATGATGGCCTTGCTCGAACCGGCCCTAATCATCTTCATGGGTGTTGCGGTCGGTTTCATCGTCATTGCGCTCTTCCTGCCCCTGATCTCGATCATCGAGCAGTTGAACGCCCAGGGGTGACCCGGTCGATCAAGGTGGACGCAACGAACCCCAGGCAGCTGCCTGGGGTTCGTTGTTGTTTGGGTGTTAGGGTGCCATTCAGTGCCACGAACCGGGCAGTGCGGTGATCGCGCGGTCGGCGATTGCCTCCATGGCTTCCGGTTCGGCGTCCTCGGGTAGTTCGTCGACTGCCGCAAGGGCTGCGCGCAATTCCTGGGCGGCCTCGGCGTAGCCTTCACCGACCGTTTCGGCAGCGGCCAGTTCACGCTCAGCCAGTTCGCGAAATCCGTCCTCGGCGACACAGGCCCAGGCGGCGACCGCTACGGCGGCCATGGTCAGCCGCTGCAATGGGCCGCGTCCCTCGTCGTTGGCGCCAACCAGAGCTTCGTGGAAGCATGCGGCGACCGCCTCTTCATCGGCGTCGTCACGCCACAGCAGCAGGGCGCGGTAGGCTCCGGCCAGCATGCCGGGATGCTGCGCCGGCAGTTCGCCCCAGGCGTCATACGCGTCGAGGTAGGCGTCCTCGGCCGCCTCATCGACGCTGTGGAACCACAGTCCACGGAGCAGCAGATGGTGGCGGCCGCGCACCGCCTCGGCGGCCTCGCCGGAGACGGTGGCCAATGGGACAGCGGCATTGGCCGGCTTGTGGCCGAGGGCGGCGGCCAGGAGGGCCGGGGCGTCGGCGAGCCGGCCGTCGAGCGCGTTCATCGTCCGCCAGCAGGCGATACGTTCGCGCTCCCGCTCGCGCGGCGCGTCGCCCAGGCCCGGGTCGTCAAGGACCAGTGCCAGCGCTGCCGCGAACCCTTCCTCGGCCTCGCCATAACGGCCGTCAACCGCCAGCACGCGGGCCTGCACGGACAGCAGCCTGGCCTGGGCGGCCGGCGTCAGATACGTGAAAGCGGGATCCGCGCGCAGCGCCTCAAGGCGGGCCGCGGTACTGGTGAAGATGAAGTGATCGGCTGCAGCCGAGGCCTGGGCGTGGTCGATGCGGGCGACCAGTTCGCGGTCGAGCAGCAGCGCGCGGGGACGGGCGGCGGCGAAGGCTTCGCCAGCCGCCATGGCGCGTTCGGTATCGCCCGAACCCAGGCCAAGCCCCATAGCCAGCAGCCGTACTCGCAGCGGTGCATTCGCGGCCGGTTCGCCGATCAGGCTGCGCACCGCCGCCTCCTGCGGTCGCAGCTGGCGCGGATCGCCGTCGCGCCGGCGGCGCTCCAATTCATCGAGCAGACGTTCCTGCAGCGTCGCGCTACCGGCTACCGCGCTGGCGGCCGAGCGCAGCACCAGGCGGCCGAGTTCGGTGCCGGCGAGATCGCGCGCCACGTCGAGTAGTTCCTCGACCGCCGGAGTCCCGGCGATGCGGCTGGCGGCGCGGATGCGGCGGTAGCCGTCGCCGTCCACCGGCATGTAACCAGGCAGCTTGGTGCAGTCGTGTCCGCCGAATCGCTCGCCGCGGACTACTCGCGCCAGGTACCAGTAGCCGACCAGATCGCCCCACGGGATGTAGCCGAAGCTCTTGCCTTCCCAGCCGACCTGGGCGAGGCGCCACGGTGCGAAGCGTTCAGGGAAATCGACCCGGGATTCGTCAAGCGCGCCAGCGAAATAGGGGGTCAGGTCGTCACCAGGATCGTACTCGCCGTAGCGCTCCAGGAAGACCAGCACGCGGGTCGGCCGTTGCGGCAGCGGCAGAAGCCAGCCGAGTAGCAGCTGCAGCGCAGTGCGGACCATGGGCAGATAGCGGGCCGGCGCACCAGCCGCACCGCGTACCGGCACCAGGAAGGGGAAAGCCTTGGCGCAGCCAAGCAGTTCTCGGAGCGGTTCCGGCGAGCGTCGATGAGTGCCGATGTGGCTCAGCACGCGATGGTCGGCCTCGCTGCCGTTCCAGACGATGCCGGCGATGGCGCCGTGTGCGGTGCCCAGTTCGACCTCGTCGATGAAGATGGCGATGGTGTCGCTGGTCAGGACGAAGTTGGCACGTTCGATCGGGGATGACGGCGCCATCGTGGTCTGATCACCGCCCGAGCGGCGGCGTCCGCGCCCACCCCGACGTCCACCGCGCCCACCACCGGAACCTCCGCCGCTACCGCTGGATCCACCGCCGGATGTTCCGCCAGCGCGTCCTCGCGGTTGGGTGCCGACGCTGTGCGCTTGTAGATACGTCCGCGCCATCGCCAGTAGCAGCGGCGCATGCATCGATATCTGCTCGATCTGAGTGGTGAATTCCCCAGCCAGCAGGGCTTGATGCCCCGGTGGTGACGAGAAGATGTGTTTACGCAGGGTCTCGGCCGCCAGCAGCCGGTCGAGATCGGCTGACGAGGGAATCCAGCTGGCCAGCGCCGCTGGGTCCCAGCCTTGGCGCTGGTAATGGTCACAGATGCCACGCAGCGCTTCGGTGGTGCGGCGTTCACGGGCAGACTCGATCAGGCGCGGCACGATGCGGGCCCAGGCATCGTCGGCCAAGCCGGGTAGGCTGACCGCTGCGCTGGCGGCCTGGGCTATTGACGGTGCTGGAGCAAGGCCTGCGCGGCTACCGGGTTTCAGACCACGTTCGGACAACCAGGCCAAGGCTGCCAAGCGCAACGCCTGCCAGCGATCATCCGGCTCCTGCCGGAAGGCCTCGCTGAGTTCGTCCCACGATTGCGCATCAGCGCGTGAACCGCGGGCGACCAGCCGGCTGACCGCACCATTGGCGCGCTTGAGCGCCGAGGCTTCGGCAGCGGTTGGCTGCCACGTACCCAGCGGCGAGCCTGGCTCGCACACCGCTCGCTGGGCCCGCACTAGGCTGGCCGGATCGGCCTGACCGAGGGCGGTATTAAGGAGCGTCGGGCCGATACGCGGCCAGATCCGGGCTGGCTCGCGAGGTGGACTTGCGCTGCGTCGTCCAGAAGTCGCCGACGTCTTGGAATCCGGCCCCGCTGCGATGGTCATGGCGGGCAGGGTGGAGGGTCGCTCGCATCTTCAACCAGGGTCTGTTCCCCACGCCATGGTGATGGCGTCGCGCGATGATCCTCCATCATCCCCGCAGAATGCCGCAGGATCCCGTTCAGCCCAGGAAGCGACGGAAATGCACCTGGCGGGTCCTCATACTGATCGTGGCCACGGTGTTGCTTGGGGTGCTTGGGGTGTGGTGGTTGCGTGGACCCCTGCTAGGACCGTTGGTGGCCCACCTTGCTGCTGTTAAGCTGGCGAAGGCGACCGGCGGACCGGTCACCATCGGATCGGCCTCAGGCGGTTGGCTACACGACGCGCAGGTGGCCGATCTTCAGCTTAGCGGGCCTGGATCGGTGCCGGCATGGCATCTGAGCCTGGATCGTTTGGCCGCGTCCTATCATTTGGCCCTGCTGAAGGGTGACCTCCGGGCTCTACGACAGATCGGCCTCAGTGGCTTGCACGCTGACGTCACGATTAGCACGGAACCAACCAATGCCAAAGCGGTGGTTTGGCCGGCCGTGCTCGCCCGACTGCCATCCACCCTGCCAGGGCTGCAGATCGATGGGAGAGTGACGGTGCGCAGCGGGGCTTCCGAGACGCGCATCAGCGGGATCCGCATCCACTACGCTGATGATCTGCTGACGGTCTCGGCTGCGCGCATCGAGGTGGCCGGTCGCACGCTGGTACTGCCAGAAATCGTGGTGCGGCGCACTGCCCCGGACACCGTGCGCCTGGATAAGCCGGTGACGCTTACCATTCCCGGTCTGCCCTCGCAGGTGTTCTGCGATCAGCTCGAACTCACCCTGGGCGAGACCGTCCAGCAGGTCATCGCGAATGGTCGACTTGCCGGAGGTCGTTGGCACGTGCGGGCCTCGGCAGGTGGCACGCGCCTGGAGCTGCAGGGGGTCGACCTGGCCGAGATTGCGGCCCTCCCGGCTGTCGCTGGCAAACTGCCGGTCGACGCGGTGCTGGAAGAGGCTGCAGGCGGGTGGGAACTACGCTCGCTGCAGGTGACTGGCGGTGGCGTGTCGATCCAGGCCACGGCGAGCGTACAGGCCGATCCCTGGCGATGTTCCAGCCTCACCGCGGATATCACTGTGGATCTGGCCCGGGTCCGTCAGTTGCTGCCAGACGCGCCACCACTGCGGGGTCAGCTGCAGGCCCATGTGCAGGGCGCGTTGCCGCTGTATCCGCAGGATTGGATCCACGGTGACGTGACGGTCGCGGTCAGTGGCACGGATGTGGTCATTGCTGGTGCGGCGTGCAAGCCGCTGCAGCTGAACCTCAGGTGCGCGTCCGGAGACCTGACCATCGAGGCCTGTGAGGTCGCCTGGAATGACATCCGACTCGTGCTCGGGGAGGCGCTTCCGACACCAGCCCGTTCGCCAGCCGACGTGCTGCGACTGCTGCCCCGTCCAATCTCAATGTCCGGCGGCACGGTCAGCGTAGCGGCCACGTGCAGTTCATCCGGCGATCTGGTCGGCGAGGCGCAACTCTCAGGACTGCAGCTGCAGGGATTGCCCAGCTTGTCCGCCATGCGTCATCTGCGGGGTGTGGTATCGGGCCAAATGCACCTTGCGGGAACGGTATCGAAACCTGCCTGGGATGGCCAGCTGGCGGTCGATGGGCTGGAAGTCAAAATCTCGTCGGATGTTCCGACGCTTACTGCCGGCCAGGCTCGGGTGTCGATCCTGCCAGGCCTGCTACGTCTGGATCAGCTTTATGGAGAGCTCGGCGGGGCGCCACTGTCGATCACTGGTCAGGTCCAGCTTGCCGGCGAACCGCAATTCGATCTGCGCTGCCAGGGCCACAATCTCCTACTGATTCAGCGGCCGGATGTCCGCGTCCGGGCCGACCTGGACCTGCAGCTTGGAGGCACGCCGGCGCATCCACTGCTCGCTGGCACCGTGCTGGTGCGCAGCGCACTGATCACCCCCGAACTCCATCTGACAGGTACGACGGCAGGGCCCGGCGACGGCCGTTTACTGCTCTTTGAGATGCCCGATCTGCCGCTTTCTCAGGTGCGTTTCGACCTCCAGTTGAAATCCATGCCAGTGCATAAAGGTGACCCGACCAGCGGCGTTCGGGTGGTCAACCGGTGGGGACGGGGCAACTGCGACGTGGATCTGCATCTGGGTGGGACCGGAGCGGCGCCAGAGCCACAGGGCCGGGTGTCCGTGCGCGACGGGCTGGTGACGCTGCCGTTCAGCACTCTGAAGGTCGGTCACGGCGAGCTGCTGTTCCCGGCTGGGGAGCCGTTCCAACCCCGGGTGGCGGTCAATGCGTCGGCCAAGGTTCGGCAGTACGATGTCCAGTTGCTGGTTAGTGGTCCGCTATCAGATCCGGTCGTCCGTGTCACCGGTACCGGACTTGACGAGCAAGATGCCTACATGCTGTTGACCACCGGCAGTCTGCCACGCGATCAGAGCCAGCAGGCCGCCATCGGCATGGTCGGCACGTGGTTGGGCCAGGAAGCATGGCGGAAATTCGAAGGTGACCCGGATCCGGATGCTGGACCATCGGTCACGGATCGCCTGACCATCGCGTGGGGTCGCGAGACCAGCGCCCTGGGTAACGACACCATCGATAGCGAATTTGAGCTCACCACGCCAGGGACACGGCCGAACGTGCTGCTGTATGGCCAACGTGACCGATATGACGAGTACAACGCCGGGATCCTGCTGCGACTGTACTGGGGCGGCGAGGAGCCATGACGCGCTCGCACCTGTGGCACTGGGCCCTCCTGGCCCTGCTGGTTGGTGCGGCCGGCTGCAGCCGTGCCGCCAGGATTGAAGGCGAGTACGACTTGACGAGTCGGACCTTGCTGGCGGCAGCGCGGCGGCCGCTGGCGGCCTATGCCGCTCCATCAGGACAGCAGACCGATCTGATCGACGCCGCTGACGCCATGCGTGCACGCCTGGACCGCGAGGGATTCCCCACCGCCACCGTCACGCCCCAGCCGGGCTCACCGCCGACCTTCGTCATCGTGGGCGGTCCCCGGGTCGTCCTGGGCACGATCAGTTGTACCGGTGACTTGGGACTGCCCGCTGAACAACTGGCGGCCACCGCGATCGCTGGTTCTGCCTACACCAGTGCGACCAAGGCCACAGTGCGGGCCCGGATCGCGCGCCTCCTACGTGGGTCGGGCTACTTGCGGGCCAAGGTCGATTCTCCGGTCGAGCACTGGCAGACAAATCGTAGCCGCGTCGATCTCACGCTAGCGGTGCAGGCAGGTGCTCTCTACAGGATTGTTGAATCACGGATCGAACTTGCTCCCGACAGCGATCCTGCCGGGCGCTGGACTCTCTTGGAGCCCGTGCTGACGCCCCTGCTCGAGCAATCCGGAATGGTCTGCCTGCCCTACACCGCCACTGACACAGCCGCGCGGCTGCGCGGCCGGCTGCTGGATCTCGGACATCGCGAGGCGCAGGTCGAGATCCGCCAGCGTGACGGATCGGCGCCGGGCGAAGTACTCCTGCTCTACATCCTCAGGCCTGGCCCGCTGCACATGATCAGGTCGCTGACGACGGACGGCGGCGTACGCAGTGCGCCGGCATTCATCGAGACGCGCCTTGCTGGTCTCAAGCCGGGCGGCCCGCTGTCGCAAGGCAGCCTCGACGAATCAGCCACCGCCTTGCTCAGCACCGGCGTGTACCGCCAGATCAAGATCCAGCCGAAGTCCGGTCCGGTTGATGCGGCCGGCGTGGTGAATGATGATGTCGAGGTGACTTTGCGCGAGGTGCCGACCCAGCATGTCGACTTCTCAGTGGGTTATGGCTCATACGAACGTTTCCGCGGTGGCGTTACCTATGTCGACGAGCATTTCCGTGGACGTGGCCAGCGTCTGACCGCTGGCGTCAAGGCGAGCACAGTCGGTTGGGAGGCAGCGGTCGCGTTGATGGATCCCTATCTGCTCGGGGCTGGCCGTCGGGCGAACATCGACATCAACTACCTCGAACGGCAGGAACCGTCGTTCGCGCACCAGGAGGCCTCGACCGGCGTTTCCATCTCCCATCGTTACAAGCCTGGGTTCGATACGGTCTCGTGGGAAAATCGCCTGGGTTATCGCTTCGCTAGTTCGACGGACTACAACGTCCAAGCGGTCCAGGACGGCAGCAGTGCCGACTCCTCCTATACGACCAGCACGATCCGGGCTGAGCTGCGTCGGGATTCCCGCCGTCCACGCGTGATCGATCCGGATGCTGGGACGTTCAGCAGGATCGGAGTGGGCTGGAGTGCGCCGCCGCTGGGCGCGACCGTCGACTACGTGGAACTCTCTGGTGAATGGAGCGGTGCGTGGTCTCCGGCTCCGTGGCTGGTAGGTGCGATCCGTGGCGCCTCCACCACTCGACAACCGGGCGTGGTCACCGAGCTGCCGATCGGCGAACGTCTCTTCATGGGCGGTTCGGACACAGTGCGTTCGTTCACCCAGGACGACCTCGGTCCGCGCGCCGACAACCGCGAGCCATTGGGCGGCTTGACCAATGCGGTCTTCAACGCCGAGCTGCGTTGGCGGCTCCTGGCGGATTGGCGTGAGTTCGAAGTGGCCACCTTCTACGACATCGGAACTGTCGATCCCGATCCCTGGAGTCTGTCCGCCGCGTGGGGCCAAGGCGTCGGCGCTGGTCTGCGCTATCGCACTCCGGTCGGCCCGATCCGTCTCGACAGTGCGTTCAATCCCGACGATACCCTTGGCGCCAGGCAGCGCTGGGCGATCAATCTGACGGTCGGATTCGCCTTCTGACCGCTGACGGGTCTGGGTACGGAGAGGCATGTGGCCTACGTAATCCGGCATCCAAGTCCGATTGCGGATGGTATGCCGGCGGTTAATCTATGAAAGCGCTTCCACAGGAGAGCGCCCGCGATGGCCAACGGCAACGGGTCCTATCACGACGATGCCCCTGCGAGCGCTAGGCCGAAGGGGCGACTTCCAACGGCAGACTTGGACGCTCGGCCGCAGACGGTGGTCACGCGTGCGATCGCAGAGTCCCCAGAACCGCCACCAGTCGTCGTCTCGTCGTCCTCGCGCATGCGCGCCGTGCCGCCCGCGCGGGGCGAACTGCGGGTCGGGATCATTGGTACCGGCGGCATGGCTGGCGCTCACGCCGAGAACTTTCTCAAGCAGACGGGTTGCCGTCTATCGGCCTGCCTCGACATCGAGGCGTCCTCGGCGAAAGCCTTTGCCGAGCGTTTCCGCATCCCGCATGTCGCCAAGGATGCCCAGGACCTGATTGAACGCAGCGATGTGGTGGCGATCGTCACGCCCGATACCTCGCACGCCGCCTATGTGCTGCGCGCCTTGCGCTGCAACCGCCATGTGTTGTGCGAGAAGCCGCTGACCAGTACTTTGGCCGAGGCCCGCGAGGTCGCCCGTGCGGCCAAGGAAGCGCAGGAGCGCGGTGTTGTCGGCATGGTCAACTTCAGCTACCGTTGTGCCGCTGCCATGCACCACGCAGCGTGGATGTTCGCCCAGGGCCGCATCGGTGAATTGCGCCACGTCAGCGCCCAATACGTCCAGGGCTGGCTGTGCGAGACACACGAGCCCTCGCCAGGTGCGCTGTGGCGACTCCGTCGGGCCACAGGTGGAGGCGTACTGGCCGACCTCGGCTGCCATCTGCTCGATCTAGTGACCGGCATCACCGGTGATATCCGCCGGGTCCACTGCGTCTTCGGCAATTTCCCCAAGATAGGCAAAAATGGTGAGCCGCTGAGCCGCTGGCAGGGCAAGGCATTAGACGCCGACGATACCGCAGTGATCTCGGTCGAGTTCGCCGCGGGTGGCATGGGCGTTCTGCAGGTCAGCCGCTGGGCGTCCGGCCGGGCCAATACGATCAAGGTCGATGTCCACGGCACCCGCGGCGCCCTGGTCTTCGATCTCGACAACAGCTACGATCAGGTCCATCACCACGATGTTGCCAGCAAGAGCTGGCAGACCGAGCGTCCGGCGCCGGCTCCCAGCGGCTGGCAGCGCTTCGTCGATGCCGTGCGCCATGGACGCCATGATCAGCCGGATCTCGTGCGAGGGGCGCAGATCCAAGCCTATCTCGACGCCTGTCGGCGCTCGGCCGAGCATGGCTGCTGGATGGAAATCGACAGTTGGGTGTGATCAGTGATCGGGCAGGACGGACCGCCAGCAGCGGTGGTTACCAAGTAGACTGACTTAGAGGAGCAGAGGACGGCAGGATGCAAGGCATTGCGCTGGAGGGCGAACTCACCAGCCAGGTGAGCGACCTTCGCGATGCGACTGAATATCCACGCCGGTCTTCCGTGTCGATCGATTGCGTTATCTAGGATTACTTCTTCAGTCCGCCCGCGCCCCGTCGGATGATTTGGGTAGCGCGCATATCGCCCTGTTTTTCAGCGACTTTCGCGGCCTGTTCGAACAGACCGATTGCGAGATCCTCCTGGCCGAGCATCACCTGCGCGTTGCCCAAATCGACCAGGATGCGCGGTCGTAGCTTCTCGTCAGGGTTCGCAGCCAACGCCGACTGCAGGCAGGCCAGCGCCGTGGCTCCGTCCTGCTGACGCAGAGCGATATTGCCGATGCGGTACTGCAGCTGGGCGCGGGTGGCGTAGGCCGGCAGGTCGCCGAGCAGCAGCAAAGCCTGCGTGAGGTGATCGCGGCCGCCATCGAGGTCGCCACGGCGCACCATCAGCACGCCGAGGTGGTGATGGGCATCGATCAGCTGGCTGCGGTGCTTGGTGTCGGAACATGCGGCGATGAGGTCGCGCAGGGCCTGCTCGGCATGGGCGAAATCGCCGGTCTTGCGACCAACCTCGGCGAGTTCGCCGAGGGCCTGGATCTCATGCTCGCGATCGCCAGTGCGACGCAGGACTTCTGACCAGCGCTTGAGGTTAAGCAGGGCGCCGGAGTTGTCGCCGGTGCTGCGCTGCTGACGGACGATGGCGGCGAGCGCCTCGTCCTCCAACCGGTGGTCGTTGCATTCCGAGGCCAATTCGGCGGCCAGCATCAGCCGACGCAGACCTTCGACGCCGTCGCCCATGCGGATCAGGGCGGCTCCGATGTGATAGTCGGCCTGGGCCATGCCGGCGCGGTCCTCGGCCGATTCGCACAGAGCCAGCGAGCGGCGGAAGGTCACTAGCGCCTCACCGTTGTCCTGGCGCTTGGCCAACACCATACCGACGTGGAGCAGGGCATGCGACTGCAGACCGCGGTTGCCGGTCGCCTCGTGACGGGCAACCCGTTCGCGGTTGATCGCCAAGGCTTCGTCGAAGGCACCGCGATCGCGCTCGAAATCGGCCCAACGCGCGAATACACCGTCGGCGTCGGAGTGGCGCGCCATCTCGACCATCAGCGCGGCCGCTGCGGCGAAGCGCGTCGCTGCTTCGGTCGTCTCGCCGGCCACGATGGCTGCCTGGGCGAGACGCTCTTCGCAGGCTGCGCGCTGCAGCATTTTCCGGAAGGACGTGAAGGTGGTCAGCGCCGCCAATGCCGCCTGCCGTGCCGCCACTGCATCCCCGCCGGCGATATGACAGACTGCCAGATCATGACGAACCTGGGCGAGTTGCAGATGATCGTTGGCCTTGTCCGCCAGGGTCTCGGCACGCTTGAGCATGACCAGAGCGGGATCGTGGTCGCCGCCGGCGAGCAGCGCCAGGCCGCCCTCGCTGGCAGCGGTGATCGCCTGAGTCAGATCACTTTCGTCCTCGACCAACACGAGTGCCTCCGCGAAGGCGGCAGCAGCCAGGGCAGGTTGCGCGAGTCGACGATGGATCCGGCCAAGATCGATTAGGCACTCGGCTTTGCGCACCATGCGCTGCTCGTGAGCGAACAGATCGGCGGCCTCGCGCAGATGCGGAATCGCACCAGCCAAGGCCTGGCCGGTACTCCGTTCCTCGATCATCAGACCGAGTCGGCGGGCGTCATTTGCGCGGTCTTCGGTGCTGCTCATGGGTTTTCCGGTACTGTACCATACAAGCGCCGTGGCCCGAGTAGATAGCTCAGACCCGCTCAGGTGGTGGCTGTCTGATTCGCAAGTCGACAGGTTCATATTGACAGGAGTCATTCCGGTCCCTATAGGGACAACATGAACCCCTTACCACCCGGCCAGACCCGCATCCTCGCTTTCTTCGCCGACGCCGAAGATGCCGGTCGCCAGCCCAGTCGTGCCGAGGTCGCCGAGGCCCTCGGATACGCCTTCCCCTCCGCCGTGTCCAAGCACGTCGAAGCCCTGGTCCGCAAAGGCCACTTCGAATCAATCCCGGACAAGAAGCGCAACGTCAACCTGACCGAAATGGGCTGGCGCGCCCTTGGCCGCAGTCCGTCCCGTCAGGGCATTCCGGTGATCGGCTCGATCGCTGCCGGAACCCCCATCACGGCCATTGAAAACGTCACCGAGCACCTGCGCGACATTACCCCACAGACAGGTCGCGTCGCCTTGCGCGTGCGCGGAGACAGCATGAAGGATGTCGGTATCCTCGACGGCGACTACGCCATCATTCAGTCCGCCACCGAGGTGTCTGACGGCCAGATCGCCGCAGTCGTCATCGATGGCGATGCCACCCTCAAGCGCTGGAAGACCACCGCAGATGGGGTCGATCTGATGCCGGAAAACGCAGCCTACCAGCCTATCCGCATCCCGCGCGAGCGCCTCGACACCGTGCGCATCGTCGGCGTGCTCGTGTTCGTCTACCGTCTCGTCCGTTGAGCATCAGGCCGAGTCCGCTGGGCGGACCCGGCCTTCAGCCCAGGTGCACGCCAGCGTGCACCCAGAGGTCCTGACCCGGCCCACCATCCCACCCATCACCATGACCAACCCACTCCATTCCGGGAATCCCATGAACACCTCAGCCGCCGTCGCCACCTCGACCACCATCAGTTCCACCAATCCCACCAGCGCAGCCGCCGTGAACGCCCAGCCCAAGAAAGACCAGCCCGTGAGCCAAGCCCCGAACAAGAAGTCCGAACCCGCCCCGGGACTCACCGCCGCCGAGGTCGCCTCGCGCAAAAAGGCTCTCGACGCTGCGCTGGATCAGATCGACAAGCAGTTCGGCAAAGGCACGATCATGCGTTTGGGCCAAGTCGACAAGGTCGACGTCGGCGCCATTCCCACCGGTTCGATTTCACTTGATCTGGCGATCGGCGTCGGCGGTGTGCCGCGTGGACGTATCGTCGAGATATTCGGACCTGAAAGTTCGGGCAAGACCACCCTCGCCCTGTCGATCGCTGCCCGTGCCCAGGCCGAAGGCGGCGTGGTCGCCTTCATCGACGCCGAGCACGCCCTCGACCCCAGCTGGGCCGAGAAGATCGGCGTGAAGCTCGACGACCTGCTGATCTCGCAGCCCAGCTACGGTGAACAGGCCCTCGACATCGTCGACCTGCTGGTGCGCAGCAACGGCATCGATGTCGTGGTGGTCGACTCGGTCGCCGCCTTGACGCCCAAGGCCGAACTCGATGGCGACATGGACGACACCTCGGTCGGTGCCCAGGCGCGCATGATGAGCAAGGCCATGCGCAAGCTGGTTGGTGCGGTCAGCCAGAGCAAGACCACGGTCATCTTCATCAACCAGATCCGCGAGAAGATCGGCGTGATCTACGGCAGCCCCGAAACCCAGCCCGGTGGCCGCGCCCTGAAATTCGCAGCTTCGCTACGCCTCGACATCCGTCGGGTCACCTCGATTACCGAGGGCGACAAGGCGGTCGGCAACCGCGTCCGCGTCAAGGTGGTCAAAAACAAGGTCGCCGCGCCCTTCACCAAGGCCGAGTTCGACATCATGTTCACCGAAGGCATCAGCTACACCGGCGATATCATTGACCTGGGTGTGCTGGCCAAAGCGGTCAACAAGAGCGGTGCCTGGTACACCATGGGCGACATTAAGCTGGGTCAGGGCCGCGAGAACGCCAAGCAGTACCTCAAGGACAACCCGAAGACCTGCGCTGAGATCGCCGCCAAGATTCGCTCGGCCAACATTAATCTGCTCGATGGCAGTGCTGCCGAGTAGTCTGGGAAGGCAAGCTGTCCGACTGCCGTGATCGGTATCGGCAGTTCGGATTGATCACATGCGGCCTGCGCACCGCTCCGGTTCATTCCCGGACACGGTGTGTCAGGCCGATCGTTCCCGACGATTCAGTGATGGCAATGTGCGGGATAAACGGAAATCGCTGACTTCATCGTACTGTATTCTGTAAGCAGGTTGCATGCGAAGCTCGAGCGGAGAGAGCGAAACCGCTTTCCATACCGTTTTTGGGCGCGCCGCTACGGTTACAGCAATGACAACTGTATCGCTTGGTGCCTCGTTCGAGGTTGACGCCCATGGCACCGCTCTTGGAGGTGCCGTGGTGGCCCGACTTCCTGATGGACGGGTGTGTTTCATCGCTGGCGGCATTCCGGGTGAGCGGCTCGTGATTGAGGTCACCGCCATCCGGAAGTCGTATGCCGAAGCGATGCTGGTACGGGTCGTTGTACCCTCACCCGATCGCGTTACGCCGCCCTGTGCCGTCTATGGCCGTTGCGGCGGCTGCCAATATCAGCATGTCGCCTATGAGCGCCAGGTGCAGCTGAAGACCCGCCAATTGACCGATGTGTTGCAGCGTATCGGTGGTCTCCAGTTGACCGCCATTGATGAGATCCATGCCGCCCCAGCGCCGTGGGCCTACCGGAACCGGATCGAACTCCATCCGATGGCGGACCGTTCTGGCCATGGCTATATCACCAGCGACGATCGCACGGTGGTGGCGATCACCGCCTGTCCTATCGCCCGGCCGGAAGTCAATGCAGCCATAGCGGGCTTGCCGACCCCGCCTGCCGGGGCTGGGGCCGAGGATGTACGCGCGAGCATCCGCTGGGCTCCGGGAAACGGTACAGTCGCCTGGACTGGTCCAGAGCCGACCGACCTGCCTTGGCGGATCGAACAGGTCGGAGGCCAAGCCTATTCGGTCCCCAGTGGATCGTTCGCCCAGGTGAATCCCGCCGTCGCTGAGGTGCTGTTCACGCTGGTCGGACGGTGGCTCTCGCCGTTGGGAGCAGGTCGGGTCGTCGACGCCTATTGTGGCGCAGGCTTCCTGGGACTTGCGGTCAGTGGAGGTCCGGTGCTCGGTCTGGAGACCGATGCCCGCAGCATCACCGCTGCGCGGGCCAATGCGGTGACCCGTGGCGTGGCTTCCACTCACACGTACGTGACCGGCAACGTCGACCTCATGCTGGAGAAGCAGTTAGCGCCAAACGGTGTGACGACCTGCCTCATCCTTGATCCGCCACGTGCCGGCTGCGGCGCCGCCACTTTACGTGCAGTGGCGAGCGGGATGCCGGAATGGATCCTCTACGTATCCTGCGAACCGTCGACACTTGCGCGTGACCTGAAGGCGATCGTTCCTTTGGGTTACCAAGTCCAACGTACCGCATTCCTGGACATGTTCCCTCAGACCGCCCATTTCGAATCCGCCATCCTCCTGGTCCGTCAGGCAGGTAGCGCTACCGCGACTTAGTGGACGGCGTCACATAAACAGTGATGTTGGATTTTCCATCCGAACCATCTGATACAGTATTGCGCAAGCCCTGATAAGCCTACGAGACGGACGCGGGACGCGGATGCTGTCACGTACTTCCATGACAGAGGAATAACAGGTTCGGCGGATCAAGGCGTTGTCGAGGGCCGGGGCGCGGTGAACGGCACTGAGGCTTTCAGTCAGCTTTCAGACGTCGCTTGATCGCCGCCGCCGTACGCCGTAAGGCACGCAGCGCGGCATCCTCGGACCAGCCCTGCTTTGGCAGGCCCAGCGCCATGGCGGCCATGCCGCCCTGGCCATCCGGGATCGCGACCGCCACGGCGTTGCGCCCGCCCTCCGGCGGGCAGTTCACCACCCAGCCGGCGCGCCGAATCGCAGCGCATTCGGCACCCAGTTCGTCCCAGGTTGCCACCCCGGGCCAGCGGCGCCGGTCGGGCAGGCCGACATGCTCGACCAGCCGCTGGCGGGCCCGCCAGGCCAGTTGTGCGACCAACAGCCGGCCGCTGGCGCTGGCGTAGAGTTCGCGTTCCTCTTCCAGACAGAGCGGATCGCCGTCCCCCTCGGCGCGCAGGATGATGAGACGGCGCTCGCCGCGCAGCACGGCGATCAGCACTTGGCCGCCATGTCGATGTGCCAGCCGCGTCACCAGCGGCTGCGCTTCGCTCACCAGGCGGCCACGGTAGGGCCCCTCGTGCGCCAATGAGGCGGCACGCGGCCCAATGCGATAGCCGCCGCGCGGGCCGCTCTGGTCGGCCCAGCCCAGGGCAACTAGGTCGCGGAGTAGGCGGACGCAGGTCGACGGCGGGATGTCCGTTTCCTGCGCCAAGGCGCGCAGGGCGATGCCATGAGGATGGCGGCCGAGACTGGTCAGCAGCACAGTGACGCGGGAGAGCAGCAGGTTCACACCATACCATCCTGCGGCACGTCGGAAACACTGGCAAGCACTCTCGGCTGGCCACATAGCATCGCTGCATGCCCAGGATCCGCCAGTTCGCCAGCGACAACCAGTCGGGCATGTGCCCGGAGGTCGCCGCCGCCATCACCTCAGCCAATCCTGAGCACGTACCTAGCTATGGCGAGGACCAGGGCACCGCCAGCGCCGCCGATCTGATCCGTTCGACCCTCGGTGTCGAGGCGGAGGTATTCCTCGTCTGCACCGGCACTGCTGCCAATGCTCTGGCCCTGGCCGCCTGTGCGCAACCCTTCCAGTCGATCCTCTGCCACGAGAGCGCACACATCGAGACTGATGAATGCGGCAGCCCAGAGTTTTTTTCCGGCGGCTCCAAGCTGATCCAGGTGCCAGGCGCCGACGGCTTGATCGATCCGCAGCAGCTGCGCGCCATCGCCACCCGCCGCGCCGACCTGCACTACCCGCGGCCGCGGGTGGTCAGCCTCACTCAATCGACCGAGCTGGGAACCGTCTATCCGCTCGATCATCTGCGTGCGGTGGCGGCAGTCGCTAGCGAACTGGGACTGCTCGTCCACATGGACGGTGCCCGCTTTGCCAACGCGGTCGCCTCGCTTGGAGTCGCGCCCAGAGAGATCCTGCTCGCTGGCGGGGTTGATGTGCTCTGCCTAGGCGGATCGAAGAATGGTGGAATGATCGGAGAAGCGGTGGTGTTCCTCGACCGGCAAGTCGCCCTGGATTTCGCTTGGCGCTGCAAGCAGTCCGGCCAACTGGTCTCCAAGATGCGCTTCCTGTCAGCTCAGTGGGAGGGGCTGCTGCAGGACGGCACCTGGCTGCGCCTGGCCGCCCACGCCAACGCCATGGCGGCCCGACTCGCCGCCGCGCTGCGCGCCGCCGGCATCGATCCGCTGCATCCAGTGCACGGCAACGCGGTATTCCTGGGCCTCGATGCCGCCGCCTCGGCGCGGCTACGCGCCAGCGGCTGGTCTTTCTACGCCTTCATCGGCGGCGGCGCTCGCTTCGTCTGCTCGTGGGACAGCCGGGCGGATGAGGTCGACGAGCTGGCGGTGGACATCCTGTCGGCCCTGCGGTCATAGCGGCCGTTCCAGCCCGCGGCACACCAGCGAAGGCCGCTTTCCGTGACCTGGACGCGCTATAATGCACGGCATGACCTGGACACTCGACACTGCATTTCCCGGTGCCAACGCCTGCGCCGCCGCCCTCGACCAGTTCGATGGCGCACCCTGCCTGAGCGTCGCCGCTGATCCGCGGCACGGCCCAGAGGCGTTATGGTTCCGCCTGCGCTTGCGCCGCCTCGACAGCGGCGGTCCCGCTCCCTGGCTGCGGCTGCGCCATGTCGACATCCTGCTCGGCGGCGGCAGCGGCGACGAACTGCAGCCGGTGGTGCGCTGCGAAGACGGGGTTTGGCAGCGTCTCGAACGCGGCGCACCCGTGCTGCATCCCGACGGCCGGCGCGATGCGCATTGGCGGCTGCCGGCGGCTGCGGCCAGCATGGAGATCGCGTTCTGTTTCCCCTACGGCGAGGCAGAGATCGATCGCCTGCTTGCCTCCTGCTCGCCTTTGCGCGTCAACGCGATCGGCAGCAGCGAAGGCGGACGCCCCCTGCTGCGCCTGTCCAACGGCGATGGAGCGGAAGGATCGCAGCGTCCGGGCATCTACGTACTCGCCCGCCAGCATGCCGGCGAGACGCCGGGGTCCTGGGTCCTGGATGGACTGCTGCATCGCATCGCCGAGCTCGGCGATGGCGCGCCGCTCGCCTGGGCGGTGCCCTTCGTCGACTGCGACGGCGTGGCCGAAGGCGCCTACGGCAAGGACCGCTACCCGGTCGACTACAATCGCTCGTGGTGGACAATGGGGCGTCGCCATGAGGTGCACGCCATCATGCGTGACATCGACCGCTGGCGCGCCCGCTGCACTCCGCGGCTGTGCCTGGATCTGCACGCGCCGGGCGCGCTCGAACGCGGCGGCTGCTATGTCTACACCACGACCGGCAGCCTGCAGCCGGCTCCAGCGACCAGCATAGCCTGGGCCGAGCGTATTGGCCAGGCCCTGGGACCATTCGCCGCCGCCGACTTCGTGCGGACCGCCACCTATCCGTCGCGCTGGCCGCGCGACACCCACCCCACTTTCACCTTCTGGGCTTTCGACAAGCAAGGTTTGGATGCGATATCGCTGGAGACCCCTTACCAGGGTTTCGGACTCGACGACTATCGCGCGATCGGCCGGCGCATCGCCGATGCGCTGACCGGCTGAGTGCGGATACCTGGGCTGAACCGCTACGCTTGAATCCCACCGTGCCGTTGTTTCGGGTAGGACTATGGGTACTCGGCTGTTTTCCGACCCTAGCCCCGCCGTAGCCCGGCATGAAATGCCACAAGGGCAGCCCATATGGCTGAAATGAAGAAACCCCGGCCTTCGCCGAGGTTTCTTCATGGTGGAGGTAAAGGGAGTCGAACCCATGACCTTCTGAATGCCATTCAGACGCTCTACCAACTGAGCTATACCCCCAGCATCATCAGCCTGGTCCACCGTTCGTCCCGGCGCCGCACCCTCATCGGCGCGAGGGGAGATTCATAGTGACCACTTTGCGTCCTGCAAGTGCTGGTCTTGCGAGTGCCGCACGGTCGCGACTTGTGGCCCCCCACCGGTCTACCTAGAGTGCCGAAGTCGGAGATCCGCCATGCCCAGCCGCTTGCTTATCGCACTCTCTCTTGGTGCCGCCCTGATCGCCGCCGAACCTGCCCGCGGGCTTGTTGCCGGTTCACCCCCGCCATGGACGCCATCGTTTACCACGCAATTGCGCGGTAAGGATCGACTCTTCGTCGAGCTTGCGGGAAAGACCTATATCCTGGTCGTGGCCGATGAGATCGCCACCGGCCTTGGCGATGGGCAGGACATCGCCTTGACCGGCAAGCTGCGCAAACTGCCTGGCGGCAAGTTCGGCATTTATCGCATCGACGGCCTGACCCTTGATGCCATCGGCGAGGCTCTGGCAGGACGTCTCGATGGGGACAATATCTACGTAGTCGGCAACCTGACGGGAGGCCCCAAGGCACGCATCTTCTCGGTGCGTGCAGCGGCTCCGGCTCCGTCCGACTCGCAGATGCTCCAGTCTCGGCTGAGTGGCATTCCTGACGATGATTGGGATCGTCGTCTTGGAGTGGTCAGCTGGTGTCGCGACCAGGCTCGGATTGCCGGCAACGCCGACTTCTGGAGTGCCACGGCTGACAGTCTGATGGGCAAAGTCGTTGAAGATCTCGCCAGCCGTGCTGCCGAGCACAAAGACATGGCCCTGGTCACCCGGGCCCTCGATCTCGCTCTCAACCAGTTGCGTGACCAGGGCCTAGCTGCCCGTGTCGCCTCGCCGGTGTGGATCCGGGAACACGGCGGGCAGGCAGCCGAGGCCGTGGCCCGCCGCATGCGTGGTTTGGGCTATGCGCTCTACAAGGACACCTGGTCGCCACGACCACAGGCCCTGGAGTCCGAGTACGAGGACCGTTTCAAGGCGATGAATTGGAAGGATGCCGAGGGTTTCTATCGGCTAGGACGCTGGGCCGATGAGAACGCCGAGTCGTTGCCGCGGGCCCGTGAACGTTCGTGGCGCTGCTACCAGTCGGGAAACGCGGCTGATCCGTCGCATGTGGGCATCGCCCGTGAACTGGGCATAGCGCCTCGTGCGGCGACTGGGACGATCGTGGCCGGAGTCGGTACTGCCGTCGCCCCGGCCGCTGACCTGATCGATTCGTCGACCGGTTTGCGCGTTCCTGCTCCTCAGGGTTGGCGCCGTGGTCCCCCAAGTGGTGATGGCAGCACGTGGCTGGACCCGAACAGCGAGACGGCCCTCATCACCGTCCGGGTTCTGCGACCACCTGTCGAAGGAGACGCGCAGTGGGCTGTGCTCAGCTCCGAGGCGCGCGGTCGTCAGGGGTTCATCGAGACAGCCGCGAGCCAACAGGAATCCAACGGCCGCCGGCAGAGCAACTTGCGCTACACCTGGACCGAGGGCGAGCAGCAGCGCTTCTCAGCGCTCATCCTGGTAGTCCTGCCTGATGGACCAGCAGCCGTATTGGAAGCTCGCGGCCTGCCGATCGAGCAGACCAGCCTCGATCACGCCCTGGATGCAACCGTCGCTGGCATCGGCCTGCAGGGCGCGGAAGCTCGGCCCTCGCCGTAACCAGGCCCTGGTGGCGGAATTGGCAGACGCAGCGGATTTAAAATCCGTGGCCGCAAGGCATTGTGGGTTCGACTCCCACCCGGGGCACTATGGTAAAAATAGGGCAAATCGCACAGGCGATGGATGTGGACTCGGAGACTAGATGTCCGTGGGTCCCACGGTGGGTCCCAGCAGACGAATCGAACTACGGGGATGGCATACATAGGTTTCTAACCACACTCTTGCTTGGTCTCCTGGCCACTTTGATGAGGATCATCAATGAAACTCAGCGGATCAATCATCCCTGCCGACCACATTTATCGCAGTGTTGACGGCAAATGGATCATCGCTGGAACTTACAGCATCTGGCACACCACCGAGGAGGCGCTGTACCTGCCGGCCGGTGTCCATTTTCAGCGAGCGTGCCTGCGTCATTGCTGGCCGACTCGTAATCAGAGACAACGCCGCAGACCCTAGATCTGATGGTGGTGGCATCGTGGCGGCAATCCCCCTAAGGCTATCCATCACACCGGACATGGTCCCAGTCGCTGAGGCGCGGTTGTCGCTCGGCTCGCTTAACTTACCCGGACCACCCCTGCGGGATCGCCATCCGGCACGATTCGACGTGGTCAAATGGACTGCATTCCTTACGCTAAATGATGATCGGGGCGAGGAGTACGAGGTTAGCCAAGCCCCCCAACGATTATCTTTGCCGCGTCGACACTACCGTTTGGAGAACGTCATGACGATCCTGGGAATCGTGGACCTGGTGGGGAGGGATGAGGCCCTTCCGTTTGCCGCCCATAGCACTGGTACCATGGAGCTGCGGCAGTGTCGCCCGTTCTCGACCAGCTGCCACTATGGGGCGGTTGACTTTGCCGGTGTCAGCATGCGCCAGATCGAAGACCTGCCGCGTTCCCAGATGGAACACATCGTCACAAGCAACAAGGTCGACACGCAGGAGCGCGGCATTTCGCTTCCGTCCGCCGCAGATTACGACGGGATCTAATTCTACGGAGGCCACTTCGTGGGCCTCCTAGCCGGAGATCTCCTGTCACTGGCTACTTGGCCGACGTGGCAGATCAGCAATGTGCCGTCGTCTCATCCCGCCCTTGTCGTTCGCGTCTACCCCAATGGTAATATTTTAGCGTTCGGCATTACCCATAGCCATAATCTCTGCCGTCTCGTGGTTCCCATCTGCGCGAGGAATCCCGCCTGGGCCAAGCCCCTGGGGCCGCTGGATCCAATGCCCGACACCTCGTTAGTCTGCCTCGTCAACGCCGATGGCAGTAGGGCAGGGTTGCTGTTCGAGCTGGCAACCGATGGTCGCAGCCTCACCGAGGTCGGAATTGCCTAGATCCACCCCGACGGCATGGGCTTCCGTGTCCACTTCAAACGCGACGGGAAGCACCTGCGGCAATCCCTGAAGCACCATCGTCGGCATAGAGCCGGAACCCGTGCACGTCCGCTGCTGAGGCTGCGGCCAGGATCGTTGGCCACAGGCTGGTAAATATCGGGTCGCGTGGGATGGCGGCATGGCTGCTCCTTCGGCGGGTTGAAAATGTACCGCGCCGGGGATGACTGACGCTCGCGCCATCATAACGCCAGCCTGAGCGGCTGTAGCTATACCTCCGCGCGTATGGCATGTTCATCAGGTACGGCGGCGAAATTACCCATAGCGGTACCAGCATCACAAGACTGACGGTACCTGCAGCATTTGGTTCAGCTCCCTAGCCGACTCCGCAAGCCGCTCCTCCTTCGTGACGCCCCTTGCTTCAGCTGGCCGAGACGAGTCTGCGCGGTCCAGTCAGATCTTGAAGCGTGCCACCACGGAACGTAGCTCCTTGGATGCTGCTAGCAGCCTGCCTGCCGTAATCCGCGCCTCGCTACTGGTGGCGCTAGCCTCGGCAGCGGCCTGGCTGACGCCGGCGACGTTCTGGGTAATTTCTTTGACCCCCGCGGTCACTTCGCCGATCGCACGGGTGATCTCCTTCGTAGTTGCGCTCTGCTCCTCGATCGCGCTAGCGACTGAGGTCTGCAGTTCGGCGATCCGGCTTACTACGCCGGCAACCGCGCTAATCGACAGCCCCGCCGATCCGGCCCGGCGCTGGACGCCCTTGACCAGATCCTCGATCCGCACCGTGGCTTCGGCCGTTTGCTGAGAGAGGCCCTTTACCTCGCTGGCTACCACGGCAAATCCGCGGCCAGCATCCCCGGCTCGCGCGGCCTCGATCGTTGCGTTAAGCGCCAGCAGGTTGGTCTGCTGGGCGATAGCACGGATGATCGCCACCACGCCGCCAATCTCCTTGCTGGCGGCATCCAAGGCGCCGACTTCACTGTGTGCGGCCTGGGCCTTCAGGTTCGCTTCTTGAGCAATCGTCGAGGCTTCGTTCACGCTGCGCGTGATCTCCTCAATCGCGGCACTGAGCTCCTCGGTGCTTGCCGCCACTGTGGTCATGTTGGAAGAAACTTCCTCGGCGCCTGCCGCGGTGGTCTGCGCCTGACGGGAGTTCTCCTCGGCGATGGCCGCGACCCGGAGGGACACCTGCTCGACTCCTTCAGCGCTCGTGCCAACCACCGTCGATTGCGCCTCGACATCACCGATGGCTTTGCCCAGCGAGGTCACTGTGCGATCCACCGATCGTGCCATGTCGCCGAGCTCATCGCGACGTAAACTGGTCATTCCCTCACGGAAATCTCCGGCTGCAACCCGGGCAAGCACAACGGAGGTTGCCAGTACCGGAACGGTCACCGACCGCGTGATGAGGTAGGCGATGATGGCGCAGAATAGGAGACCGACTGTAATCGCTGTCATCATCACCAGTCGGCTGAGCCGGGAGGTCGCGACGGCACTGGCGCGAGACTCCTTGGCGATGTCTACATTAATCTTGATCACCTGATTGAGCAACGACTGGGCCAGGGTCAGGGACTTGTAGTTCTGCACCAAGGCCTGCTGCACCAGATTGGCGTAATTAGCATCGTTGGGCGCCTGATGATAGGTGGCCTCAAGCTTGACGAATGCGTCATGGTCGGCTAACCAGATCTTCCACGCCGAGACAAATTGGTCCCAGACCTTTTTCTCTTCTTCGCTCTGCGGCAATGGCTCATACACCTTCCAGGCGACGTCGGCCCGCGCCTGAGCTTCGGTAAACCGGACCAGCGCCTCGCTGCGGGTCTTGTTGTCCAGCTTGGTGCACAGCAGTGCGTTTTCGGCCCCGTCGATGGCGGTCTGCGCCTCGTTGATCTCCAGTAGCGCCTGCACGCTGGGCAGGCGAACGACGCCGATCTCGTCAAGCTCGGCGCTGAGCCTGTTAACACTGACCAATCCGGCCATTCCAAGTATACATGCGATGAGTCCGACCAGGGCGAAACCGATCGATATTTTGACGCCAAGTTTCATGTTGGCTCCTGGGGAAGTGCGTCCGGTCAACTTGCGCCAAGTCGCTACCATAGTCAAACTGTAAACGCCGGAGCCAAATCAGACCACAGGGTGATGCATGGATGCGGAGTGCGTGCTGCAGTTCGGATCGCAGCGACCGTTGAGTGCGCTGGAACCCCTCCTAAAAAGCAAGTGACCCGGGCGCAGTGCTACCCGGTGGAAACTACAGCTGACAAGTGTGGTTTCCGCTCGGGCGTGCTCTAGCCTGACACCCATGAACTGCAACGCATCCCACGACGCGGCCGAGCATATCCGCCAGGCCGGCGAACACCTGCACCAGGCTGCCCGCACCTGGTCCGATCACCTGATCGCCCCGGACGTGCGGGCCCATTTGCGCAGCGCAGCGCGCAGCGTTTTGCAGGCCGGCATCGCGGCCCTCGATGCGCGCGAGGCCAAGGCGCCACCCGCAGAGCCACCCGTAGCTGAACCGGCAGCGGCACAACCCGCCTGATGCTGGCACTCACGGCCCGCGCCGTCGAGGGTCTCGCGCTGATCATTGTCATCGGCCTGCCCTGTCTGGTCGCCAGCACGGTCGGCCGGATCTGGCGCACCGCCGGCGCAGCCATCGCCAATCGCGCCCACGCCTTCGGCGGACCGTGGTTCGCCTCCTACTGCCGTCGTCATGGAGCCCTGCTGCTGAAGCTCGGCCAGGTCGTGGCGAGTCGCCCGGACATCCTGCCGCTAGCCTGGGTCGACGCCTGCGCGGCTTTGCGCGATCAAGCCCCGGCGCGCAGCTGGCGAAGTGTGCGAGGCATGCTGGAGCGTGCCTATGAAGGCCGCGTCGAAGATCATCTGCGAGACATCGAGACGATCCCGCTCGCCTCGGCAAGTTTTGGCCAGGTCCACCGTGCTCAGCTGGTCGACGGCACCCCGGTGGCCGTTAAGGTTCAGCATGCCGATCTTGCCCCGAAAGTGGCGATCGATTTGGTTATGTTGCGCCTGGCCATGCGTCTGATCCGCTTCGCCGCGCCGGGTTGGCCGGTAGATCTGGTCGCCGACGAAATCGCGCGCACGTCCAGGCAGGAACAGGATTATCTGCACGAGGCGACCGCCGCCGAACGCCTGCGCCCGATGTTGGCGAAACGCCGCATCGAGGTGCCACGCGTGTATCTTGAGCATACCCGCGACACCGTCCTGGTCACCGAGTTCGCAGCCGGCATTACCCTCGCCCGTACCGACGTTTCGGCCCTGCCAGCCAATCTGCGTGACGATCTCGCCAACCGCCTGATCGACGGCTGGCTCGACATGCTGCTCGACGACGGGCTGGTGCATTGCGACCCGCACGGCGGCAACCTGATCCTCAATGGCGAGCGGTTGTGGCTGATCGACTTCGGCATGACCACCGAGATCGGTGCGGCCGAACGCCTGCTGTATGCGCGCTTCCTCGCCCGGCTCGCCCGCGATGACATCGACGGCATGGTCGATGCCCTGGTCGGCCTGGGTATCCTTCTGCCGGACGCCGATCTGGCCGGCATCCGGGCGCTTGCGCGCGAGATCTATGGGCAGCTCGCCACCTTCAATCCGCGCACCTTCAAGGGCAGCCGGCGGGAAGCCGAATTGTCGGACAAAGTGGCAGTCTTTCTGCGTCGCGGTCGCGGCATCGCCTTTCCTCGCCACACCATCCTGCTGTCGCGCGCCCTCGGCCTTGTCGAGGGGGTGTGCGGTGAGCTGGTGCCAGGGCGCAACCTGACCTCGCTGGCCAAAGGTCGCTTGGCGCGACTGAGTTCTCCTATCGGACTGGTCCGCGACTGGCTGAGCGACACCGGCCAGCGTATTCAGCGGCTCCTGGAAATGCCCGAGCGTCTGGAACGCGCCCTGTCTGCCAGGACCGAACGGGATCATGCTTCGGTACTGGCTGCGATCCTGCTGGTCGTCGCCGTGTTGTTGCCGGAGGGACCCTGGCGCAGCACTGCTGCCGTTCTGGCCGGCTGTGCCGTCATCCTCTCGCTGGTCAGGCGCTGAGCCGGGCCACGCAAGCCGCTCGCATCACATCCGCCGGGGCCTCCAGTCCGCTCCAGCGCCGGAATTGCGCCACAGCTTGGTCGATGAACATGTGCAGTCCCAGCACGGTGCGGCAGCCAGCCGCCTCAGCGTCGCAGATGAGCCGTGTGCGCAGAGGGTTGTAGACGCTGTCGAAAACGCCACTGCCGGGCGGGAAGCCATGCGTCCAGGGTGAGTCCTGCGGTGCTTTCAGGCCAACCGACGTCATGTTCACCAACAGATCGAATGGCTCGTCCGCTAACGCGGTCCACGCCACCGAGCGGCAGCCGACCTCGCGGGCCAGCTCGTCGGCGCGGGCCTGGGTGCGGTTGGCCAGCGCGACCTGCGCACCGCCCGCCTTAAGCGCAAAGACCGCCGCTCGACCTGCGCCGCCGGCTCCGAGCACCAGTACACGTCGACCCTTCAGCGGTCCGATCGCCCGTTCGCCGCACCGACGGATCGCATCGGCATCGGTGTTGGCGCCGGTCAGGCGACCCTCGTGTCGGTAGATCGTATTCATCGCTCCGACCAGATCGCATAGCGGTTCGAGGTCCTCCATGCGCTCCTGCAAGGCGTGCTTGTGCGGGATGGTAATCGACAGGCCGTCGATCCACGAGCCGCAGGCGTCCCAGAAGGCCGGCGCGTCCTCGACCCGGAAGGGGACGTAGACGGCATCCAGTTGGTGATGAGCAAAAGCGAGGTTGTGGATCAGCGGGGACAGCGAATGGGCGATCGGACTGCCGATCACGCCATAGATCCGTGTGCTAGCGGACTGCTGGCGCAGCCGGCACATGCCAAGCAGGTCCTCGGTGGTCGGCTGGCCGGGTGCGCTGCCGGCATCGCCGGGTAGTCGGGCAAACACCAGGGCCGAGCCCCAGACGCCGGCGAGCAGCCGGGACGGCAGGCCGTGCTCGCCCATCGCCATCGCTGCAACCGGACCGCGGCCATCAATCAGACTGCGCACGGCGGCGAGGTCGGCGGCGTCACGTGGAGTGACGGCCACTTTCGCCACGTCAGCGTGCAGCGAGCGCATAGCCGTAATTTTACCCGGCAAGTCTTGGCCTGGGCCATGAAAATCATGATTGCTGAGAATGAGTTTGGCCCGCTCGGGACGCCACGGGCGGGCGGCATGGAACACCAGTTCGCGATCGATCCACGCCGCTCCAGCCGCGTCAGCCTTGCGATAGAGCTCCAGCCGATCGGATTCCTCGCCATCCCATGAGCCATGCTCGCGGGCATGCCGCAGGGTCACGATGGCGGGGAGGGCCAGGTGCGGAATGGCCTCAATGATAGCGTCAGGCGATCCGCCCTCGGCTAAACACAGGTCCATACGGACCTCGACGGCATCGGCGCCAGCGGTTTTCGCCAGTCGGCTGCGCTCAATCAGAAAGCGGGGTTCGGGATTCGACAGCGGCACCACGACCAGGGTCATGCTGCCAACTGTCGCCTTCCACAGCATCCCGCAACAGGGTTCCCCCGATTGACGGGCGCCCGACCATCGCCAGCTTCTGGCCATCCATGAAGATCCACGAGTACCAGGGCAAGACCCTCTTCCGCCAGTACGGCGTTCCCGTCCTGCGCGGCATCCCCTGCACCACGCCCGAGGCTGTCGAGTCGGCAGCCCGCGAGCTGGGCTCTCCGGTGGTCGTGGTGAAGAGCCAGATTCACGCAGGTGGCCGTGGCAAGGGCACCGTCTTCACCGACGAGGCATGCACCCAGCACGTCATGGACGGTGGCGTGAAGGTGGTCAAGAGTCCTGAACAGGCACGCGATGTGGCGGCCAAGCTGCTTGGCAACTGCCTGCGCACGGCGCAGACCGCCGGCGCCGGCAAGCGCGTCAACACGGTCTATGTTGAAGACGGCTGCGCGATCGCCAAAGAACTGTACCTGTCGGTCCTGCTCGATCGTGCCGTCGGCGCCCCGGTCATCGTTGCCTCGGCCGATGGCGGCATGGACATCGAGCAGGTTGCACACGACACGCCTGAGCGCGTGATGCATCTGCACATCGATCCTGCTCTTGGCGTACTTGATCACCAGGCTCGCTTGCTCGCCTTCCGGCAGGGACTGACCCCGGTCCAGGTCGGCGCCTACATCAAGACGGTGAAGGCGCTGGTGCGCTGCTTCCTTGAAACCGATGCCGATCTCCTAGAGGTCAACCCGTTGGTCGTGACCAAGAACGACGAGGTCGTTGCGCTCGACAGCAAGATGAGCTTTGACGACAACGCGCTGTTCCGTCATGCCGACATCGCGGCTATGCTCGACCCGACCGAAGAGGATCCCTCCGAGATCGAAGCCAAGCGCCACGACATGGCCTTCGTCAAGCTGGGCGGCAATATCGGCTGTATGGTCAACGGCGCCGGCCTAGCCATGGCGACGATGGACGCGATCGCGCTGTACGGTTCTAAGCAGGGTGCGTTCCCGGCCAACTTCCTCGACGTCGGTGGCGGCGCCACTGCCGAGAAGGTGACCACCGCCTTCAAGATCATCCTTAAGGATCCGTCGGTCGAGGCCATCCTGGTCAACATCTTCGGCGGCATCATGAAGTGCGACACCATCGCCACCGGCGTGCTGACCGCAGTGAAAGAAGTCGGACTCGACCGTCCGCTGATCGTCCGTCTGGAAGGCACCAACGTCGAGCTGGGCAAGAAGTTGATCGCGGAAAGCGGTCTGGCCGTCATCGCCGCTGACGATCTCAAGGACGGCTGCATCAAGGCCGCCCTGGCCGCAGCGACGTGGCGCGCCAACAAAGGGATGGCGCCGCGCGCTGCCCTCCCCGAGCCGCCCCCGATCGCCTACATCCCGCGCAAGAAGGCGGTCAAGCCGCTCGCGAAGAAGGGGAAGGCAGCGAAGGCCAAGCCGGTTGCGAAGAAAGTTGCCAGCAAGCCGACCAAAATGCTGGGTAAAAAGCCCACCAAGAAGCTGATCAAGAAGCCCGCCAAGAAGAAGGGTCGCTGAACATGTCCGTTCTCGTCAACAAGAAGACCCGTCTCATCTGCCAGGGTATCACCGGCAAAGTCGGCACGTTCCACTCCAACGGCGCGATCGCCTACGGCACCAACTTCGCCGGCGGCGTCACCCCGGGTAAGGGAGGCCAGACCTGGGTGGGTGAGAACGCCAAGAACTACCCGGTGTGGAATACCGTTTCCGAAGCAATCAGTGAAGGCGGCGCCACCGCCTCGATGATCTTCGTCCCGCCGGCCGGCGCCGCCGATGCCATCCTGGAGGCGATCGCCGCCAAGATGCCGCTGATCGTCGCGATCACCGAAGGCATCCCAGCCCGCGACATGTACGCGGTCAAGCGCGCCCTCGAAAACTCACAGAGCCGATTGGTCGGCCCGAACTGCCCCGGCGTGATCACGCCCGGCGAGTGCAAGATCGGCATCATGCCCGGCTACATTCACAAGCGCGGCAGCACCGGCATCGTCAGCCGTAGCGGCACGCTGACCTACGAGGCAGTGTTCCAGAGCACCACGTGCGGCCTCGGCCAGAGCAGCTGTATCGGTATCGGCGGCGACCCGATCAAGGGCACCGACTTCATCGACTGCCTGGAGCTGTTCAACGCCGACCCCGAGACCAAGCAGATCATCATGATTGGCGAGATCGGCGGCGATTCCGAGGAACGCGCCTGCGCCTACATCAAGGCACACGTCAAGAAGCCAGTCGTCGGCTTCATCGGTGGCACCCGCGCGCCCAAGGGCAAGCGCATGGGCCACGCTGGCGCCATCGTCAGCGGCAACACTGGCACCGCCGAGGCTAAACTGGCCGCGATGCGCGACGCCGGCGTCTTCATCGCTGAAAGCCCCGCGACTCTGGGCGACACCCTGCTCAAGGCGGTCGGCCGCTGATCCCGGATTTCCTCGACCGCTGCCGGGTCAGGCGCAGCCGCATTCATGGCCAGGGCCTATTTACCCGAGTCGCAGTTCCGCACCGTGCCAAGCTCGGCGAGGTGACTGGCGAACTGCGCCGGTTGCCCGCGGCTCGACACGACCACCAGGCCCGCGAAGTCATCCAGCTGGTCGAGCTGTCCCGCACGTGGGCCCTTGATTGCAGTGCTGGAAACGCATTCCGGCACCTCAACCACTGCTGCCAGGCCAACTGCTATCTGCGCGTCTTCCGCCAGCGAGTTGAGGTCTACAGCCGTGGCCCGATTGCTGCCGGCAGCGAACTCACCGTCGATTATGGCGAGACCCAGCACCGCGGCGGCATGCCCTGCCGCTGTGGTGCCCCGGGTTGCCGTTCGAAGATCTGACCGTCCGCTGCGCGCACCGCTGGTTGCACCCAGCCCCCGGTGCGGTTCACATGCTGCACCGCCGTGCGCATCCTCCACACCAGCGACTGGCACCTTGGTGCCGCCTTCCACGACCGGGCGCGGGCAGCCGATGAGGCGCATGCCCTCGCCCAGCTGGTTGGACTGGCGCGCACCCACGCGGTCGACGCTGTGCTTATCGCCGGGGACGTTTTTGATACGGCCAACCCAGGGGCGGCCGAGCAGCGCCTGTGGTATCGCACCTTGGTCGATCTCGTCCAAGGTGCTGGCGTCGCCACCGTCGCGATCATCGCTGGCAACCATGACAGCGGATTGCGCATCGATGGTCCGAAAGAACTGCTCGCGGCGCTCCACGTCCATGTGCGTGGGCAGCTGACCCGTCACGAGTCTCCCAGTTCGGCGCTGATCCCGCTGCGCGATCGTGCCGGCGTACAACGCGCCTGGTGCGCTGCCGTCCCGTATCTGCGCGAAGGTGACGTGATCCTGGCCGAGGACGATGGCGACCGCGCCCGTCGCCTGGCCCGAGCGGTGCATCAGCGCTGGGACGCGGTGCGCGCCACAGTGCCGGCCGGTCTGCCGTGGGTCGCCATGACGCACGCGTTCGCAGCTGGCGGACGCACCGGCGGGATGGAGCACCCGGTGCTTGCTGAAGTCGGCAACCTCGGACAGGCCGACCTCGCCAGGCTGGCCGAGGGCGCAGCCTACGCGGCCCTCGGCCATCTGCATCGGCCGCAGACCGTGGCGGGCCGCGAATATTGGCGCTATTGCGGTTCGCTACTGCCGAGTGGTTTCGACGAAGCCGGAACCGGGCGCAGCGTGGTCCTCGCCGAACTACCCGACGACGGCTCTCCGGCTTCCGTCTCGCTGCTGCCATTGGCGGAGTTCCGTTCCTACCGTCGCCTGTTCGGTAGCCCCGAGGCGATCCTCGAAGCTATTGCAACTCTGCCGATACCCGTCGCAGGCCAGGTCACGCCGTGGTTGCAGGCCGAACTCCACCTCCTCACCCCGCAGCCGGGCATCCATCTGCGCGTCGCTGAGGCCGCTCGGGCGCGCGGCTGGGAGGTCGTCTCCAGCCTCGCTCGACGTGGTGGCGAGGCTGCGGGAACAGCAGTTGCCCTGCCGGTTGCCGATCTGCGCGCCCTCGATCCCCAAGCGGTCTTCCGCCTGCTCCATGAGCAGCGCTTCGGCTCACCACCGCCTCCTGGTTTGGATACGGCCTACGCTGATCTCGTGGCCGCGATACGGGCGGAACCCAACTGACATGAGGGTTGAACGCATCCGCATTCGCTCGCTTGCCAGCCTGCGTGGTCCGCAGACCGCGATCGATCTCGCCGGCCCCGCACTGGGGGAGGCGGGCCTGATCGCGATCACCGGGCCGACTGGCTCAGGCAAGAGCACCGTCCTCGACGCGCTCTGTCTCGCCCTGTATGGACGCACGCCCCGGCTGGATCGCCAAGCCGGCGAACTGCTGTCACGCGATGCCACAGAGGGCTCCGCCGAGGTCGACCTGCGTCTCGATGATGGCAGCTGCTGGACCGCAGCCTGGCAGCTGCGGCGCATGCGTTCCGGTGAACTGTCACGCCCGTCGATGCAGGTGCGAGATGCGCAGGGCAGTGTGGTTGTCGAGGGGGTGCTGGCGGTGGCGGCCTGGGTAACTCAGCGTCTCGGACTCAGTTTCGACCAGTTCCGTGGTGTCGTCATGTTGCCGCAGTTCGAGTTCGCCCGCTTCCTCTCGGGCGATGACAACGATCGATCGGCCCTGCTCGAAAAACTCACCGGCACCGGCATCTACGCGCGCATCTCGCGTGAGGCCTTTGTCCGCCATCAGCGCGCCACCACCACCGTCGCGCTCCATGCTGAGCGGATCCGTGCGATCAGCGTTCTGTCCGAGACGGAACGCAGCACGCTTGCGGAACGGCTGGCATCCATCGACCAAGCCATGGCGGGCGCGACCCGGCGACGGGATCAGGCGCTTGCCGCCATGGCGTGGTGGCGTGAACGACAACGCCTCGAGGCCGAGCTGGCGGCCGCGGACCAGCTGCTCGGCGAAGCCCAGCGCGCACAGGATCTGGCGGAAGGCGACGCAGTGCGGCTGACCCTGGCCGAGGCTGCGGAGGGATACGCTGCGGCGCTGGCCCTGCTAGACCGGGCTGAGGGTGAATCGGCGCGATTGGTCCTCGCCCAGCCGCAGGCTGAGGCGCTCCACCACGCTGCCGCCACCCGTCTGGCCCAGGCCACCACGGCCCTGCTCGCGGCGTGGTACGCCCTCCTGTCGGCCGCTGAGGCGGCGGTCCACCTGGCTGCTGTCGACCACGCCTGCGCCGAGTTGGATGCCACGGCCCTGCTGCCTTCTCAGGATGCGGCGCGGGAGGCCAGGGCCATGGCAGGCGAGATCCAGCGCCGGCACGCCGACATGTCGGAAGCGGAGAAGCGCCTGCGGGCCTGCGCCGGCGAGAGCCTGGCTGCGGTCGACAGCGATGCGCTGCCGGCAGCACTGGCCGCCATCACCAGCACGGCTGGGCATGCCGCCGCCACTGCCTCTGCCGAAGCGGCGGTAGCGCGGGCGCGGCGCGATCTGGCCGTGGCGCAGGCGAGGGCGGCTGAACTGCGCGGCGTGCTGCGTGCCGGCGAACCCTGCCCGCTCTGCGGTTCGCTCGAACATCCCGGTGCTGGCCACAGTGTCGTTGGAGGGGTGGCTGCGACAGAGTCGGCACTGGCCGAGGCCGAACGGCGCGAGCGCCGTGCCCGTGATACGGAAGCATTGTCAGCCCGAGCCGCAGCAGCTGCAGCCGAAGCCATGGTGGCGTTGCAGGCCGCCAGACAGCGGCTGGACGTAGCCCGTCAGGCCCAACTCACGGCCCAGGATGCCGCTCGGATGGCGATCGCAGACCTCGCTGCCCGGCTCGGTGAGACACGTCCACAGCAGGCCGCAACCTGGCTGGATGCGCTGCCCGGTCGTATCGCCATGGCTACCACGCGCCGCCAGCAAGCCTTCGGCCTGACGGCTGCTGTTGAAGAATTGCGTCCGTTTATCCCCTCCGGATCGTCCGCTGCCGCTGTCCCTGTCGGCGATCCGATCGCACCCGTTCGCCAGTTCCTGCGCCGTTTTGTAGACGAGCATGCCGCATGTGACCGGACCGACGCAGAACGGATGCGCCTGCGCAGCGCATCGACCGAAGCGCTTCATCAGACCACAACCAGGCATGACGAACTGATCGCTGCACTGACCGGTAGCCCATTCAAGGATCTCGCTGGATTGCGAGCTGCGCGCATGCCAGGCGATGAACGCCTGCACCTTGCTGGTCGTCTGCGCCTTGCCCAGCAGCAGTTGGCGGTCGCCAGCGGATCGCGGCTGACGGCAGGCGACCGCTACGCCAACCAAGCCGCCTGTCCGTTGCCGCAGATCGACTTCGCGGCCACCCTGGCCGAGACCACAGCAGCCGAGGAGGGACTCGCCCGCCTGCATCACGCCTTCGGGGCCGATCGTGGAGCGCGTGAGCGCGACGACGCCCAGCGCCAACGTCTCGCTGAGTTGCAACGCGAGGCAGTACCCCTGCAGGAAGCTGCTGCCCAGTCGGCCGCGCTGTACGAACTGATCGGCCACAAGGAGGGGGCATCGTTCCGGCGTTTCGCCCAGGCGTTGACCCTCGACCAGTTGCTGCAACTGGCCAATCTGCGCCTGCAGTCCTTGGCCCCACGCTACGCCCTGGTGCGCGTGCCGGTCGCTGTCGGCGAACAGGTGTCGCTCGACCTGGATGTGATCGATCACGACCAGGCCGATGAACGGCGTAGCGTGGCCACACTCAGCGGCGGCGAGACGTTCCTGGTTAGTCTGGCCCTCGCTCTAGCCCTCGCCGATTTGCAGGGGGGCGGCATACGGCTTGGCACCCTGTTCATCGATGAAGGCTTCGGATCGCTGGATCCGGCAGCGCTGGAACGCTGCCTAGCCATCCTGGAACGGCTACAGCAGGAACAGGGCACCCAGATCGTGGTGATCAGCCATGTCGGCGCCCTTCATGAACGCCTTGCCCACCGCATCGAGGTGCATCCGAGCGGTGGTGGCCGCAGCCGTCTGCGGGTCGTCTGGCCCGAAGGCAGCAGTGAGAGCACGTCGGAACCTGAGCCGCCTCCGCCGCGGCGGCGGACTCGGGGGGCAGCGAAGGCGGACTAGCCTGGCATGTGCGGCGGATTGTGGCAGCCGTTCGCGGATCGCATACGCATCTGGACCGGCCAACGGGCGAACCATGATGCCCCGCCACGTGACCGATCCTGCACCTGCCGAGTTCCAGTCCTCCAGAGCCCGCGGCGCTGGCCGTTCAGCCGGTTTCCGCCTGCTATGCGAAATCGGCAGCGTGCATATGGCTGCCATCTTGATCTCCACGGTCGCCGCCGTAATTGGCGCCGCGACGGTCTACGAACGCGCCTATGGATCGCTCATCACCACCGTGATGGTGTACCACGCGTGGTGGTTCGCCGCGCTCTTCGCCTTGCTGGCGGTATGCTTGGTCTGCGCTGTCGTCGTCCGTCTGCCGCTGCGCCGCCACCAGTACGGCTTCGCGGTCGTCCATCTCGGCTTGCTCACCCTTATGGGCGGCTTCTGGGCCAGCGGCAACAACCGCCTGGACGGCATGCTGGAAGCGCCGCCAGAGGCCGAGTCGGCGCGCATCGAACTGCCCACCGATTCGATGACTGTGGTCGAGGAACAGCAGCGCCGGGTCGCCGAGTTCCAGCCCATCCGTGATGCCGGGTATCCGTCACTGCTCGGGTTCCTGATCTATGACATGTGGCATGACCTGCCCGCGCAGATCAACGTTCTCGCCACCCCACGCCGGGTGATCGAGGCCGATGGCCTGCGGGTCGACTTGACCGCCGTGCTCGATACCGGGGCCTCTGAACTGGGCTTCGGCCCTGCCGCATCCGGACCACCGGCCGCATTGGTCACGTTGACGGCGCGCACTGCCGCGGCTACCGCTGAGCCGTTCTCGCGCACCTGGATGGCGCCTGGTCGCGAATCCATCATCGATGAAGGACTAGTGGTCGGCTCGATGATGGTCTCGGGCAGCCCGCATCTTGCCGAGGGCTTCGGTGCGCCGCTGCCTCCTGCCGGCCCAGATGGCGAACTGGTCATCGGCCTGGCTGATCGCCAGGTTCGGGTGCCCGCCGAACCAGGACGGGTCGCTGAACTGGCTGCTGATCTGGCGGTGCGCATCGAACGCGTCCTGCGCAATCCCAAGCCGACTGACGGGAATCTGGTGCAGGACGACACGGCCCGGCTCGATCCGGTGGTCGAATACAGCCTCGGCCGCGGACCCGCTGAGACCCGCACCTGGACCCGTCGTTTCGCTGCAGCGCTCATCCTCGCCCCCGGCGGCGATGGATTCCCCGAGGCGCTCTACGAACATCCGCAGGTCTACGCCAGCAGCGGGGGCCAGGGCGCCTACCTGCAGCTCCTCAGTGTTCCTGGTGATCAGGGTCGCCGATTGCTGGTCCGTTGGTTCACCCGCAGCAAGGGCCTGTCGGGCCAGGCCGAGGTCCATGGCACCTGGCACGGTGATCTGGCTGGTGGCGGCAATGGTCCGATGCAGTTGACCGCGGCGGTTGACTGGCTGCCGAACAGCCAGCCGATGCCCGAGGCCGTGACCATGCAACCAGGCAAGCAGGATCGCGCCATGCGTTGGGCTCGCTTCCGCTTCAGCGATGGCACCAGCACCGTCGACCGCTGGTTTCATCGTGACGAAGTCGCAGCGATCGAACTGGGCAAGCGCACGCTGTTCGCCTCGTACCGCCGCGCGATCTACGACCTGCGCGAGAAACACGGTTTCGCTCTGCGACTCGACCACTTCGACGAGGGTAAGGATCCGGGCGGCATGCGCTCGGCCTCATTCAGCAGTCAGGTCACCGTGTTGCCTGCCAACGGCGAGCCCATCCCGGCCCTGGTGACGATGAACGAACCACTGCTGCATGCTGGCGTCGCCATTTATCAGACGGCCTTCCGTCCTGAGGTCGACGCCAAACAGCAGCCGACCGGACGGCAGGTCTCGATCTTCACCGTCGCAACCGATCCAGGTCGGGTTGCCAAATATGTCGGCAGCCTGGTACTGGTCACCGGCATCGTCCTCCTCTACCTGATGCGACGGAAGAAGACCATATGATGCGTACCCTCTTGCTTGCCCTTGCTGCCGTCATCCTCAACGCTGCAGCCATCGACAGCCTGCCGGTTCTCCATCAGGGGCGGGTGAAACCCTATGCCGTCGCCGCTGGGGAGATCGTTACCGCGGTCACCGGTCGGTCCTCATTCGCCCTGCCGGTGTTGCAGGACGGCCAGCGCATCGCCGGACCCAAGCGTCTGGAGGCTAGCGCCCTGGCGATGGATTGGATGGCCTATCCACAGGAGTGGCGCACCCAGCCGATCGCCTGGCTGCCCTTCATTCCGTTGCGCGAACAGTTGAAGATTCCAGGTCAGTGGGCCACCTTCGACGAACTCTCTGCCGCGACGCCGGTTCTGCAGGCGGCGGCCCAGAAGCGGCGCAACCGCGACCAGGGCGGGATGCGTAGCGTGTGGAGCGCCTCCGACGAGGCCGCGGCGCAGACCTGGGGCCGCATGTGGGAGCTGGACGATGCGCTCGGTGCGCGGGCCATTGCCCTGGCCCCGGTCACGTTCGATGCCGCCAGCACCGCGTGGGTCTTGGAACGCGCTGCGCCGCTGATGGGCATGCAGGGCCGTCCCTGGCACGATAAGGCGCGCGAGGCCAAGAATGCCGACGCCCTGCGCCGTGCTGATCCCTGGCTGACCATCGAAGATCTGGTCTGGCGTCCTGACCCGTTGTTGGCCGGGCCGGATTCGCCCTGGAATCCGCTGCTGACCGCGGGTGAACAATTCCGCAAAGCCTGGCTGGCCCGCGAACCGGCCGCGATTGATGCCGCCGCCACGGCACTGACCTCCGAGCTGCGCCGCGTCGGTACGGCGCACACCAGCTGGCTGCGCAGCAATGGTGCCACCAACGTGGCTGACTACCCCACCGCCACACGCATTTCCACCGAGTTGTCGTACCGTTCGGCCAGACCCTTCACCTGGGCCTGGATCCTCTTCGTTCTCGGTGGGACGCTCAGCGCAATCGCCCTGGCCCGCGGCAACCGTGGCTGGTTATGGCGCTTCGGCATTGCCGCAACTGCGGCCGGTTGCCTGGCCTGCGTTGCTGGGCTGGGCGCTCGCCTGTCGATCAGCTCGTGGGGCGCGGTGACCAACCTCTACGAGACGCTGGTCTACGTCGCTCTGATCACCGGTGTGCTCGGGCTGGTCCTGGCCTGGACCGGCCGCCGACCTGCCTTTGTCGTCGCCGCTGCGATCGGCGCGGCGTTGTGCGCTATGATCGGCGAGGCGATGCCGCCCGACCTGGGTTCGCATATTGGCCAGCTGCAGCCGGTGCTGCGTTCGAAATTCTGGCTGTGGCTCCACGTCAAGGTGGTGGTCGGCTCCTACGCAGCTTTCGTGCTCGCCTGGGTGCTGGGCAATTGGGCGCTGATCCGTGCCGCCATCCGTCGCCAACCGGTCGAGCCAGCCGAGTCGCAAGCCATCTATCGCTGTCTGCAAGTCGGCGTGGTGCTGATCGCCGCCGGCACCTTGCTGGGCGGGGTGTGGGCTGATCAGGCCTGGGGCCGTTTCTGGGGCTGGGATCCGAAAGAGGTCTGGGCCCTGGTCATCCTCCTCGTCTATTTGGTGCCGCTGCACCTGCGCTATGTCGGCAGCGTCGGGCCGACCGGCCTGGCCGCGTGGGCCGTGCACGGCTTCCAGTCAGTGATCATGAGCTGGTACGGGGTGAACTTCCTCCTCGGCGCCGGATTGCACGCCTACGCCACCGGCAGCGGCTTCGGCAGCGGTGGACAGCTTATCGTCCTGCCCCTGGTCGGCTTGCAGACCATCCTCGCGGTCTGGTGGCAGATACGAGCCGCCCCGCGCGTCTACAATCCGCCTTCAACCAGCGCCTGAACGCGTAGTAGCTCGCGCTGCCACAGCGCCTGGTCGGTGGTCGCCGGGATCAGCTCACCCATCTCGGCTGAGTGCCCGCTGGCCCGATCATCGAGTGACCACAGCAGCTTGTGTCCGATCGCGAACGAATCCGGACTCCAACCCTGCGATTGCGGACCGACATCGACGGAGTTGCGGGCATCGATGTGCAGCCGGCCCCGCGCATCGCGGAAGGCGCTGGCGCGATAGGCGACGACGAACGTGCCCTCCTCGAAGGTCGCGACCCACGCCGGCTTGACCATGCCCACACCGGTGCCGACCACCACGACGGACTTGTAGGAATCCCAGTCGAAACGCAGCACGAGCGCCTCGGCCGCCGCGGTTGGTGTTTCCAGACCCGGCTTCGGAGGGGGTCCACGGTCCAGCTCAGCCGGATCGCTAAGACGGTTTGGCGCAACCGCAGTGCCTGGGACGGCTTGCGCCTGCCCTGCGGGCAGCCCCTCGGCGGTGGTCGCGCATGCGGCCAGGCAGAGCGCCAAAAACAGAGGTGTGCGCGTCATCGACGACGCTTCTAGCACGGTTTTCCTCGCGATCACGCCACAACCCCACGCCTGGGTTGACACCCCTGTAACGCCTCCTATTGTCCCGCCTCGCAACGCGGGGTAGAGCAGTCTGGTAGCTCGTCGGGCTCATAACCCGAAGGTCGGAGGTTCAAATCCTTCCCCCGCAACCATAGAAACCCCACCGGAAACGGTGGGGTTTCTTGTTATGGGGGACGGCCCATCGAAGCGGGCGAATCACCGCGGATTTCACCGCGTTTCCTGAGCACCCCAATCTCCATTTTGGACCACTCCGACCGGCCACCACGCAGGACCGGTCCCAGGCAGCCTCCGTTCTCCAATTCTCCGGGGTGGAGAACGGCCCGGGTTAACGGAGTCGTCCTGCTTGGAGTACCAAGCGACATGCGAACGGTAGCCGCGGCTTGGACGCCTCGACCCAGGCCGGCTCTGGGTGGCAGGCTTCGCCTGGACATTGTCTCGTTGCCACGTCCTTGTTCAGGGAGCGGTCGCCGCCGGAGTTAGTGGCTCCGCTTCCGTCGGGGCCGCTTTGCCGTGGTTAGTGATGTCGGACGACGTCCAGCCACTCTGCCCGGATGGCGCCGAAACGCCGGAGGGCGTCGACCATCTGCGTCTTCTGCCACTCTGGGGCCTGCCAGCGGCCTATCGTCGCCAGATAGTCCTCGATATCCGCGCTCTGCAGCGCGCCTGCCCG
>JBBQCI010000032.1:0-38144 GCA_038318565.1 Planctomycetota bacterium
GCGACTATGCAAGACTCGCTTCCGGCCGGTTGCCAACCGTTACCGGGTGGGAGTGAGTACCCACCGGATTCCTTCGACTGGTTTCAACTCATCTCTCCTCCAGTCCTGGGTTTACCAGGTCGCGACAGTTCTTGACGCTCCACTTGGTGTTCGTTCCATTAACCCATCCACGCCGTTCATCCCAACCACGCTACGTCGGGCACTCTCCTTTGTCGCTTTATGTTACCCCCCATATGAAAGAAAAAACTTGATCACAATCGTAGGTAATTCACAGTTAGTTTGTAAAAAGACTGCACAGGATATCTTGTTTGCACTGATAAATCGTGAATTTGGTCCGATGATAGGGAAGTTCGGTAAGGACTATGGCAAATGGACAAAGGATAGAATGGTGTCGGAAATAATGAAGGCGACAAATGGCAAATGGGTTTGTGAATTTATGGCTATTAACAATTACGCAGCACCCAACCTAACGGGCGACGTGAAGATGTATGAATATAGGCACAGATTGCCCATTGATGGTAAATGGTCTGATATTAATATGGTACTCAGGTTTCATTTAAAGGGAAAATCATCTTATGATTTGGAATTACTTGGTTTTACTAGGTAGTGGGCTAACTAGACGCTAACAAAGAGTGAGTGTCTTTTGCTTTCGGTTCCGCGCTGTAGCGAGTGGGTCGATGCTAATGGCTTAATAGGCTGATTGTAGACGCCCGGCGTCCGTCACCGTTGCAGCCCTCCAAAGGGGCTTCCACTGCTGGTGGACGGAGGGTCCACCAGCTGCTATCTCGCCTTGTTCATCGCAAGCCGGGCGGCCTTTGCCGCATTGTAATGCGTTGGTTTTATCAGAGAAATGCGCATGCGCGACACGGACTCTTTGAGAAGGCCTTGGCTCTCCCAGCGCCTTGGAAAGTGACCGCCTGTTCCTTCAGTGCGGAGGTGCGCCGCCTCGATCTTGCCGTGGACTTTCCGGCAGGATCTCAGTTTCTCTGTCCCACATGCGGTAAGTCATGTCCGGTTCACGATACCACGCAGAAGACCTATCGTCACTTGGATTTCTTTGAACATAAAGCATACATTACTGCACGGGTGCCTCGCTTGTCATGCGGTCAGCACGGAGTACTCCAGATAGAAGTGCCGTGGTCACGACCGGGAAGCGGGTTCAGCTATGTTTTTGAAGGCCTCATCTTGTTCCTCGCTCCGGCCATGGCCATGAAGCATGTGGCTCAATTCGTCGGGGAGAACGATACTCTACTTTGGAGGATGGTGCATCATCACGTGAAGGATGGACGATCCTGTGCTGACCACAGCACGGTTCGCCGCATGGCGTTCGACGAGACCGCTGGTCGGCTCGGTCATGATTATGTGACGGTCTCTGTAGACCTCGACGAGAAGCGAGTGCTGTTTGCCGTGCCGGGCAAGGGCAAGGCGTGCATCAAGGCTGCGGCGGACGATCTACGCAAGCATGGCGGAAATCCGAAGGCAATCACCACAGGTTGCCTGTGACATGTCCGCTGCTTTCACCGTTGGAATCGAAAAATACCTGCCGAAGGCGATGCTCACATACGATTGATTCCATGTCACTCAACTTATCGTCAATGCTGTTCGAGAGACTCGTCGTGAGGAGCAGAAGGAGAGCGGATGGAAATACCAACTCCTCAAGGGGAACCATTGGTCGCTCGTGACCAACGAGGAGAATCAAACAGAGAAGCAGAAGAAAGGCGTTGCCGTAATATCACTACCTGCTCTTCATCTGAAGACTGGCAAGGCCTACAGACTGAAGCTGGCATTCCAGGAGGCCTATGCATGCGGCAGCGATCAGCTACAACGCTGGTGCCGGTGGTCCGAGAGATCAAGACTTCCGGCAATGGTTTCTGCTGCCAAGTCAATTCGCACGCACTGGGATGGCATCGTGTCCTGGTTCCAAACGGATATCACATCGGCGATCATGGAGGGCTACAACAGTCTGTTCTAAATCAGCGAAGAGTCGCGCACGCGGATACCGCAATAACGACTACTTCATCGACATGATGTTTTTGATAGCGGGAAGGCTGGCATTTACTGCTAAATACCCAACCCACTCGCGGTAGCGAGGGACCTCTAACAAGTCATTACACCGGTGCTTGTCAGGCATGCGCCCGGTTCCACGCCACGCAATCGGTATAGGTGACGCCACTGCCCCCGAAGATGTCGAGGGCGCTGCCGATGGTGACATCGACGCGGCCGCGCGATTCGCGCTCGACCAGCTCGAGGTCGGCGAGTGAGCGCGCGCCGCCGGCGTAGGTCACCGGGATCGGCGACCAGCGGCCGAGGCGCTCGACCAGCTCCTCGTCGATGCCGTTGCACAGGCCTTCGACATCAGCGGCATGGATCAGGAATTCGCTGCACGTACCGGCCAGGCGCATCAAGTTGGCCTCGTCGACGGCGAAGCCAGTAACCCGTTGCCAGCGGTCGATCGCAACCATCCAGCCGGTCGATTTGCGCCGGCACGACAGGTCGATGACCAATCGCTTGGGTCCGATCGCTGCGCTGATGGCGGCGAGTCGTTCGCTGGCAAAGCGGGCGTCCGGGAACAGCCACGAGGTGATGATGACCTTCTCGGCGCCAGCCTCAATCCAGTGCTTGGCGTTGTCGGCATTGATGCCACCGCCCAGGTGCAGCCCGTCGGGCCAGGCGGCAAGCGCGCTGCGCGCCGCCTCGTCATTGCCCTTACCGAGCTTGATGACGTGACCGCCGGTCAGTCCATCGCGTCGGTACATCGCGGCGAAATGCGCTGGCGATTCGTTGGCTACAAAATTGGTCTTCGGCAGCGCCCCGTCGACCAGCGTGCCGCCAACGATCTGCTTCACCACGCCGTCGTGGATATCGATGCAGGGCCGGAACAGCGTCACGGCGTCGAGCCGGGCGATGGCATTCCGGCAGGCCTCATGTCGTCTGGACCGCCGGCTTGTCGTCAGGATCGCTGTAGTCCGGTCCGCCGAGGATGCCAGTGCGGCGCATCTGCTCGGTCATCAGCTGGCGTACCAGCTTGACGCCCTGGAGCAGCCCGTCGCCCTGGATGGCGGCACCGGTGCGGAGCAGGAATTTGGCCAGAGCCTGGTAGGCATTGAGCGCATGCGGGCTGAGCGCGGCTTGGACGTGCTGCTGCGGCAGCGCCTGCGGCAGGACCTGGGTCAACAGGGCGGCGAACTCGTCGCGCGAGAGATCGGTCAACTGGGCACCGACCGCTTGCTGGGCGAGTTTTTCGAGCAGCTGACCGAGTTGGCCGGCCATCTGCTTGACCTGCGGCTGCAGCGCTGCGGCTTCGGGACTGGCCAGGAAGGCCTTCCAGTCGACCGGCGCGCCACCGCCGGCTGGCGGTTCACCTTCCTCGGGCAGACCAGCATCAGCGGACGGTGCGCCAAGGTCGTAGCTGGGCGGTGCATTGCTAACCGGCACAGGCGACTTGCCGGCGGGTTTGTCGGCCGGTTTGTCAGCAGACTTCGCTGCTGGATTCTCTACCGGCTTCGGCTCGACGAAGAGATCGCGGGCGAACAACTCGGTCCATGGCAGGGTGAACTGATGCACGCCTTCGCGGTCACGGCTTCCATCTGACACAGCCTTCTTGATCCGCTGCAGCTCGAAGCGGTCGCAGAAGCGGTCGCCATCGAGCACGCTCTGGGCCAGTGCACCGGCATCTGTGTCGCCAAGCACGGCGAGTGCACGGACCGCGTGTTCACCCAGGCCGGTGCCGCCGGACTTCGCCTTGGCGATCTCGGCAGCAACCCGCTCGCGCAAGGCCGGGGCGCAGGCGGTGGTCGCCTTGCCGGCGGCTGCCAGAACAGCCAGACCCCAATAGGCATTGTCGCGCTGATCCAGTCCGCCGTCAGCGACTGCAGCGAGCAGTTCGGTCTGGGCTCCAAGCCGACCGAGGGCCCAGGCCGCGGCACGGCCGGGCACACCCTCCTGCTTTAGCATGGGCGCGAGATCAGTGGCCAGGGCGCTACCCTTCAGTCCAGCGATGATCGCGGCGGCCGGTGCGGCGGTGCCGCCTAGCAGCGCTTTCAGTTGAGCAGCATCGCCTGGGGCTGCTTCGATGGCGGCGACGACCAGCTTGCCCCCCCGTATCAGGTCGTCGGGAACCATCGGCTTCTCCCCGGTTATGAGACTTTTGATCCGGTCGAACATGGGCTCTCCAGTGTAGCGATTTTGGCGATGCGGTTTTTGTGCCGGGGGCCTTCGTCGGCGCGGGCATCCAGCCAGGCATCGACGGTGGCGGTGGCGGCGGCGGGATCGAGGACACGGGCGCCGATCGCCAGGACCTGGGCGCGATTGTGCTCCCAAGCTAGGCGTCCGGTGTCGGGCGAATGGGCCAAGCCACAACGGATGCCATCGATCTTGTTGGCGGCGATACTGATGCCGATGCCGGTGCCGCAGATCAGAATGGCGCGTTCGGCGCGTCCGCTGAGTACCGCCTGGCAGGCGACGGTGGCGAAGTCGGGATAGTCGACGCTGGCTTCAGTGTCGGTGCCGAGATCCTCAATCTCATGGCCTCGGCCACGCAGATGATGGATCAGGCTGCGCTTGAGGGCTGGCGAGGAGTGGTCGCCGGCAATCACGAGTTTCATGGCTGGTCCGCCGCGAAGGTGCGATTCATGGAGGAGGAGTCTGGGCAGCCGGTGGCTGGGGCAATGACCTCCAGCGACCGGCTTACCTGACGCTCCTCAGGCCTTGGCGGGCAGGACGGTGCCAAGTACTTGGTCGAGGTACTGCTCCATCGCCTTAGCTTCGCGGATTTCCATGGCGACCTGGGCACCTTGACCGCTCTTCTGGAGCTGATCGGCGATGTCTTGCGGCTTGCGGCCGGTCTGCTGGGCGGCCATCATGATCTGCTCGCGGAAATCCTCGTCGCTGAGTTGAACGTTGAGATGGTCACCCAGGGCGACCATCACGCAGTGGCGCTTGAACATCTTCTCGACTTCGGCCTTGGCCTCGGTCTTGGCCTTGACGACGTCTTCCTTCTTCTCGTTGGCCTTGGCTTCCGCGTCGGCCTCTGCCCGGGTGATCGCGGCGGCAAGTGCCTTGGGCGGCAGTTCGACGGTGATCTTCTCGAGCAGGGCGGTCGACACCTGTTCCAGCTGCTTGCCGCGCACTTCGCCCTGCTTGCGCGAGCTGATGCGCAGCTTGAGCGTCTCCTTCAGTCCGACGATGTCCTTGGCGCCGACCTTCTGGGCGAGGGCGTCGTCAAGAGCGGCCGGGCGCATGCGGTTGGCCGAGGCGATACTCACAGCTAACTTGGCGGTCTTACTGGCGTGTTCAGTCGGGGTGAAGTTGGCCGGCAGTACCGTATCGAAGGCGATCTGGCTGCCGATCTTCTGTTCAGCGAAGGCGGCGATGACGTCTTTGGGCTGCTTGCCGAAGAGGGGGTAGCCGCCGACCAGGTGGTTGAATTGGCTGAGCTTGCGGATTTCGACGCCTTCGACGGTCAGGCTGCCGTCGAGGGTGACCGAGTCGTCCTCAATGACGGTCTCGCCGTCGGCCATCGGGCTCATTTCGCCCAGCCGCTTGGCGATTGAGGTAGCGAATTCGTCGACTTCGGCGTCGGTGACGGCGGTGTCGCCGGCGTCGATCGAGATCGAGCTGGCGGCGGGGATGGTGATCGTCGGGTAGGTTTCAAAGGCCACCACGATGGACAGGCCGTTCGCACGGTCGATGCCTTCGTTGGCGACCTGGCCGAATGGACGAAGCTTCTTGTCCTTTAGTGCGCTGTTCAGGCCCTCATCGGCCAGGGCTTCTTCGGCCTGGGCCTGGGCAGCTGGTCCGTAACGTTTTTCGAGCATCGCGCGAGGGGCTTTGCCCGGACGGAAACCCTCCAGTTTCACCTCGCCGGCTAGGCTCTTGATGAGCTTGCCCTTGCGTTCGGCCACTTCGGCGGCGGTGTAGCTGATGGTGACGCGCTTGGCGAGTGAACCGGCGTCGGCGACCTGAACCTGCATGATGAGCTCCGCAAAAGGGGCGCGCAGTGTGCTGACGACAGCGGTTGGGGCAAGTCTGGAGGTCATGGGTCATTAACGACCCGCGTCGTCAATATCCTGATGGCAGACCGGTCCATAGGCAGCGGATGGTCCATGCCGCGACCAGCATCATCGAGAGCGCGATCAGCACGAACGACAGTGGTCGGCCGACCTTGACTAGGTCAGCTTGTTCGCCGGATAGGTTGATGCGAATATTGTGATAAAGCGATTGGAGGTGGGTGATGGCAAGAAAGGCAACCGCACCAGACAGCACCTGCCGCCATGGATCCGGCGTGGTGACGATGAAATGGCGGGTCACCAGGAATGGGAACATCATCAGCGGCAGGGTGTACGGTGCGATTTGGATCAGCACCGAGCGCAGCGGGCCGGTCTCGACATGTTCGACTGCACCACCCCGGCCATCGGTGACCGAGATGCCGGTCGGACGGACGAACACGATCAGACAGATCACCAGGTGGCAAAGTTCATGGATGGCCGTGTGAATGAACGCGTTCGGCTTCTTCCACAGGATGAAGAGCAGCCCTGCAGCAGCTCCACCAATGGTCGCCGCCGTGTCCGGCAGCGGCCAACGTATAACTCGGGCCGACCACTGCAGCAGGTCGAAGCAGATCGGCCCCAGTCCAGCGCCCAGAGCGAGGGCAACCAGCAGTCTGACGACGGAGCCGATCATGCGCAGTCGGGATCAGCGGCCCAGCCGGTGGGCGGCTGCATCCCAGGCGGCCCGATCGTGGCCGTGGAAGGTTTCGACCGGGAAGCTGGCCCGTACGATGCGGCGCAGCTCAGCGTGATCCTTGATGTGGCCGAGAGCCATACCCTGGATCAGCAGATTGCCGATCGCGGTCGCCTCGACCGGGCCGGCCATCACCGACCGGCCGGTGGCGTCGGCTGCCATCTGCATAAGCAGGCGATTCTTCGAGCCGCCGCCGACGATGTGCAAGTTGTGCAGCTTCTGGCCGGTTAGGCGCTCTAATGTGTCGAGTGACCTTCGGTAGGTGAGGGCGAGTGATTCGAGGGCGCAGCGCACGGTGGCGCCGACTCCGTCAGGCACTGGCTGCTTGGTCTCGCGGCAGAATGCGGCGATCTTCTGCGGCATGTCACCGGGCGCGGCGAAGCGCGGGTCGGTAGGATCGATCAGTGAGACCAGCGGCTTCGCTTCGCTGGCCAGTCGGGTCAGGTCGTCGTAGGAAAGCTCCTGGCCGGCAACCTGCCAGGCGCGGCGGCATTCCTGCACGATCCATAGGCCGACGATGTTTTTAAGGAAGCGGATGCCGCCGCCCAGACCCAGTTCGTTGGTGTAGTTCTCGGCCAGGGCTTCAGCGGTGCAGATCGGCTCTGGGGTTTCGACGCCCAGTAGCGACCAGGTGCCGCATGACAGGTAGGCCCAGCCCTCGCCCTCAGCCGGGACCGCAGCGACTGCCGCGCCGGTGTCGTGGCTGCAGGTGGCGATGACCTGGGCGTTGCCGGCGCCGAGTTCGGACAACGCGGGGCCGAGCACCGTGCCCGAGGGGACGACCTGGGGAAACAGGCGTTCGGGCAGACCGACCCGGCGGATGATTTCGCTGCTCCATTGGCGGGTGTGCGGGCTGTAGAGTTGGCCGGTTGAGGCCAGGCTCTCCTCGGCCACGCCAACGCCGCTGAAAGCCCAGTTACACCAGTCGGCAATGAGCAGGAAGCGGTCGGCGAGGGCGACCAGGCCGGGCCGGCGCGAGACGTCCCACTGCAGCTGGAACAGGGTGTTGAAACCCATGCTTTGGATGCCGGTCTCGCGGTAGATAAGATCGCGCGGGGCGAGCAGGAAGACGCGCTGGAAGGCGGTGTCGTTGCGCTTGTCGCGGTAGTGGTAGGGCAGCGACAGCACCGGGTCGAGGGTGTTGAGCAGTACGTAGTCGACGCCCCACGAGTCGGTCGAGATACCGTCGATGGCGCCGTGGGCGGCGGCCTTGCGGATGCCACAGCGCAACTCATCGAGGATGCGCGGCAGGTCCCAGCGCAGGCTGTCGCCGATCGCGATCCCACCGGTCGGGAAGCGATGGATCTCGTCCATGACCAGGGTGCCGTCAGTCAGGGTCCCACGCATGACGCGGCCGCTTTCGGCTCCGAGGTCGCAGGCGAGGTAGGTGTGCATGGTCATGGACGGGGGGCTCCGGGGCGGGAACGCTAAGAGCAGCACGGGCGGATCAATGGGTGGAGGAGGGAGGCATGGTGCGCGGTGCGCGGTGCGCGGTGCGCGTAGGCATGCGGGCTTTCCCACTGGATCAGCCGTCCCGTTGACTAACCCAAGGGCAGGTACTCAGCGGTGGCCAAGGCCGGGTTTTTACAAACCCTTGTCATTCCTTCCCTGATGGTATAATTCTTCGCCCATCGCTACCGGGATCACATGGCCAAGACCGCACCGACTGCCCCCGCCCCGACCGAAGCCCCCGCTGAGTCTGATGCTCCAGCCACAGGCGGAGCCCAACCGGCGATGTCGGTTGGTGATATCGTCGGTGTCCTGGTCAAACAGGCCAAAAAGGGCAAGGTCACCTACGACCAGCTCAACGCCATCCAGGAAGAGGCGGTCAACGACCCGGCCAAGCTCGACGCCATTCTCGAAGAACTCGAGAAGCGCGGCCTCGAGCTGGTCGAGGATACCAGTGACGGCGATGACGGCGGCGGTGGGGGCGAAGAGAGCAGCGAAGACAGCCAGGGCAGCGCCTTCGAAAGCTACTCGGCTCCCGAAGAGAACGAGGCCGAGATCGGCGAGAAGATCGACGATCCGGTACGCATGTACCTGTCGCAGATGGGTGAGATCCCGCTGCTCAACCGCGACCAAGAAATCGAACTCGCCCGGCGCATCGAGATCTACCGTGATGGCTTCCGCCGTAAGGTGATGACCACTCTGGACGCGGTCCGCCGCGGCATCCAGTGGGTCGAGGAGCAGAAGGAGATCTGGGAGCAGCAGGAGAAGAACGCTAAGAGCCACGGCTCCAGCCCGGCCCGCGACGAGCGTATCGACCGCGCTGCCAACCATCTCAACACGCTGCACCGCGTCACCACCCACGCCCAGGCGCTGTCCGATGGCGTGCTGATGAAGGACGCCTCGCGCCAACCGGCCGAACAGATCCGCATCGAGCGCGTGCTGCGCAACCGTCTGACCCGCGCCTATCGACTGCTCGAAGAGATGGAACTCGACGCCAAGACCGTGATCACGGTCAAGGACGACATGCTCGACATGCGTCGCCGGCTGCTGCGTCTCAAGCGTGAGATCGAGCAGAACAAGCGCCGCAAGTCGCAGGCCAAGGAAAAAGAAAACGAGCTGGGTGAACTCGAGAAGACGATCGGCGAGCCGATCGACCGCTTCATCGAGCGTTGCACCGCGGTGTCGCGTCGCTTCCGCCTCTACGAAGAGGCCAAGCAGAAGCTGTCATGCGGTAACCTGCGCCTGGTCGTATCGATCGCCAAGAAGTACCGTAACCGCGGTCTGTCGTTCCTTGATCTCATCCAGGAAGGCAACGCCGGCCTGATGAAGGCGGTCGAGAAGTACGAGTATAAGCGCGGCTACAAGTTCTCGACCTACGCCACCTGGTGGATCCGTCAGGGCATCACCCGCGCGATCGCCGACCAGGCACGCACCATCCGCATCCCGGTCCACATGATCGAGACGATGGGCAAGCTGCGGAAGATCCAGAAGGACATCCTGCAGGACACCGGCCGCGAGCCAACCATCGAAGAAGTGGCCGAGCGCGCCGGCATCAGCGTGACCGAGTGCAAGCGCGTCATCCGCGTGTCGAAGCACCCGATCTCCCTCGACCGCCCGATCGGCGACAGCGACGACTGCTACTTCGGCGACTTCCTGGAAGACAAGAGCGCCGAGAACCCGGCGAACATCTCCTCGAACGAGCTGCTCAAAGAGAAGATCACCGAGGTACTGGACACCCTCACAGACCGTGAGCGCGAGATCATCTGCCTGCGTTACGGCATCGGCGACGGATATACCTACACCCTCGAAGAAGTTGGTCGTCGCTTCAACGTCACGCGTGAACGCGTGCGCCAGATCGAAGCCAAGGCGATCAAGAAGCTGCAGCACCCGATCAGGTCGCGGAAGCTCGAAGGCTTCATCGATACGAAGACGTACTGACCATGCAGTGGCGCGTCCGTGGCGGCACCTCGGCGACCCGCGCCATGCGCAAGCAGGAGCGCGAACGCTGGTACAAGAAGCCGCTGGTGAAGGCCAAGCCAACGACCCCGGACGAGACGCCTCAGGCTCCGCCGGCCAAGCCCTGACGCCACGCCCCCGGCGTCATTCCAGCGTCGCGACCCCATCATTCCGGCATGAGCGATCGTCAGCAGTTGCGCGCCGGACCGTGGACCCTGTCGTTCGCGGATGGCGATCTGCGCGACCTGCGCCTCGATGGCACCAGCATCGTCAGCCGGATCTACGTGGCGGTGCGCGATGAACAGTGGCGCACCATCGGCGGTCCGCTGGTCGGACTGGAAGTGGCAGCTGCCGCCGATGGCTTCCGCATCGCTTACCGTCGACAGCACCGCGCCGATGGCATCGTCTTCGACAGCGAAATGCGCCTAGCCGGGCACCCCGACGGTCACATCACGGTCGATTACCGAGGCGTCGCCGGCAGCACCTTCCGGCGCAACCGCATCGGCCTCTGCGTGCATCATGACCAGGGCCTGGCCGGGGCCTGGGTGCGGGTCGGGCACAGCGACGGCCGCAGCGAGGAGACACGCTTCCCGCTGGCGATCTCGCCGCATCAGCCTTTCCACGACGTCGTGGCGCTGACCGTGCGGCCGCGTCCCGGGCGCGAGGCGACGATGCGTTTCGCAGGCGAGGTGTTCGAAACCGAGGACCAGCGCAACTGGGGCGACGCTTCGTTCAAAACCTATAGCACGCCGCTGTCCCGGCCGCGGCCGGTGACGCTGGCGGTCGGCGAGGTGGTCGAGCAGCGACTTGAGATCACCCTGGCTGGTACAGGCATGGCCCTGGCGGCCGAATTCGCCGACGATGCCGACGGTGGATTGCTGCATGCCTGCGGCGTCTCCCGGCTGCGAGCTGTTCTCGCTCCCGGTGGCGACCTGACGGCGCTGCGGCGCTCGCCGCTGCCCCTCGATGTCGTCCTGCGCGGTCCGCCCGAGAGCTGGTCGGACCTGAGCGGTCTGCCGCTGGCCAGCGTGGTCGCCGTGGCCGACGATCGTGCGACCACCGCCACCGCCTGGGTCGAGCACCTGCGTCTGCTGCATCCCGGCCTAGTGGTCGGTGGCGGCAATGCCTCGCAGTTCACCGAGTTTAACCGCCAGCGCCCCGATGGCTCGGGATGGGACGTGGTTGATCTCCCGGTCGATCCCTATGTCCATGCCGATGACGTCGCTTCGCTGCTTGGCAATGTTCCGGCGCTCGGCGCCATTGCCGCCTCGGTTTCGGCCATCATGCCTGGCGCTGCAGTGCATCTCGCCCTGGCCCACGGCCGTCATCCACTCCTGGCCGAGCGCCATCGCAGCGAGATCGGGACGCGCTGGCTTGGCCAGGCGATCGAGGCTGCCGCAGCGGCCGGGGTCGACGTGCTGTCGCTCGGACCCGCCGCCTGGCTCAGCCCAGTTCCATCCCCGGCCTGAGGATCCAGCATGAGCGGTGTTGGGCGAAGCCGATGCGGCCGTAATACTCGTGCGCCTGCGGGGCGGCGATTAGCACAATCATGGCCCGGGGTTCGATCGCGCGCACGTCGCGGATGAGCCGCTTGCCGATACCATGCTTCTGATGGCTTTCGCGCACCGCCAGGTCGGCGAGGTAGATGGCATGGGCCCCGTCGGTCATCGCCCGCGCCAAGCCGACCAGTAGGGTGCCGTCCCATGCCGAGACGATCAGGTTCGATCGGGCCAGCAGTTCGCCGGCATCGCCCAATGGTCGGCGCGCTCCAAGGGTGCAGGCCTGATACAGGTCGATGAACTGCGCCACCGTGGGCACGGTGTGATTGTAGCGGATGCTCATCGAATCATGTCCTGGGTGGCGCAACGCAACTGAGAGAGTTTACGCTGGCCGATAGGTATTCAACCAGCGGAGATTCATTTGCGACGCTTGGGCTACCACGATCATGGCAGCATGACGGCACGCATCGGCATCATCACGATCAGCGATCGCGCTTCGGCTGGGATCTATGAGGATAAGGGGGGGCCAGCGATCCAAGCGACCCTGAACGACTATCTCGCCAGTCCGTGGGAGGCCGTATCGAAGATCATCCCGGATGAGCTGCGCACCATCGCCGGTACCATTGCCGAACTCGCCGACAAGCATGGCTGCTGCCTGGTGGTAACCACCGGCGGTACTGGTCCGAGTCCGCGCGACGTCACGCCCGAAGCGACCGAGATGGTGTGTACGCGCATGCTGCCCGGCTTCGGCGAACTGATGCGCGCCGAGTCACTGAAGCATGTGCCGACTGCAATCCTGTCGCGCCAGACCGCCGGTATCCGCGGCCGCTGCTTGGTCATCAATCTGCCTGGCAAGCCGAGCGCGATCCGCCAATGCCTTGACGCGGTGTTCCCAGCCGTGCCCTACTGCATCGACCTGATCGGCGGACCCCGATTGGAGACCAACGCCGCTATCGTTTCCGCCTTCCGTCCGAAGGGTGGGTGATGGCCGCCCCCTCCGTTGCTGAAGCCGCCGCGTCTTGGTTAGCCGTTGTCCGTCCGCTGGAGACTCGCCAGTTGCCAGCCGCCGAGGCGCTCGGCTGCGTGCTGGTGGCAGACGCGATTGCTCCGCATGATCTGCCGCCATTTCCTCGCGCGATGATGGACGGCTACGCTATTCGTTTACCTGACGCTGGTCGTACACTTCCACTCGCTGGCTCGGTGCATGCGGGCGATGCACCGGGTTCCCTGCCGTTGGGCAGCGTCTTGGGCATCATGACTGGTGCACCGGTGCCGACCGGGGCCGAAGCGGTGGTTCAGCGCGAACTGTGTGTGGTCAGCGGATCCACCGTGCAACTACCCGAGCGGATTCGTCCGCAGGCCAACATCGTGCCACGCGGCGGCGAGGCTTTGGCCGGTGCCACCGTCCTGCGCGCTGGCGAGCCGGTAACAGCGATGGCGGTGGCGGTTGCCGCGTCGCTTGGCATCGAACGTCTCAGTGTCGTGCCGCGTCCACGGGTCGTTGTCATCACCACGGGCGCCGAACTGCGCCAGGGCGGGTCGATCGATGGCGGTGCCATCCGCGACAGCAATGGACCGATGGTGGCAGCGATGTGCGCGGCCCTGGGTATGCCGTGCCGACGTCTCAGCGTGGTCGATGATCCGGTCGCGATCCGCACCGCGATTGTCGGGGCCGAAGGCGAGCTGATCGTGCTGACCGGTGGCGTCAGCGCTGGCGACAAGGACTTTGTGCCAGCTGTTCTGGCGGAGCTGGGATACACCTCTGTAGTGCGCGGCGTCGATCAGAAGCCGGGCAAGCCACTGCTGCTGGCAGCCGGTGCCGGCCGGCTGGTGGCCGCGCTGCCTGGCAATCCCCTGGCGGTGCACTGGTGTTTCACCCGTTTCGTCGCGCCAGCTCTGCGTGTGCTGATGGGCCAGGCACCGGGACCCGAGACCGTGCGGGGCGTGCTGGCGGGCATTCTGCCGGGATCGAGGGACCGGCCGTGGTTCGTGCCGGTCGGTCTGCGACGCGAGGGCGGCAGACTGATGGTCAAGCCGATGCCGCCGGTCAGTTCTGGAGACGTGGTGACTCCAGCGCACGCCGCCGGATACGTCGCGGTGGCGGCCGGCTCGGCGCCGATCGCGTCAGGCGCCGAAGTCGAGGTGATCCTATGCGTCGGGTGAAGAACGCGTCAGCGGTGTTGACTCATGTCGATGACCGGGGAGCGGCCCGCATGGTCGAGGTCGGCGGCAAGTCAGAAACTCTACGAAGGGCGACGGCGAGCTGCGTCGTACTGATGCCAGCCGCGGTGCTGCGGGCGATCCGTACCCAGGCGGTGGCCAAGGGCGACGTGCTGGCAGTGGCACGCATCGCCGGGATCCAGGGTGCTAAGCGCTGCGCGGATCTCATCCCACTGTGCCATCCGATCAGCTTGTCTGGAGTCGAGATCGACCTGCGACTCGGCCGTGACCGCGTGTGCATCAGCGCGACGGTCGGCTGCACCGGCCGCACCGGGGTCGAGATGGAGGCGTTGTCGGCTTGCGCCGCCGCCGCCCTAACCGTCTACGACATGTGCAAGGCGCTGGACAAGGGGATGCTCATCACCGACCTGAGACTGGAACGCAAGACCGGTGGAAAATCCGGCGATTGGCGGCGCTGAACGCTCAGCGTTTGGTGCCGAGCAGTTCGCTACGCCAGGCCCCAGGCGGCATGCCGACAACCTTGCGGAACTGTCTGGCGAGGAAGAAACGGTCGCAGAAGCCGACCGCCTCGGCGGTGTCATCGAGCGTCCAGCCATCGGCGATCAGCTGCTTGGCACGTTCGATTCGTCGCAGCAGCCGCCAATGTCCCGGACTGGTACCCAGTTCGTCCTGGAAAGCCCGGCGCAGCGTGTCGTAACCAACGCCCAGTCGGGCCGCCAACTGCGGCAGGTCGATCGGTCGACGGAGATCTCCTTCAAGTTCGATGCGGGCCCGTGCCACCAGCGATGACGGCCGATTCCCCTCGACAACGTTGCTGAGTTCGGCGATCAGTTGGTGGAGGCGGGCGACCAGCATCGCATCGCTGGTACCTCCCGCGCGATCGACCGCGGCGACCAGCGCGTCGAAGCGGGCGATCAGACCCTCATCAAGTCCAGGATGCAGGACCGGGCTGTTGCGATCAAGGAGGCCGTCTCCCTCCAGGGCGTTGAACACCGGCCCGCGGAAGCCGATCCATACTTCGGTCCAGTCGCCGGGCCGTCCGGGTCCATAGCTGTGCACCTGACCTGGGAAGAGCACCAGGAGATCGCCAGCCTGCACCGCCAGATCCCGGCCGGTGTGATCACGATAACGGCCGGACCCGGCAGTCAGGTAGACCAGGGCATAAGCGCGCCAATCCCGATCGTTGCACCAGCCACCCTTGTCGGGCAGCCAGCCAGCACCGAACACCGCGCTGGTGTCGAGGGATACGGGCTCGCGGAAACGCACGTCGATATCATCAGCGTTTTACACAACACGGCAAGCAATGTCTGCATGTATTTCACATCTAAAGGGATTTATAGTCGACATCGGAGCAACGGAACATGCACGCATCACCCGTAACCGCCCCCCGCATCCTACGCGTCGGCACCCGCGATCTCGAACTCGGCTCGGCCCAACTCGGCGAACTGCGCGACGCCACGCCGCACCTCGGTGATCCCGCAGCGCTGCGGGCGCGGCTTGAGGACGAGGGATACTTGCTGCTGCGTGGGCTGCAGGACCGTGACTTGGTGCTGGAAGCCCGTCGTCAGATGATCGGGGTGCTGCGCGAGGAAGGGATCGCCGACCGCTCGGGCGGGCCGTTGGTTGCCCGACCGATGCCAAGTGCCACTGGCCAGTTCCGCGGTGGGGAAAACCGGCTGACCCAATGCCCGGCCTTCAACCAAGTGGTCGAAAGCGATCGCATTCGTCGCTTCATGGAGGGAATCTACGGTGCCGAGGCCCTGACGTTCAACTTCAAGTGGATGCGCGTGGTCGGCCCCGGCGATTTCACCGGAGCGCATTACGATGTGGTCTACATGGGGCGCGGCTCGATGGGCGTGCTGACAGTGTGGACGCCGTTCGGTGATCTCGGGTACGAACATGGCACTCTCGCTGTCGTTCCCGGCTCGCACCGTCTGCCTGGCTTCGAGCGCGTGCGTGCGACCTATGGGCGTATGGATGTCGATCGCGACCGGGTTCACGGTTGGTTTGCCGACGATCCCGCGGATGTCACCGGCAAGTACGGTGGCAGGTGGGCGACCACCGAGTTCCGCGCCGGCGACGTGCTGGTCTTCGGCATGTACATGATGCACATGTCGCTGGCCAACACCTCAGGCGAGTTCCGCCTGACCGCCGATACGCGTTGGCAAAAGGCCGGCGATCCGGTCGATGAACGCTGGGTCGGCAAGCAGCCCAAGGGCCACTACGCCTGGTACAGCGAGCCGGAGAAGAACGTGCAGATGTCCGACAAACGCAAGGAATGGGGGGTCTAACCGTGGTTATGTCCGCCCGCGACAATGTCATCAGTCTGTATCGGCGCCGTGGTTTCGACCAGGTACCCTTCCAGTTCAGCCTTTGTCCCTCGCTGGACGAGACCTATCGACAGCGTACCGGGGCGACGGTCGGCTATGACGATTATTTTGCCTTTCCCATCCGTTCAGCGTGCCTGTCGCCGTCGCGTAACGGAGGTTTCATCCAGGCCCGTTGGTTTCCTGGCGAGACGTTCAAGCCAGGCACCCACTTCGATGACTGGGGCATCGGCCACGAGCCTGGCAGCGAGGCGGCGCACCACATGACACGCATGCTTCATCCGCTGGGGTCGGCGACCTCGTTGGCCGATCTGGCTGCCTATCCGTTCCCCGATTGGAGCGACCAGCCACCTGCGGATCTCGTCGCGCAGGTCGCGGCGCATCACGCTGCCGGTCGTGCTGTCGAAGGGCATATGGCCTGCACGGTCTGGGAGACCGCCTGGTACCTGCGCGGCATGGACCGGTTGGTCGGGGATTTTGCCGAGGACCAGGATTTCGCCAACGCCCTGTTGGATGTGATCACCGAACGTTCGGAACGACGTGCCAGTGCCTATGCCCGGGCTGGCGTCGACATCCTCTGTCTGGGTGATGATGTTGGTACGCAGAGTCGCTTGATGATGAGTCCGACGACGTACCGCCGCTGGCTGAAGCCACGCCTGCGACGGGTCGTCGATGCGGCCAAGGCGGTCAATCCGGATATCGTCATTCTCTACCATTCCTGCGGCCATGTCACCGGTCTGATCAGGGACTTGATTGAGGCCGGCATCGAGGTGCTCAATCCAGTACAGCCGGAAAGCATGGATTTCGCCCAGCTGCACCGGCAGTACGGCACGAATCTGTCGTTCAACGGTACCCTTGGCACGCAATCGGTGATGCCCTTCGGCACTGCCGATGCGGTCCGTACGGAGACCAGGCGCGTGCTGGCCATCGCTGGTTCGCAGGGCGGGCTGCTGCCATGCCCGACGCACCTCCTCGAACCCGAGGTGCCGTGGGCGAACATCGAAGCCTACGTCGACACCTGCCGCACCTGGCAGGGCTAACCAGGAAGCTCGGGCCGTTGGCCCGTCCCTCTGGCCGGTCCAGCCGGGGTCGAAGAGATGGGAAAAGACGCGAAGACATGCGAGACGCGTACATTGATCTGAAGTGACGCGCAGCAACCCGCGCTTCCAAGCTGGCCGCGCTCCGCTCCCAGCTTGGAAGCGCGCCGGCGTCGACATCATCTGTCCCCGTGCGCATCGCCATTGCCCAGCTCTCTCTGACCATCGCCGATCTCGACGCGGCGCAGACCGCCATACGGCTCGCCTCCGTACAGGCTCGCGACCAGGGCTGCGATCTGCTGCTCACTCCCGAACTGGCCGCCTTCGGTGGTTATCCGCCGCGAGATCTGCTCGACCGGCCGGCCCTGGTGCAACGCCAGTGGGCGATGGTCCAGCGGCTCGCCGGTGAGGTTGCGGTGCCGACCCTGGTGGGCTGCGTCGAGCCAATCGAACCTGGCACCGGCCCGGCCCTGGCCAACAGCCTGGTGCTGCTGCGTGGAGGCCGCATCGAAGCGAGCTACCACAAGCGGCTACTGCCGACCTACGACGTCTTCGATGAGCGTCGTCACTTTCGTCCCGGTGATCGGCCCTGCGTGGTGGAGATCGCCGGCAAGCGGGTTGGCCTCAGTATCTGTGAAGATATCTGGAGCAGCGACTTCACCGGCATCACCTACCATCAGGATCCGGTCGCCGATCTGGCTGGTCGCTGCGATGTGCTGGTCAATGCCAGCGCCTCACCATGGCACCACGGCAAGCCCGCGGTGCGCCATCGGCTGCTGGCCTCGGTGGCGCGTCGAGTTGGTGCTCCGGTTGTCTACGTCAACCAAGTCGGCGGCCATGACGAGCTGCTGTTCGACGGTGACTCGGCAGCGGTAGCGCCCGATGGCAGTTGGCTGGGCGCGGCGCCGCGCTGGCGCTCCGGCATGTGGACGGTCGATCTGGCCGCCCGGGTCGCGGCCCCGGTTGATCCTCATCCGCTCGATGACCTGCATACTGCGCTGGTCACCGGGATCCGCGATTACTGCAGCAAGACAGGCCAAAAGCGCGTCGTGTTGGGCTTGTCGGGCGGTATCGACAGTGCACTGATCGCGGCCTTGGCCGCCGACGCCCTCGGTCCGCAGGCGGTGATTGGCCTGCTGATGCCGGGGCCGTTCAGCAGTCCGGGCTCGCTCAGCGACGCCCACGCTCTGGCCCGGACACTGGGCGTCACCGCCCACGAAGTCGGCATTACCGGCCTGTATCGTCAGTCGTTGGAAACCTTGGCACCAGTGACCGGCGGCACGCCGCAGGGACTGACCAGCGAAAATCTGCAATCGCGCCTGCGCGGCACCCTGGTGATGGCGGCGGCCAACCAGCTTGGCGCGATGGCGCTGACCACCGGCAACAAGAGCGAGCTGGCCTGTGGCTACTGCACCATCTATGGCGATATGAATGGTGGACTGGCGCCGATCGGCGATGTCTACAAGACCACGGTGTGGGATCTCTCAAGGCGCATCAACGCGGTGGCCGGGCACGAGCGCATTCCGGTTGCCTCAATCGACAAGGCGCCGAGCGCCGAATTGCGCGAGAACCAGACCGACCAGGATTCTCTGCCGCCGTATCCGATGCTTGACCGCATCCTGGAGGCCTTCGTCGAGGAGCACCGTGATCGCGATGCGATCATCGCCACTGGCGAGGATCCGGCGATCGTTGATCGGGTCATCCGCTTGGTTGAACTCAGCGAGTTCAAGCGGCGCCAGGCGGCGCCAGCACTGCGCGTTTCGCGCAAGGCCTTTGGCATGGGCCGGCGGATTCCGATTGCGAGGCGGTTTTAATGTCTCGTCTGCCAGGTTGCCTCGCGGTGCTGGTTGCGCTCGGCTGCGTCGTATCGATGCACGCTGCAGTGGCCGGCGCGCCCGAGCCGGGGCCGACCGGGAAGTTCCCGTGTGCAGCGACCGAGACCGGCAACGACATCCTCGGCGATGGGGTCGGCAATGGCGATGATTTCCGGACGGCGACGCTTGGGGGTCACTACGCTGATCGTGGGCTGATCTTAGCCGTCGAGGGGTCGATCCTCACCCACCGTCCAGCGAACACGCGCAGCGATGAGCTACTCGCCATAGCCGGCTGGGCCTGGGGTCAGGAGGACCCGAACCTGGGCTGGCGTTGGAGCGGCTTCATCGGTGGTGGCGTTCGTGTCGACCGCTATCTGGCAGGCGACGAGATCCAGAATGGCCTGCATCGCGGCCTCAATGTCGACGAGGTCAAGCTGACCTACGATGACCATGAATCCTATCGTCCGGCCGCCGCCGGATCGTTCGCGGTGGGATGGCTGGGAGTCCCCTCCGCCCTGGACCTCACTGGCTGGTGGGGCGGGCAGCTGGTTGGTGCCGGGCAGTACGCACTCAAGGGCGAACTGATTGCCGAGCTCGGGCCGCGGCTGGTGCTGGTGGGCCGTGACGGCTCGTATTGGGTCGGGGCTCGCTACCACTGGCGCGATGGTGATCCGCCAAGCGCCACGGTCGCCGCCACCGGGGAGCATGAGGATGGCTGGTGGATCAACAGCGGCACCTACATCACGCCGATGGACTGGGGTGGGTGGGGATACCAGGTGAAGGCTGGCATCAACCCCGAGTCGCGGGCAGCTTTTGGTGCCATCGGCGCCATCCTGTCGCCCGGTACTGTGCCCGCAGGCGGCGAGGAGATGACCCTGCAGCACGACCTTGCGCTTTATCAGGGCGGTAGTTTTGGCGTTCAACTGCGCTGGTATCCGACGCGCATGAACCTGGGTGACGGGGTGGATGGACGTCGATGCGCTGCGGTGCTGGATTACCGGTTCGGTACTGAACCCGACGGTCGGCTCAGCCTGGACCTGTCCGCCGACGATACGCTCAGCGGCGCCGACCTGCGTCATGACCAGGCGACCATCGGCTGGGAGGAAGGCTACAGCTCGCCCCGCTGTGGTCCGTTCACCTTCATCCCGTATGCCCAGGCTGGCCTCGGCGCCCGACTGGAAGGCGTCGTTTCCGAGGGAAATGGGACTCGCGCCCAGGCGGTCACCGTGGTGGTACGCGGTGCTGCCGGAGTGCGCGTGTTCTGCGGCGATGTGTTTAGTTTTGGCTTCAGCGTTGACGGCTGGCTGCCCGCCCGGAGCGAGGAGGTCCAGTTGGGAGCCAGCACGGTCACACTCAACGACTCGGGCTGGGCGATCGGCTTCCATACGGCCGCGGAAATTGCCTGGTAAGGCTGCCTGAATCAGGAGTCCGGCGCAGCCCAGGCATGCCAGGGATCCCGCGTGACCACCTTGCCAAGGCCTTTAGCATAACGTCTCCGGATACCCTATGCCCCGCCTCCTGCTCGCCCTCCTCCTTCTCTCACCCGTCCTGCCACTGACCGCTGGCGATTCTGGAGATGCCCCCAAGGTCGCTGTGCTGCGTCTGGTCGACGCGATCAACGGCAGCAAGACCTACCAGGCGCGTATTGAGGCCTTTAAGCAGGAGAAGGCTGGCATCGACGCTAAGGTCAAGGAATTCGACGAGCAGATCCAGAAGCTGACCACCTCGATCGAGGCGATCCCGGCCGGCAACGAAAAGCTGGGCCAGTTGCAGGAAGACTTGGAATCGACCAAGGCCCGCCGAGAAGCCTTTGTCCGTCGCATTTCGGCCGAGTTCGAACGCCGCCAGATCGCCATCATCCGGGAACAGTATCAGGTCGCCCGTTCGCTGCTGGCCGAGTTCTGCAAGAGCCGCGGCATCAAAATCGTGGTCCAGGCGGCCGAGAACGAGATCGGCGCCCGCGACCTCATGCTGATGAATCTGCGCGTCGAGATGCAGACCGCCCTCTATTGGGATGCCGACCAAGACATCACCGACGCCTTCATTGGCTACGCCAATCTGAAGTATGCCGAGAAGGCCGCCGAACCGGCCGGTGGAGTCAAGTAATGAGCGCAGGGATGAGCGCGAGCGTCGGCCAGCTAGTTGCCGCCACCGGTGGACGCTTGGTCCCCGCCCAGGGTCAAAGCGAGACGGACGCCGTGGCGCGTGTCCTGACCGGCGTTGCCGGCTTGGGCGATGCGCGGGCGACCGACCTCAGCTTCCTGTCGAATCCCAAGTATCTGACCATGCTGCCGACCACCCAGGCCGGCTGCGTGTTGATCGGCGCCGCCCAACCGCCGCTGGCGCAGACGGTGCAGGTCGTGGTCGCCAACCCTGACCACACTCTTGGCCAGTTGGTCCAGGCCTTCGGTCCGAAGCCAACCCACCCCGAGCCGGGCATCCACCCGACTGCGGTGATTGGCGCCCGGGTGGTGATCGGCGTCCGTTGCCGGATTGGTGCCTACGCGGTCGTCGGCGACGACTGTCGGCTGGGCGATGACACTATTCTGCATCCGCATGTCGTGCTGGCTGGCCAGGTCATCCTGGGCAATGGCTGCATCCTGTTTCCGCAGGTCAGCGTGCGTGAACGCTGCACGCTGGGCAACCGGGTTATTGTGCACAATGGCACGGCGATCGGTACCGACGGCTTCGGCTATGCCACGGTCGACGGGATCCATCATAAGATCCCCCAGATCGGCATCGTCGTGATCGAGGATGACGTTGAGATCGGTGGCAACACGGTGATCGACCGCGCCCGCTTCGGCATCACCCGCATCGGGGTTGGCAGCAAGCTCGACAACCTGGTACAGATCGCCCACAATGTCGAGGTCGGGCCGCACTGCATCATCGTCGGTCAAGCCGGCGTCGCCGGCTCGACCCGACTCGGCCACCATGTCATCATGGCTGGCCAGGCTGGTCTCGCCGGACATCTGACCATCGGTAACCAAGTCACCATCACGGCCCAGAGCGGCGTGAGCAAGAATCTGCCGGATGGCCTGGTCGTCCGCGGTTCGCCTGCTCAGGAGTTCAAGGCGGAGATGGTCCAAGAGGTCGCCCGCCGCAAGATGCCTGAAGCGCTCGATCGCCTGCGTCGCCTGGAAGCGCGCCTTGCGGAACTGGAGAAGTTGTCCGCCGGCCGCGGAGTCTCGCCATGAGCACCCAGCGGACCATCGCAGCCGATGTCACCACGACCGGCATCGGCTTGCACAGCGGCGAGTCCTGCACGGTCACCTTCCGGCCGGCTCCGCCGGATTCCGGCGTGGTGTTCGTACGCATGGATCTTCCAGGTGAGCCGTCGATCCCATCGCATCCTGACCACTTGTGCCAGCGCCAGCGGCGAACCGCTCTGGCCATTGGCGAGGTCGAGGTGCACACCTGCGAGCACTTCCTGTCGGCCGCCTATGGCCTGGGCATCGACAATCTACGTGTCGAGATGACCGCAGTCGAGTTTCCCGGACTCGATGGCTCAGCGAAGGACTTCGTCGAACTGTTACGCGGGGCAGGCATCGTCGAGCAGGGCGTCGATCGGAAGGTCTTCGAGGTGACCGAACCGATCTCGGTCAGTGATGGCAAGACCTCGCTGATCGCGTTGCCCTGGAAGGGCGGCATGAAGGTCACCTACACGCTCGACGATCACGGCGGCGCTCTTGGCGGAGCCCAGATGGTCGAGGTTGATCTGACCGAGCAGGGCTTCGCCGAGCAGATTGCCCCGGCGCGCACCTTCTGCATGAAGAACGAGGTCGACATGCTGCGCGCTGCCGGTCTCGGCAAAGGCGCGACGTACGAGAACACCTGCGTCTACGACGGCACCCAGGTGGTCGGCACGACGCTACGTTTCCGCGACGAGGCGGCCCGCCACAAGGTCCTCGACTTGGTCGGCGATCTCGCCCATGCCCATCGTCGGCTGCACGCCCACATCATCGCGGTGCGCTCTGGCCATCGCGAGAACATGCTGCTGGTCCAGGAACTGAACCGGCGCATCGCTGCCGCCGAACGGCCTCGGGTCGTTCTCGACATCAAGAAGATCCTGGGACTGTTGCCGCACCGCTTTCCGATGCTGCTGGTCGACAAGGTGATCGAGTTCGAGCCGGGGAAACGAATCGTTGGTCTGAAGGCCGTGACCATGAACGAGCCGTTCTTTCAGGGGCACTTCCCGGGCACTCCGGTGCTGCCTGGAGTGCTGCAACTGGAATCGATGGCGCAGACCGGTGCGATCATGCTGATGCTCATTGAGGAGGCCGGCAGCAAGCGGTTGCCCTATTTCATGAGCATGGACAAGGTCAAGTTCCGCCGTCCGGTCGAGCCGGGCGATATGATGCGCATCGAAGTGGACGTACTGCGGCTGCGCAGCCGCATGAGTGCTTGCCAGGCTAAGACCTTCGTCGACGGCCAGCTGTGCTGCGAGGCCGAGATCCGCTCGGTGATGATGGACCCGTGAAGCCTGCCGCTGGAACCATCCTGGTCGCATCGCCCAACCTGGGTGATGCAAGCTTCATGCGAGCGGTGGTCTACCTGCTGGAACACAATGACGCCGGCAGCATGGGGCTGATCGTCAACCGACCGCTCGACACTCCGTTGTCGGCGATCTGGGAGGACGTCCCTGGCGTTCTGGCCGCTGCCCGAGTCGCAGCTGAGGGTGGTCCGGTTGAACGTGATCGTGGACTGCTACTGCACGGACAGCCCGATCTGCCGGGCTGTCAAAGCCTGGGTTCCGGTGTCGCCATCGGTGGCGAGCTGGCCGCCTTAGCCCGTCGTTTTGCCGGCGGCATCGATGGCTGTGGCCCACGGCTGTTCCTCGGTCATAGCGGCTGGGGGCCGGGACAACTTGCCGAGGAGGTGCTCCAGAGTTCGTGGCTGGTCCGACCTGGGCGGCTCGATCACCTGCTGGTCGCTCCGATCGGCGACGTGTGGCGTAGGCTCCTTGACGGTGGCCAGGGTTTGCCCGAGCCGTCGGTCAACTAACTCTACTTCTTCTCGGGTTCGACTGGCTTTTCCGGCGGTTTCTTCTCTTCGACCTTCGGCGCCTTGCCGACTGGCGCCGCGACAAGGCGCAGCCCATTCCCTTCGTCCAGCGCGAGAACGAGGCTGGAAGCGTCCTGCGAGCGGCTGAAGAACGAGACCTTGGGTAGGACGATCGAACCCGTCTGCTGCTCGGCGATTGAGATCGAAGCCGACTCAGCGAGGTTGCCAGTCACCGTTGAGCCGTTGCCGAGCACCAGCAGGAAGCGTTGCGCCGGGACGGTTACGCTGGTCGACGAGGCGCTGATGTTGCGCAGATGAACGGTGCAGCCGACGATCCACGGTTTGCCGCCAGCATCGACCGGCAGTTCCTCGGCAGAAGACACTTCGATCCAGGCGAGCAGGCGTTCGCTGGGCTGGGCCAGGGTGCGCGGGCTGCCTCCCAACCAGAACCAGGCGACGACCAAGCCACCGAGCAGACCGACGACGAGGAGGAGGATGACCTTGGCCATGCCAGATGATGCCATGGGAGGGAAGGGATGGAATCCGGGATTATTGGCGATGTCCGATGGCAGGTCCACCCATTGCTGTAACGCCGACCCAGTCCTGCCGTATCAAGAACCCGGAGGTATCATGCTGCGTTTCCTTCTCACGTTCCTGTCTCTCGCCGTCCTTGTGGCAGGCGAGGTCGCTCCTGCTGCCACGCCGCCTGCTGCCCAGGCGGTGCTCGAGCGTTTGGCGAAAGCCGAGGCCAAGATCGACTTCGATGCGGCCAAGGCACGCTCCACCGAGCGCCTGAAGGCCATCAAGGAACTCGAAAAAGTTCAGGTATCGACGACCAAGTCGGGTGACCTGGATGCCGCGGTCGCGATCAAGGCGCGCATCGAAGTGCTGCGTAAGCTGGATGAAATCGCTGCCGATGAATTGATGGGCGATGCCAAGCCGGCGGCGAAGGATCCGGCCAAACTGGCGGTCGGCAGTTGGTCGGCGACCAAGACCAACGGCGTCAACGCCCAGATTGAGATGAAGGACGACAAGTCTGCGAAGGCAGTCTGGGGACCGCTGGTTATCGCTGGAACCTGGCTGGTCGAGAAGGACCGCATTCTCATCCGCTGGGGCGGCGACTCGGCGAAATGGGAGAATCTCGGGGTCGACGGACCAGACAAGCTATCGGGCGATTCGCATGATGCCGGCAAAGACGGCATCATCATGGTGCGGGTGAAGAAATAAGGCCAACGGCCCTGGCGCAGGCGATTGGCGTCCCGATTCCCAACCACGCATCAGTAGCGGCAGCCGGCCCGGTACAACTCCAGGGCGTACTCGTAGTCGGCAACTTTGACGGTCGGTGGTATCGAGTGGTCGCTCATGAAGATCCACGGTGCCCGTGCCTTCTTCATGCCTTCCAGCTTGTAGGTCACTTCGTCGCGGATCTTGGTGCGATCGCCGGTCTCGAAGGCGCGGATGTCGAGGTTGCCCATGAAGCAGAGCTTGTCCTTCCACTCCTTGGCCAGCTCGACCACGTCCATCCCGGTCTTCGCCTCCAACGCCTGGATGCAGTCGGCGCCGGCTTCGTGCAGGGCCTTGAGATGCGGGCGGAAGTCGCCGCAGGTGTGCACGATGAGCGGAATCTTGTGCTCTCTGATGAAGCCGAAGAAGCGCTTGTGGTGCGGCAGGATCAGGCGGCAATGCATCTTCGGACTGCAGAACGGACCTTGGGTGTAGCCCAGATCTTCGTAGATGTGGAACCCATCCGGCCGGCCGACCTCGCGCAGGACGAGGTCCCAGTAGCGGATGTGCCAGTCGGTGATGATGTTGCAGAAATCTTCAATGAATTCCGGTTCGCTGGCCAACGATTCCAGCATGCAGACGTCACCAAGGATGCGGCGCAGTTCTTCGAACACCGACAGGCCGCTGAACGTCACGAACTCCTGGCCGGCCATGGCACAGGCGTATTCGCGCCGCATCGCCGGCAGGTCCATGGTGGTGAGCGGATCGATCGCGCGCAACTGCTCGCGGAAGTCGCGTTTCCATACTTCCATCGAGGTGACGGTGAAGCCGATGTGCTCGGGCGTGCCGCTCTTGTGCTTCCAATAGCGGAAGGTCGAGCCCCAGGCGTCGCGGGTGGTCTTCGACTCGGCGTTCTCCTCGATCACGCCTTCGAGGTCCTTGCGCGGACCGGGTACGCTGCACCACAGCATCGAACGCAGGTCGAGATCGTAGCGTTTGATCCAATCGACGTCGGTGGGCACGCCCTGCGCCGCCCACGCATTATCGAGGATGTGAGGCCAGAAGTGCTCGTGCAGGCCGACCCGGTCGGGCAACTGGTGAGCGAGCAGGGTGCGGATGACATCGCGTTTGGGCATCATGCCCGCAAGCCTATCCGGACCTCGATGTCCGACATGCCCGGCGCAAGCCAAGGATATGTACGCATGTGATCAGCGCGGCAGCCTGCCGCGTCAGGCGGTCAGCGCTTGGGCGGACGGCCGCGGCGCTTGCCGACCAGCAGACCAAGAGTCGCCTCGATAATGGTGCGTACGTGGGCCGGGGCCTCATGCACAGTCCTGGCCAGACGGTCGTCGCGCAACGCGGCGAGTTCGTCATCCAGGCAGGGTTCGTCACTGGCAACGTCGGCGTTGCGCATCATGGCGCGCAGTCGGTTGAAGGCCGTGGCCCGCTCGCGGGCCGCCTGGGACGAGCGGAGCTTGCGCTCCCGGGCTGCCTCCTTGGCGGCCTGTTCGGCAGCCAGGGTGGCCTGCCAGGAAGAGAGGGTTTCGTCTGAAACGCGCTGCTTAACCGGTCTGCCGATTTTCGCCGCTTTGGGCTGCCGCTGGGGCTTGCGTAGGAGCGCTGGCGCATCGCTGGCATACACAACCGCATCAATCTGCTGGAAGGAGGTGCTAGCGAGGATGTGGTCGGTTTCGATCTGGGATTCCGGCTGTGCCATCGGCGCGACGGCTGCTGGCTCGGCTGCGATTGCATCAGCGATTGCATCAGCGATTGCATCAGCGACTGCATCAGCGACGGCAGGCGGATCGGCAGGGACGGGGGGCTGCTCGACTGGTGCGGTGATGGGGACGACGGCGTCGGGCGTGCTCATGAGGGGAGGCAGTCGATCGTCCTGGATCCGATCGGCAAGCGGTTCATCCGCCTATGGCGGCCATCACTCCGGTGCGCTGAAACTGCGCCGGCGGGGCCTTGGCTCCCACTGCCCGGCGGATGGTTCTGGTCAACCCGGTCAGGTCGTCGGCCCGCAGAAGCGCCAACAAGTCGGTGCCCTGTTCGTCGAACAGGCAGGTGTGCAGGCGACCCAGGCTGGTCAGGCGGATACGATCGCAGGTGGCGCAAAACGGGTCGCTGACCGTGGTGATGAAGCCGACGCTGCAGATCGCTGGAGCGATCCCGGGCAGGCTCCAGACCCGGCTGGTCGGATCATCATGTTCTGATGCCTCGTGTAGGTCCAGTCCCCCGGCCTGCAGTCGTTGGCGCAGTTCTGGCGAGCCGATGTGGCGTTGAGCCCAATCGGCATGGGCCTCGCCGATGTCCATCAGTTCGATGAAGCGCAGATGCACGCTTTCAGCGATGGCCAAGCGCACCAGGGCGACTGGGTCGGTATCGACAGTCGCAACCGCATTGACCTTCAACGGGGTGAATCCGATGGCGCGGGCTGCACGGATCGAGGCCAGCACGGCGGCAAAGCGGTCGCGCCTAGTCGAGCGCTGGAAGCCGGCTTCGTCGGCGGCATCCAGGCTGATGTTCAGCCTGGTCAGGCCGGCCTCGCGCAACTCTGGCAGTAGCCGCTCAAGCACCACGCCGTTGCTGGTCATACCGACGGTGGGCGCCAGCCACGCCGCAGTACGGACGTGCTGCAGCAGGCTGGGGGACAAGGTCGGCTCGCCGCCGGTAATGCGGATCTTGTGCACTGGCACCGTCTCGCACACCGCTGCCATCAGCCGGTCGAGTTCCTGTGGTAAAGCCCGTGTCGGAGCGAACTCCGCCTGCTCGGGCAGGCAATAGGTACAGCGCAGGTTGCACCGGTCGGTGACCGATACGCGCAGATACATCGGCGGGTCCTTTCCTCGGCCGGCGGTGCCGGCGTCATGGGAGGCGAGCCCGTTTCCAGGCGCACCCCGCCCGCACCGCCATGGCCGTCAGGCTGTAGGCGGGGCGGATCGGATCTGTAGTCGTCTCGCATCGTCGACCATGGGCGCCGGCGATTGCCTTGATCTTGATCAAGTCCAAGGCGATGCCAGGGGCGGCAGGTGGCTTGCCGTCGCCCGCTGACGCGGGCGAAGCGGGCCCTTCAATAACCGTATGTCCTTTATCGCGCGACATCGTATTACTTTATGTACCGCAATAGTTTAGGGGTTAACTGAACGCCATTGGCGGCGGAGCCCCTGAGCCGTCACTAATCTCTTATCTTGCCACATAAGCGGTTTCCGTCCTGGCCTCCATGTCATGTGACGGCACGGGTCCAACTCCCGCTTCACCCCCCGGCGAGCTGGCGTGCCCTCTGCCGCCAACGCCGTGGCGTGGTCGCATAGCGACGGCGGAAGCAGACGTAGAAGTGCCCAAGATTGGCGAAGCCGGCGTCCATGGCGATGCCTGGGATGGACTCGTCACCATCGACCAGCCGGGCCGCCGCCCACTCCAGGCGGATCTGATTGGTCAACTCGGTCGGAGTGCAGCCGTACCAGCGGCGGATGGCGCGCGAGGCATGCGCCTGGGTCCGGCTGCTCAGGCGGGCGAAGGCAAGCGGCCCGTGGCGAAACCAACGCGCCTCGCGCATCGCCGTGACAGCCTGGGCCAGCCACTCCGGTTGGGCCTGGAGCACCGGCGGTGGGCCGAGCGGAACAATGATCTGCGCCAGCTGGAGCAGGAAGGTCTCCAGCGCCAGCCGACTGCGCTGACCGGCGGCCAGCCGGGCCCCGGCCCGCGCCAGCGCCGCACGCTCGGGACCACCGAGGTGATGGTGTCGCAGTCCGACACCGCCGCCGTACCAGTCAGGCAAGTCGGGGGCATAGCGGCCACGCAGGCTTTCCCAACTCTCGGCCGGAAAAGCGAGGTTGACCATGTGCAGGTCCCCGGGACCGGCGGCGAAACCGTGGCGGTCAGCGGCGGCAACGAAGCGCAGGCTGCCTTCCGCCAACACGATCCGGCCGCCGTCGATCAGCTCGTGGCCAGTCCCCTCCTCGATCCAGAACAGCTCAATGAAGCGATGGGCATGTTGCGCTACCGGCTGAGCGCGCTGCAGGTGGCGGTGGCTTGCGAAGGCGAACCAGTCGCCCTCGCCGGTGAAGTCCTTGAGCTGCAGATCGGACATCACTGCAGCGTAATATGTGATTCGCAAATCGGAAGAAGCTGTGCTTTGGTGCATTATGCTTAGGCCATCACAGCACTGCACCGGAAGGACGATCATGGACGGCAAGGAACGCATGCTTATCGCGCTGGCCCGGGGGACCCCCGACCGCCTGCCCGTCACCATCCACCAGTGGCAAGGTTACCATCTGGCGCACTACATGGGCGGGATCGATCAGGTCGATGCCTTCCGCCTGACCGGCCTGGACGCATCTGTGACGCCCGGCGACGTCAGCGCCCAGGATTCGTCCGCGCACTGGCAGTACAGCTGCTCCGACCTGGGCCTGCGCGACGGGGTCCAGCATCGCCGCCATCGCGTTGACACCCCGGACGGCCACCTGACCTGGACCAGCGGCAGCACAGAGGTGACCACCTATACCGTTGAGCACGCGTGCAAATCGCGTGAAGACTGCGACATGCTGCTGCGCTGGTGGCCACGTCACCGCCTCGACCGCGCCCGCGTCGCGCACTGGAGCGAGCGCACCGGTAGACTCGGCATTGTGCGTGGCTTCGTCTGCTGCTGGGGCCAGCCGGGTGTGTGGCAGGACTTGTGCGAGATGTTCGGCACCGAAGCGGCGATCATGCTTGCCGCTGATGAGCCGGAATGGGTCCACGCCACCCTGCGCCGCATCGCCGAGCGCAAGGCCGACTACGTCGCCGAGGAACTGCACGGCGCGCGCTTCGACCTGATTGAGCACGGCGGCGGCACTGCCAGCTGCACGGTTATCAGCCCAAAGATGTTCAGCGAATTCTGCGTGCCCTACGACCGCATCGTCATCGACGCGCTGCACACTGCCGGCCATCGCGTCACCTACCACACGTGTGGCGGCATGATGCGCATCCTCGACCGCATCCCGACCAATGGCACCGACGCCAGCGAGACGCTCAGCCCTCCTGGGGTCGGCGGCAACATCGGCGAAGCCGACCGCGTCCGGGTGAAGCGCGAGCTGGGCAGCAAGGTGGCGCTGATCGGCGGCATCGACCAGTACCACCACCTGACCCTGGGTACCACCGGCGAAGTCAAAAAGGCTGTCGACGACTGCTTCGCCACGTATGGCGTCAACGGAGGCTACATCTGTTCGGCTAGTGACCACTTCTTCGATGCTCCACCAGAGAACCTGGTGGCGATGGCGGAAGCGGCCAGGGATTGCACATACTGAGTTCGGCGACCCCGTCGCCGTTGATGTCGGCGACGCTCACCGGCACCGAGAGGTCGCCGTGGTGGTCTCGATGTTGCCGGTGTCGGCCGCGATGACGTGCTCGGCCCAGACGTGTTCCTGCCACTTCCCGCACGGCTTGCCCGGGTTCTGCCGCCAGCGCAGGTTGCCGCCCCAGAAGCCGCCGGTGACGAAGTTGGGGCGCCCGTCGCCATCGACGTCCTTAAGCAGACATGCCGAGTTAAGTCTTTTCCCAGACCGGAATTCACCGATACTTCCAAAGCATGGACATGCTCCCGAAGGTCGGCGGGGTGGATCCCTACCAGGGCGGGGCACAGCAGCGTCCCGGCACCGGGAGTTTTGCTCGCAAGAAAAAAGAGGAGGATGAGCGTCCCTCCCGTCGTGAGCCGCCCGAGGCCGCGCCGACCGACCTTGAGGTCGACCCGTTCATCGCTGAGATGGACCGGTTGCGCGCACTCGACCCGTCGTTGACGGACAGCGGCGCGCATCGCGCTCTGCTCGCGGTGAAAGCCTACCAGAAGACCCCTGGTGACCCGCCGCTGCCGTCCACCGACGATCCGTTCGGCGGTGTGCCCGAGGCCCCCGGCCTTAGCGCGGTCGAGAAACACATCACCACGCGGGGCTTCGTCCGTCGGCAGCCGCCTGCACCAGCGACTGGAAGCGACGCCCCGGACCCGTAGAACCCCGCATCCGCTGCATTAGGCGGATGAGGAGTCTCGTATGCCCCGCGCGCTCGTGTTTCCTGGACAAGGTGCCCAGTACGTCGGCATGGGTGCCGAATTGGCGCAGCGCTTCCCAAGCGCCCGGCGGCTTTTGGACGAGGCCGACCGCATCCTGGGTTTCGCCCTGTCCGATTTCATGGCGAACGGCCCCGAGGCCGACCTCACTCGCACCGACATCAGCCAGCCGGCAATTCTGGTGGCCAGCGCGATGTCCCTGGCGGTTGCTCAGGAGGCGGTCAAGCCGCTCACCTGCGCCGCCGTGGCCGGCCTCAGCCTGGGGGAGTATTCCGCGCTGTATGCCGCCGGGTCGCTCTCCTTTGCTGATGCCGTGAAGCTGGTCCGATTGCGTGGTGAGGCGATGCAGGCGGCGGCCGACGCTGTGCCCAGTGGCATGATTGCCTTAATCGGCGCCGACGAGGCCTCGGCCGCCGCTTTGTGTATGGAAGCCGCTGGTGGTGAGGTCTTGACTGTCGCCAACCTCAACAGCACCGGCCAAGTAGTCATCTCCGGTGCCCGCGGCGCCTGCGTGCGCGCCATCGAGCTGGCTAAAAAGCACAACATCCGCCGGGCGATGCCCCTGCCGGTTGCCGGTGCCTTTCACAGTCCGCTGATGGCCCCCGCAGCCGACCGCCTAAAAGCGGCGTTGGCCGGCGTGGTATTCAAAGACCCGCAATGGCCGATCTACACCAACGTCACCGCCAAGCCGGTGATCAGCGCCGCCGACGTCCCAGCCTTGCTGGTCGCCCAGTTGACCCAGCCGGTGCGCTGGGCTGACAGCGTGGTGGCGATGCAGGCCGCCGGCATCAATGAATTCCTTGAACTCGGCCCTGGCAAAACCCTCGGCGGCATGATCAGCCGCACGGTCAAGGACGTGGTCTGCCGCAACCTCGACACCCCGGCCGATGCCGAGGCACTGGTGCGCGGATAGGTCTAGAGCGCCTCGTCCGCGGGATCACGCGGGTCGTTTGGCGCCGAGTTGCAGTGACGCCGTCACCGCCTCGTCGATCGATCGGGCCACCGCCACGCACGAACGCGTCAGCATGCAGTTGGGCAGGCCGCCGTCTTCGCCAGGGCGCAGGTCGGTGCGCAGGCCGATGACCGGGATGCCTTTGGCCACTGCCCAGCCGACTTCAAAGCAGGTGCCGCTGTCCGGGTCGGCGCCATCGAGCACTGCGACGACCAAGTTGGCTTGTTCAAGCTGGTTGATACATGCCCGGTGGATGGCGGCGAAGTCGACCGGCGGCCCCAGGCAGGGGACGCAGAAGTCCTGAGGAACGGCGACCAGGTGGCCAGCGGCCCGCAGGCGGCGGGCAAGCTCGGTGTTGAAGGCGGTTTCGGCAGCGGTGAAGAGGGGGGCGGCGAGGTAGATCATGCGAATCTCGCCCTTGTATGCCCGACGTCGAATACGGGCAATCGCCATCCTGCGGGCTGCCGATTCAGGGCTGCTGCTGTCAGCACTACACTACGATCGCACATCGCCAGTTTAGTGACACTGCCTGCGGGCAGCACGACCGACGAACAGAGATTGGTGGGGCTGCGGAAGGCTCAGTAAAAAATAGTGAACCCGCCGGTCGGCATCGCGACCACGGCCGCCAGGCTCCATGCTGGTACGCCTTCGGTGCGGCCGCCGTCACCGTCAGTGGTGCCAGCTTCGTTCCACACCTGCCAGGCCAACCGTCCTCCGCGCTGCCAGCCGGTGCCTTCGGTCCAGACTAGGCAGACGCGACCGCTGGCATCGACTGCGATCGAAGGATGTTTGCGTCCGTCAGCGGTGCCCGGTGCATTGATCTGACGCAGGGCCCGCCCGTCGCGCATTTCGCTCCAAGCGACCTGGCCATCGCATTCCCACGCCGCCCAGGTGCGCGTGCCGACCGTGACCACCTGGCAGGTCGACATTGGGCAAGTCGGCGTGCGCCACGCCGCCAGCGTCAGGTTTACAGGTTTGGCCTTGGCCGACGCCGTCCACACTGCGATCTGGTCACGATAGACGCTGGCACCGGCCATCCGCAGTAGGGTGGTTGTCCCGCCGGCTGCGTCGACCCCAGCGCCCATCTCGCAACAAGCGCAGGCGCCAGTGGCCGCGGCCAGCAAACGGGATTCAGGACCGAAGGTCGCTCCGCCGTCACGCGAGCACCGCGCAAACGCAGCGCGTTGCGCGTCGTCGGTAGCTCCGGCCGCGGCGTGCCAGAATACCCACACCGTCCCATCTTGACCGGCGGCGATCGCTCCACCGCCATCGACCCCGGTGGCCCTGCCAAGCAGGTTGCGCTGCTCGGTGAACGTTCCATCAGCTTGTTCGCGGCTGTACAAGACCGGCGTACTGCCGTCGGCGGGGCGGGGTGTACTGCCCTGAGTGCCCACCCACAAGATATGTGCCCGACCCTGGCCATCGACGGCCAATTGGGCTCCGCGCACCGTGCCAAGGGCAACGGCCGAGCGTGGCACGCTGTTGACTGTGCGTGCGGCTGCGAATCCAGTTCCGTCACGGCGCGCATGGCGTACGTTGCACGCAGCGGCATCACCTTGCAGCCACAGGAGATGCAGGACGCCTTTGGAGTCCACTGCAGCGCGCGGACGAAGCCCACCTTCGGGAACGCGTTCGCTTGCCACGGACTCGCCGGCCACGCAGGCCGAGCCGAGTATAAGCATAAAACTGATGAGGAATCGGCGCATGGATCGTCTCCTAACGGACGAGTATCCGGATGCCGCCCTACATTACACCCGGTTTCGCGGCCGGACCCATCTGCGTCCACCAGTACATCCGTCCCGGTCATGATCCCCTTGCCCGTGCCTTCCAGGTCCCCTACAGTCCGACCGACCGGCGTCCGTCGCCACGGGAGGTTGCATGCTGTCGTTTGGCCAAAGCAAAGCCGTCATCGGCCTCGATGTAGGCAGTTATTCCGTCAAAGCGGTGGCTTTGCAGGCCAACAAGGACCGCATCACCCTGCAGGGATTCGCCAGTGCGCGGATCGACAAGCAGGAGATCGGCGAGGTGGTCAAGGCGGTGATGGGCCAGCTGGGCCTGAAAACCAGGCGACTGTGCTCGGCGGTGTCCGGGCGCTCGGTGATCGTGCGCCAGGTTGAAACCCCTCGTCTGGAAGGGCCGGCGCTGCAGCAGCACATCGCCCACGAGGCCGACAAGTACATCCCCTTCGGCAGCGAAGAGGTGATCATCGACGCACAGCCCTTGCCTGATGCTGACGGCAAAAAACCGGAAAACCTCTCGGTCATGTTGGTGGCGGTGCGTCGCTCGTTCGTATCCGAACATCTTGCGCAGCTGCGCCTCGGCGGCGTCGAGCCCGAGATCGTCGACGTCGACGTCTTCGCCCTCGCCAACTGCTACGAAGTCCTTGGCCCCCCGGCCCCGCCGGAAGCCGAGAAAAAGGCCACCGCTCTGATCGATATCGGCGCGGCCAAGAGCAACATTGCGATTGTCCAGGGCAACCGCCTGCTGTTCACCCGCGAGGTGTATCTCGCCGGCAACGAGATCAGCGAAGCGGTCGGCCGCAGCATGTCGGCCGAGGCCGATGACGTCGACCGCCTCAAGCTGTCGCCCGGCGAGATGATCGACCAGCTGCTCGATGCGGCCCAGCCCGCCTTCGAGGACCTCGCGAACGAGATCCGTCTGAGCTTCGACTACGTCGAGGGCCAATTCGACTGCGAGGTCTCCAGCGTGGTCTTGTCCGGTGGTTCGGCCCAGCTGCCCAATGCCGCCAGTATCCTGGGCAACCTGCTTGGCCGCCCGGTGCATGTGTTCGATCCGCTCGCTGGACTCGACCTGGTGCCCAGCCGCTACGACATCCACGGCCTCGACGCCAACAGCCCGAGCCTGTCGGTTGCCCTTGGTCTGGCCCTGCATCTGCTGAATTTCCCTCAGAAGGGACTCGGGGGGGGCCAGAGCCATGCATGGCAGCCGCGCCAGGGTCGTGGTGACGTCGTTGGCGCAGGCGCTGCGCCCGAGGCAGCCCCATCGCCGGATCCGGTTGCTCCAGATCCGGTCGCCCCTGCCCCATCGCCATCCTACACGCCGCCGATCGGGGCGCAGGTGTTGTCGCCAGGCCCGATGACCAGCCCGGTTCCGTTGTTCGTGACGCCCGCCGGCGGTATCCCGATGGAGCCACTGCCGCCCACCGTCAACGTGCCAGCGCCGTATCCCCAAGCCCCGGTTGCCGAGAGCCTTTCGCCGCCCGCCATTCCTGGTGGCAACAGCGAGATGTTCATGGGCGACGGCGGGGCGACCCGCAGTGGCCTGCTGGTCGTGCTTGACGACGACCAGGAGATGCCGCCGCCGTTGTCGTCAGAGCGCATCGCCAAGGGCGAGAAGGGCGGCGCTTCCGGCACCCGCTCATCGGCGATCAAGATCGAGGGCTTCGATGACGGGCAGAAAGACGAAGGCGGCGATTTGAAGCTGCCCGAACTGCCCAGGTAGCTTTTATAGCGGATGCACTGTCTGCCTGAACGGAATTTCCGTTGCGGCAGACGGAGCGTCTGTTAAGCACGGCGCCTCACCATGAGCGCCGTGCGTCCACCTCTGACCGCCAGCCCCGCCGCCAGCTCGCCTGATGTCGACATCAGCGCCGCTGTGGCCAAAAACCTGCGTCGACTTCGTGCAGAACGTGATCTGACGCTTGACCAACTGTCCGAGGCGAGCGGTGTATCGCGGGCAATGCTCAATCAGATCGAGACGGGTAAGAGCGTCCCGACCATCGCGACGCTGTGGAAGGTGGCAGCTGGTCTACACCTGCCGTTCCAGCAGCTGATCGCGGTCGAGGCCGCCCCAACCAGCGTGGTGATGCGCCGTAGTGAGGCCAAGGTGTTAGCGAATGCCGAAGGCACCTTCAGCTCGCGAGCCCTATTCCCGTTCGATGGCGGGCCACGCACCACCGAGTTCTACGAACTGGTCCTCGCCCCGGGTGGGGCGGAGCACGCCGAGGCGCATGCCCGCGGCACCGCCGAACGTCTGGTCGTGGTGTCGGGTCGGGTGATCATCGAGATCGCCGGCGAGCGCCACGAACTCGGTGAACGCGATGCGATCGGCTTCCAGGCCGATGTGCCGCATGCCTATATCAATGCCGACCGTGCGCGAGAAGCGCTCATGTACCTGGTCATGACCTATGCTGATCCTGTCCGCTAAACGGTGTCGACTGGCGTCCTGTCCAGCCAGGGTCTGCGGCGCCGCGTCGTCCGCCTGCTGACCCTGTACGCCCACCGATCGCCGACGCCCAACCTATAACCATCATGTACCGCATCCTCTTCATCCTCCTCATGCTCATCTCTACCGGTAGCGCCGCCGACCAGGTGCTGCTCAACGCGTCCTACGATCCAACCCGCGAACTCTACAAAGAGCTGAACGTCGCCTTCATCGCCCAGCGACCGGGCATCGAAGTCCGCCAGTCGCATGGTGGCAGCGGCAAGCAGGCGCGCTCGATCATCGAGGGCCTGGAAGCCGACGTGGTCTCGCTGGCGATTGGTCTTGATGTCGACGAGATCGCCAAAGCCGGTCTGCTGCCGTCCGATTGGCGCACGCGTCAGCCGGGTGGGGTCAGCCCCTGGACCTCGACCATCGTCCTGCTGGTCAGGAAGGGCAATCCCAAGCGCATCAAGGATTGGAGTGATCTGGCGCGATCCGACGTCGTACCGCTGGTCGCCAGTCCGAAGACCTCGGGTGCGGCGCGCCTCGCCTATCTGGCGGCGTGGGCCTCGGCGGCCTCCGCCCACCCTGGCAATGATGCGGCGGTACGCGCCTTCATGGCCGGCTGGCTCAAGCGCGTGCCGACCTTCGACGCCGGCGCGCGCGGAGCGACCACTACCTTCGTCCGTCGCAACATCGGCGACGTCTTGCTGACCTGGGAGAACGAGGCCTGGCAGGCGGCGGCGGAATCGAAGGGCGCCACCGAGGTGGTGGTGCCGTCGATGTCGATCCTGGCCGAACCGCCGGTGGCGGTGGTCGAGAGCATCGCCAAGCAGCATGGCACCCTCGAACTGGCCACCGCGTATCTCGCCTTCCTAGCATCGCCGACTGCGCAGGAACTGGCGGCCAAGCACCGCTATCGTCCGCGCGATGCGGCGGTCCTGGCCAAGCATGCCGCGCAGTTCCCGCCGCTGAAGCTAGCCACCGTCGACGAAGCCTTCGGCGGCTGGGCCAAAGCGCAGGCCGACCACTTCGCCGACGGCGGCTCGTTCGACCTGCTGGTCGGCGGGAACTAGGATAGCCGGAGCGTGAGTACCCGCGTCCTTCCCGGTTTCCGCCTATCGCTTGGCATCACCCTGCTGTGGCTGGGTCTGATCGTCATGCTGCCGTTGGCGGCACTGGCGGCGCGGGCCTTTGGCCTGTCGTGGGGCGACCTGTGGCGGGTGTGGAGCGACACGCGGGTGCTCAACGCGCTGTGGTTGTCCTTCGGAATCGCTGCTGCCGCCGCGCTGGCGAACCTGTGCTTTGGACTGCTGTTGGCGTGGGTGCTGGTGCGCTATCGCTTTCCCGGTCGGCGACTGGTCGACGCGCTGATCGATCTGCCATTCGCGCTGCCGACCGCGGTTGCCGGTATCGCGCTGACCTCGCTCTACGCCACCACCGGCTGGCTGGGCGGACCGTTGCACGACTGGTTCGGCCTCGATGTCGCCTTCACCCGCCTGGGCATCTTCATCGCCCTGGTTTTCGTCACCCTGCCGTTCGTCGTGCGCACCGTTCAACCGGTGTTGGAGAACATCCCGAACGAGATCGAGGAAGCCGCCTCGTCGCTAGGTGCCGGCCGTTGGCAGGTCTTCCGGCGCGTCATCCTGCCCGAATTGGTACCGGCCTTGGCAACCGGCTTCGCCCTGGCCCTGGCGCGCGGCGTGGGCGAATACGGTTCGGTGGTGTTCATCAGTGGCAACCTGCCCAACAAGAC
>JBBQCI010000033.1:0-37908 GCA_038318565.1 Planctomycetota bacterium
CGCGCAGTCAGCGCGCCTGTTTGCGGTCCCTGGCTTGCCACCGCCGGGCGCAGGCCGCTGATCTCCTCGCCGCGCGCGAAGCCGCTGTCGCTGAGCCGACGGGTGGCCGGACGGGCGGGGGGCGTATTGGCTGGATCCTCTGCTCCGGCGACAGTTCGGTTCAGGCGCTTGGTCGCGTTTTCGAAGGCGGCAAGACGACGCTCAAGGTCATCAAGACCAGCAGTCGTCCTCCCAGTGGGAGGAGCGTCACTGGTCGGCATCATCGCTTCGTCGGCCTCGGGCATCGCGTTGCAGGCTATCCGCCTCCACGGCACGGTACAACTACGCGGCCGTGACTGGCCGAGCCGCTGTCCAATGCGGAACGGGCCCTGGCAACACGGGTCAGACGACCGGCGCAGGGGTGCCATCCCAGCCGCGTTGACTTTGCGATGATCGCAATATGGTTCAGGCATGCTTACCACGGGGTTGGACATCCTGCGCATCCTTGCCGAAGCCGAGGCACCGCTGACCGCGACTGCGATCGCCGAGCGGGTTGGTATCCATGTCTCGAATGTCTCTCGCACCCTGGGCGTGCTTGCTCGCCACGGGTATGTCAGGAAGCCGACGTACCACTCGTTCGCTCCCGATCTCGGCATCCTGGCTTTGGCCGGTGCGTCTGCGGGACGGATGCCTGCGGTGGCGCGGACAGGCAGCGTGATCGCTGCGCTTGCTCGTACGTGCGGCATGCAGGCAACGCTGGCAGCGCTGCACCGCGGCCAGGTGCTGTATTTGCATCGCTGCCAATCGGGCGGCGAGGGGGTCTCGGCGGTCGCCGGCGGCTGGCCGCTGCACCTGTCGGTGGTCGGTCTCCGCCTGCTGCTCGACCAGCCGGTGAAGGAGGCGCGCGCCGCGCTGGAGCTGGCAGCCAAGCGCTACGGCTGGGAACGTCCTACGCCTGCTACGCCGGAAGACCCAGCAACCTGCCTGGCCGAAGCGCGCCGACGGATGCGTGATGGGATCCTGCGCATTGATGGCTGGGGGCGCCTCGGATACGTCGCTGCCGCCACGACGGTGCGGATCGAGGGACAACCGCTGCTGGCGATCGCGCTTGATGGCGCGTCGACCGCCGATCCCACACCGCATCTCGCCTCGGGTCTCACCGACATCACCAACGCACTCACGGAGCAGCCATGACTAAACGCATCGAGCAATTCTTCGACTTTATCGTTGCCGGCGGCGGACTCGCCGGGGTGTGCGCGGCAATCGCGGCAGCCCGGCACGGACTGAAGACCTGCCTGGTCCACGAGCGGCCGGTGCTGGGCGGCGTCGCCTCGTCGGAGATGCGCGTGACCGTGCACGGCGCCGGCTGCCACCACGCCTATGGCCGCGAGACCGGCATCATCGCCGAGCTGCTCGCCGACGAGCGCTCGCGCAACCACGAGGAGATCAACGAGAACGGCTGGACCAACTCGGTCTTCGACCAGGTGCTGTACGACGCCTGCGTGCGCGAGCCCAACCTGACTCTGCACCTCAACACGCCGGTGCTGCGTGTCGAGATGGACGGCGCGGGGCAGGTCGAGATCCCGCCGCATACGCGCAAGGGCTACTACGAACGAGAGGCCTGCGCGCCCAGCCGGCAGATCAGTGCGCTGATCGCACGCACGCTCTCAGCCGAGGTCGAACTGCGCCTGAGTGCACCGCTGTTTGCCGACTGTACCGGTGACGCCATCGTCGCCGATCGTGCCGGTTGCGCCTGGCGCATGGGCAGCGAATCGCGCGCCGAGCATGGCGAGCTGCACGCGCCCGAACTGGCCTCGACCGAGACGATGGGTAATTCGATCCACATCCGTGCCAAGGACATCGGCCGCGAGGCGCCGTTCACGCCCCCGCCGTGGGCGGTGCGCCATGAAGACCCCGACTTCTTTTACAAGCAGGGCCGTGGTCTCTACGATATGCGCGGCGGATTCTGGTGGATCGAGATCGGGGTTCCGTGGCACACCATCCACGACAACGAGACGATCCGCCACGAACTCACCCGTCATGCGTTGGGGGTGTGGGACTGGATGAAGAATCGAGATCCCAAGACCAAGGACCGCTGCCGCAATTTCGCCCTCGAATTCATCGGCCAGGTGCCGGGTAAGCGCGAGAGCCGCCGTGTCGTCGGCCATCACTGGCTGACCGAGACGCAGCTGCAGGCCCGCGAGGCCTTCCCCGATGCGATCTGCCACGGCGGCTGGTTCGTCGACTTGCACACGCCTGGCGGACTGCTGGCGCCGACCTCTGAACCTGCCTCAGCCGAAGGCTACAAGTCGGACAGCGAGTATGCTGCCAAGAGCTACGTCGGGCCGTACGGCATCCCGCTGCGCAGCCTGATCGCACGTGATGTCGACAACCTCTTTCTTGCCGGGCGCTGCATCAGCACGACCCGTGCGGCGCTTGGCACGGTACGGGTCATGGGCACCACCGCGATGATGGGTCAGGCGGTTGGCACGGCGGCCGCCGAGGCCAAGCGCCGTGGGCTGGACCTGCCCCAGCTGGCCACGGATGCGGCCAATGGTGGGCCGGCCATCACGAGCGTGCAGCAGACGTTGTTGCGCGACGGCGCATTCATCCCCGGCGTCATCAATGTCGATCCGGCCGATCGCGCGCGCAGCGCTCGAGTCAGCGCCAGCTCGAGCGCATCGTTACACGGGGTGGGCCCAGAGGACCAGGGGCCCTGCACCGCCCTGCGCGGCATGCCGCGTGGCAGCGCCGATCTTGCCAGCGGGGCAGGTCAGATGATCTGGTGCAGCGGCAGGATCGATCGGCTAACACTGTGTCTGGATAACCGCACCGGCGCGGCGCTGGAGCTGCCGTTGAATCTGGTGCGTGCGACAAGTGTGTGGGATTACCGCAAAGGCGGCACCGGCTTAGTGGCCAGCGCGAACATCACCGTACCGCCCGGCGCATCACGTTGGGTGGCCTGGGACGTCGGTTTGCAGGATCTTGGCAGCGGTTGGCTTCGCCTTGAGACTGGCGCGGTTCCCGGACTGGCTTGGTGTTTCACCCGCAGCGTGTTGCCGGGTCACGTAGCCTTCAGCAACCTCTCGCCGTCGCGTTGGCGTGGTACGCACGCTGGACTCGCCTTCCGCGTCGAGCCACCTCAGGATGCCTTCGGGCCGCAACAGGTGCTCAGTGGCGTGACCCGTCCGGGCTCGGCGAGCAATACCTGGCGTTCGGATCCTGGCCAAGGCCTGCCGCAGTGGCTGGGGTTGGCGTGGGATGCGCCGCAGGACATCGGTCGCGTCGAGCTGACCTTCCCCGGCCAGCTGCTCGGTGAAGTGCATCGCGAAGGTCCATTCTATATCGAGCCCCAGGTGGCACGTGACTATGCCATCGAGATTGACGGCGTGGAGGCCCTGCGCATCACGGGCAACACTGCCTGGCGTCGTTGTCATGACCTACCGCATCGCGTCAGCTTGCGGCAACTGCGTGTCGTAGTGCTCGCAACCAATGGGGATGCCGCCGCCTCCATGGTCGAGATACGCTGCTACTAATCAGGCGATGCCGGGCAGGAACGGTACGAATTCCACCGGGCCAAGTGATTGGCGTCCACCGTCTGCATAGAGCCACAGCTCCTGGGATCCGTCAAGTCCCAGTGGCATGACTAGGCGACCGCCAGGAGTGAGCTGCGCGAGCAGGGCCTCGGGCATGCACTCGGCCGCTGCGGCGACATGGATGGCGTCATAGGGTGCGCCGTCCGGCCAGCCCCAGCCGCCGTCGGCGTGGTGGACGACAACGTTCCGGCCAGCGAGTCGTCGCCGAGCCGGTTCAATCAACGAGCACTGCCGTTCGACCGCGATCACGCTACCGCCGGGGGCGACCAGGTCAGAGAGTAGCGCGGCTGCATAGCCAGAGCCGCAGCCTACATCAAGTACGCGTTGTCCGGACTGCAGAGACAGGGCGGCCAGCATGATGGCGACCAGGCGCGGCTGGCTGATCGTCTGTCCCGCCCCGATCGGTAGCGCACCGTCGGCGTAGGCGTTGGCGCGGGCGTCCGCTGGTACGAAGTCTTCGCGGCCCACGGCCGCCATCGCTGCGACCACCCGCGCGTCAGTGCACCCTGCGAGCTGATCGCGCACCATGCGGCTGCGCAGACGGGTGGTGATCGGATCAGCCATGGTGCATCGAGCCCGGTGAGTCCGTCGGCAATCCTGGGCAGGGGCCCGTCAGACGGCTACTTCTGAGCGTCGAACCGGGCAGCGACGAATTCGATGACCTGGCCGACCGTTTCCATACCCTGACCACCGGGCAGTACCTCTTCGAAGTTGACGCCGAAGGCGTCTTCGAGGTCCATCGCCACTTCGGCGATGTCGAGATGGTTGTCGGTGATCTCGGGGATCAGCTTCTGACCGATGAAGTCGAAGCCGTCGGCGTCACCATCGACCAGGGTCGGCAGGCGCTGGAGCTTGTTGGCGAGGATCTCAATGACCTCGTCGCGGATGCGTTTCTTGTCCATCAGATGCCTCAGCCGTAGCGCTTGAAAATGACTGAGGCGTTGTGTCCGCCGAAGCCCAGGTTGTTGGACAGAGCGAATTCGACGCTCGCCTTACGCGCCACGTTGGGCACGTAGTCGAGGTCACACTCGGGATCGGGAGTATTCAGGTTGATCGTCGGCGGCAGCACGCCGTGGCGCAGGGCGAGCAACGAGGCGATCGCCTCAACGCCGCCAGCCGCACCCAGGGTGTGACCGGTCATGCCCTTGGTCGAACTGATCGCGACCTTGTAGGCGTAGTCGCCAAAGACCTTCTTGATCACGGCGGTCTCGGTCTTGTCGTTGAACTCGGTCGAGGTGCCGTGGGCGTTGATGTAGCCGATCGCCTCGGCGGCGATGCCAGCGTCGTTCAGCGCCATGCGCATGCAGGCCATGCCGCCAGCACCGCTGGGGTCTGGTGCGGTCTCATGGTGGGCGTCGCCGGTGCAGCCGTAGCCGACGATCTCGCCGAGGATAATCGCGCCACGCGCCTTGGCGTGCTCGAGTTCCTCAAGCACCAGGATGCCAGCGCCCTCGGCGATGACGAAGCCGTCGCGATCCTTGTCGAACGGACGGCTGGCGGTGGCCGGGTCGTCGTTCCGCTTGCTCAGCGCGCCGATCGAATTGAAGCCGGCCATGCCGAGGTGCGAAATCGGCGCTTCGGTGCCGCCGCAGATCGCCGCATCGCACTGGCCGTGGCGGATATGGTGGAACGCCGCGCCGATGCAGTGCGTGCCGGTGGCGCAGGCGGTGACGATGGCGTAGTTCGGCCCTTTGGCTCCATAGGCGATCGACACGTCGCCAGCGCTGCTGTCGACGATCATCTTCGGCACCAGCATCGGGCTGACCCGCGACGGGCCGCGCTCGAGCAGCGTCTTGTGTTCTTCCTCGATAGTGGTCAGGCCGCCGACGCCGGCGCCAATGATGGTGGCGACGCGGAAGGGGTCCTTCCACGCCGGCTTGCCATCAGCGCCTTTCGGCATGTTGGCCATCGCCACGGCCTCGGCCGCTGCGCGCAGCGCGAGCAGGACGAAACGGTCCTTGCGGCGCTGGATCTTGCGATCCCCACCGGCCAGGGTCAGGTTGTCCAGCGGCACTTGGCCGCCGAACTTGGTGCCATGGCTGGAGACATCGATCAGGGTGATCGGGGCGATGCCCTGGCGGCCATTCTGGAGCGAGTCCCAGAACGATGGTACGTCGACGCCGTTACAGGCGACGATACCCATGCCGGTGATCACAACGCGACGTGCAGCCATGGCTCGATTCCTTGAAAGGTCTGAACGAAGGAAGGCGGCCTTATTTGGCCACCTTCTCCTCGATCGCCTTGACGATGTCGCCGATCGTCTTGAGCGACTGGGCGCGCTCTTCCTCGATCTTGACGCCGAAGGCGTCTTCGAGGTCCATGGTCACCTCGGCGACATCCAGGCTGTCGGCGCCCAGGTCAGCGACTAGGTCGCTGCCGTCGGTGATGGTGGCCTTGTCGCGTGACAGGCGGTCGGCGATGATGTCGATGACCTTGAGGCGGATATCGCTCACGTTGGCGTCTCCCGTTGTGGACCCCGTTACTGGGGTGGGGGAGTGTCGGGAATGCCCCCCGATGGTCAAGACGCAACGGAAAGCCATGGCCAGTCAAGACTTCCGGCAATTCGTGCGAATGCCGGGTCCGCCGCTAGGGTGCCGGGATGCAGCGGCTGATCCTGATTGCGGCAGTGATGGTGGTGTCCGCGTGCGGCTCCGCGGCCCCACCGCTGCCACCCGCCGGAGCGAGCGGCACGGTCGTGGTCAATGTGTGGGATCCGCACAGTTCCACGCCCACCGTAGTGGTCGCTGAAAGCATCCGGCAGGAAGGCGTGCGCTTCGACCGCCTTATTTTGGAACGCTTGCGCGTACGGGCCGTCCTGCCGGATTTCGACGCTGCGATCAACGCCCCGTCGGGATCGTGGAGTGCGGCCAAAGGTCTGCTGACCCTGGATGGGCCGGTGCACATCGCCGGAACCTGGCAGGGCGCACCGGTGCTAGGAGCAGCGGCTTCGGCAGGGCTGAGTCGCGATGGCCAGGCCATCCTCCTGGAGCGGCTGGAACTGTGGCATCAGGGCCAGCGTTTGACCGCGCCCCTCGCCGAGTTGCGTCGCGATCGCACGCTGCTTGCTCCACGCGGGATGGACTCCTCCCCATTGCCCGGCGAGTGGGCCGCGGTGATGGCGGCCTTGCCAGATCCGCTGAATCTGCCGCGCTAGACGTGGCCAGGGAGAATTGACTCCCGGCCGAGGCCGATGAGGATGCCCTGGGGGAGATTGGGCACGATATGGCTGGTATCGACGTGTTCATCCCGCTGCACGCCAAGGATCTGGCGGTGGCCCCCCTGGCCATCACGTCGCTGCGCCGGTACCTGTCCCCGAGCCCCGGCCGCATCGTGGTGGTGTCGGAATTCCCCGAGGTTCTGGCCAGCCGGGCACTACGCAGGGCTGGGGCAGAATTGATCCCAGCACAGCAGGTGCCGGACATTCCGCCTCGTGCGGAGATGCCATCCATCGTGGTCAAGGGACAGGTGCGCACGGGCTGGTATTACCAGCAACTCCTCAAGTGGGGGGTGCGCCGCCTGGCGACCAGCGCCGACTATCTGATCTGGGATGGCGACACCCTGGCGATCACACCGGTGCAGGTGATGGTGGAAGGCCAGGCGGTGTTCGACCGGGGGGATCAGTACCATCTGCCGTATTTCTCCACCATCGAATCTCTCCTTGGGTTTCAGCCCGGACGGCAGGATTCGTTCATCACCAATTACATGGTGTTCAATTGCCGTCGACTCGACCAGCTGATCCAGGAGATTGAGTCTCGGCACCCAGGCTTGTCATGGAGCCAGACTATTCTGGCGACGATTGACCGTACCGAGATGTCGTCCTTCTCGGAGTACGAGACCTACGGCTACTGGTTGCAGCAGCGACACCCGGGTACCTTCCTCCGCGGGATGGGCCGCAATCGAGACCTGCGGCGACGTCACCGCTTCTACCACTGGTTCAATCGGCGGCGGGCACTGGCCCGCGGCTGCACCACGCTGTCGTATTTCAACCACAAGCGCTGAAATGCCCGCCCGTTTCCTGCTGATGTCCAACAAGACCGGCCAGATGGGCAACCGCCTGGTCGTGTGTGCCCATCTGCTAGGCGCGGCGTATGAACGCGGCTGGACTCTGCTGAATCCTGCGCTGTGCGAATATGCCGCCGACTTCGTTGGGTTCAGCCATCGCTTGCTGGTGCCCGGCGTTGGCGGTGGCCGGGCTCCTTGGATGTGGCAGCGGCAGGCCGCCTTCTGTGGCGGGCGGGTACTGTGGGCGACGGCCTATGTGGTCCATCGCCTGCCGACCACGCCGATGGGCTGGTCCAAGGCGGCCAACACCATGCATGAGGACCTTGAGCCGATCATGGATCGCGCCGAGGCTGGCGGGGTGCGCCTGGTGGCGTTCCAGAACTACCATTTCCGCCAACATGCCTGGTGCGCCCGTCACGGCGAACGCATCCGCGCCCTGCTGACGCCGATCGAGCGTCATCGCCTTCCTGCCGAGCAGGTGGTAGCCGGGCTGCGCCGGGACGCCGAGCTCGTGGTGGGCGTGCATATCCGCCATGGCGACTACCGCACCCACCTTGGTGGTCGCTTCTTCTACGAGGTCCCGGTCTACGCCCGCCTGATGGCCGACGTCGCGGCCTGCCACCCGGGCCGGCGGATCGCCTTTCTGGTGTGCGGCAACGGCCGGTTCACCGCCGCCGACTTCCCGGGACTGCGCGTGGCGCTTGGGCCGGGCCATCTGGTGCAGGACCTGCACGCCTTGTCGCGCTGCGACCTGGTCATGGGGCCGCCGTCGTCGTTCAGCTCGTGGGCCGCCTTCCATGGCCAGGCGCGCTACTGGATGATCGAGGACCCGACGCAGACTGCCTCGCCGGAGCGCTTCATTCCCCAGCCGTCGCCCGACCCGCGTTGGTAGAGTCCAGACAGCAGACACCCCAGCCTTGCGGCTGGGGTGTCTGGTCACAAAGCGCGCCTGTAAGCCGGGTTCTGTAGATGACGGCCATTTCTCTCGCGAACCGGGTTGCCCCGGCCCATCTAGCGCCTGACGCCTGACTCAAACGGTGCGGGCAGCACCTCATCAGACTCGACTTGCTCCGGGTGGGGTTTGCCGTGCCGCTTCCCTCGCGGGTCGCGCGGTGGGCTCTTACCCCACCGTTTCACCCTTACCGGCAGGCCTTGCGGCTCGCCGGCGGTCTGTTCTCTGTTGTACTGTCCCTATCCCCTTGTGACGGGAGACGGTCGCATTTGGCGACCACCCTGCCCTGCGAAGCCCGGACTTTCCTCGATCACCGCGACCCGGTTGCCCGGGGAGACGATGGTCGCGGCCGTCCAGCGCGGCGGAGCCATGTTAGAGCGCAGCGAGCAGGGTCCAAGCACCGTCCATTGCCCCCTGGGGACTCCTCCCTAACGTCCCGCCCCACCATGACGGCTACCGTTCCCGGCGTGCAGATGCACCAGCTGAACCACCTCAAACAGCTCGAGGCCGAGAGCATCCACATCATCCGTGAAGTGGCGGCCGAGTTCCAGAACCCGGTCATGCTCTATTCGATTGGCAAGGACAGTGGCGTAATGCTGCACTTGGCCAAGAAGGCCTTTGAGCCGGCGCCGATCCCGTTTCCGCTGTTGCACGTCGACACGACCTGGAAGTTCCAGGACATGTACCGCTTCCGCGACATGACCGCCAAGGCCTATGGCTGCAAGCTGATCGTGCACATCAACCAGGACGGCGTGAAGGCGGGGGTCAACCCGTTCGCCTCGGGCAGCCAGGTCCACACCCGGGTGATGAAGACCGAAGCCCTGAAGGCCGCCCTCGACCATTACAAGTTCGACGCCGCCTTCGGTGGGGCGCGCCGCGACGAGGAGAAGAGCCGCGCCAAGGAGCGCATCTTCAGCTTCCGCGACCGCTTCCACCAGTGGGATCCGAAGAATCAGCGCCCCGAGTTGTGGTCCGACTACAACACCAAGGTGCGCCAGGGCGAAAGCATCCGCGTCTTCCCGCTATCCAACTGGACCGAGCTGGACGTCTGGCTGTACACCCTGCTCGAGAAGCTGCCGATCGTCCCGTTGTACCTGGCGGCGCCGCGCCCGGTGGTCAGCCGCGGCAAGAACCTGATCATGGTCGACGATGCGCGCATGCCGCTGGAACCCGGCGAGCAGCCGGTGATGAAGAGCGTGCGCTTCCGTACTCTCGGCTGTTACCCGCTGTCCGGCGCCGTCGAATCGCTGGCCGACAACCTGCCGCAGGTGATCGAGGAGATGCTCGTCTCGCGCACCTCCGAACGCCAAGGCCGGGTCATCGACCACGACGAGGCTGGTTCGATGGAAGTGAAGAAGCGCGAGGGGTATTTTTAGCGCCTTTAGCCACCGGGGGGACTCAGCCCCCCGGCACCCCCCGACCAGGGTTCCACCCTGGACGGGCGTCGGTTGGCTCGCTGACGCTCACCGCCTCCGTTCCACGTTCCTTGCTCCGTAGCTCGCTGACGCTCGCACCACGATCACCTTACGACACCTCGATTCTGGAATCACGCATGTCCGCAGTACTCGATACCTGGATCACCCAGCATCAGCAGAAAGATCTGCTGCGATTCCTGACCTGCGGCAGTGTCGATGACGGCAAGAGTACGCTGATCGGTCGCCTGCTGTACGACACCGACCTGGTGCCCGAGGACCAGCTGGCGGCGGTGGCCAAGGATTCCGAACGCCACGGTACCACCGGCAAGGGCGTCATCGACCTAGCGCTCCTGACCGACGGCCTGAAGGCCGAGCGCGAGCAGGGCATCACCATCGACGTCGCCTACCGCTACTTCTCGACCGAGAAGCGGAAGTTCATCATCGCCGACTGCCCCGGACACCAGCAGTACACCCGCAACATGGCGACCGGCGCCAGCGCCTGCCAACTGGCGATTATCCTGGTCGACGCTCGCTATGGTGTGCAGGAGCAGACCAGGCGGCACTCGTTCATCGTCTCGCTGCTCGGCATCCGCCACGTCGTGGTGGCGATCAACAAGATGGACCTGGTCGGCTGGAAGCAGGACGTGTTCGATCGCATCAGCGCCGACTTCGCTGCGTTCGCCGGCGGGCTGGACCTGCCTGATGTCCACGTCATCCCGGTGTCGGCGCTCGATGGCGACAACGTCGCCCGTCCCAGCACGGTCTGCCCGTGGTATCACGGCCCGACCCTGCTGTCGCACCTCGAACAGGTGTCGATCGCCTCCGACCGCAACCTCGACGACTTCCGCTTTCCGGTCCAGCTCGCGCTGCGCCCCAACCTCGATTTCCGCGGCTTCGCCGGAACCGTGGTCAGCGGCGTCGTGCGTGTCGGCGACCAGGTCATCAACCTGCCCAGTCGGCGCGCCAGCACGGTCAAGGCGATCACCATCGCTGGGGCCAGCGTGGTCGAGGCGTTCGCTTCGCAGGCCGCCGTCATCCAGCTCAACGACGAGATCGACTGCTCGCGCGGCGACATGCTGGTGCATCCGGGCAACGTCCCGCATCTGGTCAGCCGTGCCGAGGCCATGCTGGTGTGGATGCACGAAGAGCCGCTGCGCGTTGGCTATACCTACTGGGTGCGCTCGTCGGTCGGCTACGTGCCCGGCCAGGTGGTGGCGATCAATCACCTCGTCGACATCAACACGCTGGAACGCAAGCCGTCTGAGGTGCTGGCGCTGAACGGTATCGCTCGTGTCACCATCGAGTTGGCCCGCCCGATCCCCGCCGATCCGTATGCGCGCAATCGCGCGACCGGTTCGTTCATCCTGATCGACCGTGGCAACAATGCGACGGTCGCGGCCGGCATGCTGCAATCGGTCGAGACGGCCAGCGAACTAGGCGGCGACGCCGCCACCGTGCGCGCCCGTCTGCTTGGCCATCGTGGCGTCATCCTGGCGATGGGCGTCGGCGCAGCCGCCGACCGCTGCCAGGCAGTGGCGGAAGCGCTGCTGGCCCGTGGCATCGCCGCGCTGTGGCTGCACCCGTCGCGCCTGCCGGGCGTCGACTTGGCGCTGTTGGCCCACGAGTTGTCGACCCAGGGCCAGATCGTCATCGTCGCCGCGAGCATCGCCGACGCGGTGCAGGTGCCGACCGCCGACACGCCCGAACGCGCGGCAGCTCGGCTCTAAGTCGAGGAAGCGGCGATTGCCGCCGGGGTCGGACTTCTAGGCTAGTCGCCCCATGACGACGACGCCCGACCAGAACGAATACCGTGCCGCCCGCCAGGCCAACGCGCAGAAGGTGCGCGACCTGGGCCAGGACCCCTTCGGCAGCCGGTTCGCGACCACTCACAGTTGTGTTGCCGCGCGCGCGTTGGCCGGGCCGGCCCCTGATAGCCCGCGCTCGGAAGTGGTGCGCTTGGCCGGCCGCATCGGCAATCTGCGCAATTCCGGCAAGCTGCTCTTCGCCACGCTCTACGACCGCTCGCGTGCCGACGCCTACCGTCAGCAGGCGCTGGCCGGGCGTGCCGACATTGATGGCGCCGAGGGCAAGAAAGAGCGTGGCATCCAGCTGTTCGTCGACCTCAAGAGCATCGGTGAGGAGGGCTGGAAGATTGTTGAGACACTCGACTTGGCCGACTGGATCGGCGTCGAAGGTGCGGTCGGCCGCACCCGCCGTGGCGAGATCTCGCTATTCGTCACCAGTCTGACCGTGTTGGGCAAGGCGATGCTGCCGCCGCCGCACCAGGCCGGCGCCGATACCGGAGAGCTGTCCGAAGAAGTGCGCTCGCGCCAGCGCTACCTCGACCTCATGCAGAGCGATGCATCGCTTGACGTCTTCGTCACCCGCAGCCGTCTGGTCAGCGAGATCCGCCGCTTCTTCACCGACCGGCAGTTCCTGGAAGTCGAGACGCCGATGATGCAGCCGATTCCCGGCGGCGCCGCGGCCCGGCCGTTTGTGACGCATCACAACGCGCTCAATATGGACCTCTACCTGCGCATCGCGCCAGAGATGTACCTCAAGCGTCTGCTGGTCGGCGGCCTCGAACGCGTCTTCGAGTTGAACCGCAATTTCCGCAACGAAGGCATCAGCCCACGGCACAATCCCGAGTTCACCATGATCGAGTGGTACATGGCCTACGCCGACCACCGTCAGCTCATGGATCTCTCGGAGGAGCTGTTCCGCGTCCTCGCCGACAAGGTGCTGGGCACGCGCACGCTGAAGTGGGGCGAGTTCACCGTCGACCTCGACAAGCCATTCCGCCGCTTCACCTACCACGAGGCGATGAAGACCCTCGGCGGCGTCGACTACGACGACAAGCCGGCGGTCGAGGCGGTGTGCCGGAAGCTGGGTCGCGATCCCAAGGACTTCGCCACCTACGACCGCATGGCCAACGAGGTGTGGGAACACCTCGTCGAGCCACACCTGACCGAACCGACGTTCATCACCGACCAACCGACCTGGCTGACTCCGCTGTGCAAGGCGCACCCCGAGAATCCGGCCAAGACCCTGCGTTTCGAGCTGTTCATGTGCCGCATGGAAGTCGGTAACGCGTACACCGAGTTGAATGACCCCGACGTCCAGCGCAGCCGCTTCGGTGCTCAGGTTGCCGAGGCCACCGCGGCCAAGGACAAGGAATCCGGCATCGTCGACGGCAAGATCGACGAGGACTACTGCACCGCGCTGGACCACGGCCTGCCCGCCTGCGGCGGTCAGGGCATCGGCATCGATCGCTTGGTCATGTTGTTCACCGGCAAGACGAATATTCGCGACGTTATATTATTTCCCACCATGCGGCCTTCTGGTGTTTCTGGCATCTAGGGGGTCTCGACCCCCTAGGACCCCCGACCAGGGCTCGCCGCCCTGGACCCGAGACGGTTGGCTCACTCACGTTCGCCGCCTGCGCTCGTGGACACACGCTCCGTAGCTCGCTGACGCTCGCACCGCGATTTTACTCGAATGACGAATGGCGAATGGTGATCTCTGCCTGCGCTCGTGAGGATTGACGATGCGCTCCGTAGCTCGCTGACGCTCGCACCGCGATTTCACACGAATGGCGAGCCTTGACTGCTATCGCCTGCTCAGGTCGGTTAGCACGTACTGCGTCAATAATTCGCGCCAATTGTCGATTGCCAGTTGCCGAGAACCGGTCTTCTTTGCCATGTCGACGAGGAAGATGCGCTCGAAGGCCTTGGCTCCATCTTCTCCGGCACGTAGCGCCTTCCAGTAGGCGCGGAAACGCGTCTTGCCACTAGGCGAGCCAAAGGCCCAGTAATGCACCATGGCGTAGACCTCGCCATACAACACCGCGGAGATGGGGCCGTGATGGTCGAGGTAGTGGTTCAACGGTGCAACCGTGGTCCGCGTCTTGCGGTAGATCCCGGCGAGCTCCTTGATGCGATCGACCGGATCGCGGTACTGATAGCGACCATTGGCGAGCACGCCGTTCTCGAAATACACGGCTATGCCTTCGTTGACCCAGGTCGGGACATGGCTGCTGCCGTTGCAGGCCATGTGCAGGAACTGATGCGAGCATTCATGGCACATGACATGTTCGATCGACGTGGAAGGGCCACCGAGCTTGCCGCTCTCCTCGTAGATCCACAGCGACTGCTGGGATGGGACGAAGAACCCGCCGATCATCTCGCCTGGCGCGACGTCCAGTTTGTTGTCGCAGGCGGCGCACAGTTCTTGGAAGGTCGCCCAGGTGTCGGAGATATGCACCTCAAACTTCAGCGGCGCATCGTTCTGGGCCTCGAAGAACTTAGCATAGGCGGCGTACAGGGCCTCAAGATCGCGCGCCCGGGCGGCAAGTTTGGCGGAGGGTATGTTGCCGGTGACCTGGTAATGGCGGGTCTCAATGCCCAGTCCCTGTTTCCACGCGACCGGTGCTGTTGGCGACTTGCCCGGCAGACCTTCGGCCGTCAGGCAGACGCCCTTAGTTCCCTGGGCTTCTGCCCAGGTCATGCGAACGCCTTTTGCGTCCGTGGTCATCACCTGAACCTGATCGAGCAGGCCGTCGATGTTGGCGATGTCTCCGCTGAGCACCACCGCAGTGCAATACGCTTGGTAATACAGGACGAGAGCCCGTCGGCCCTTGCCAACCCCGATCAGCGCGGTGATTCCAGGCGGCGCATAGGTCGCAGCGGCGAACGGACGCCGAACGTCGGCCAGGTAGTAGTCGTACGGCTTCCATTCCAGCCCGGGACCGGCCAGTCGGTCGCCCACCGCCTTGAGATCGGAAGGCGCCTGCGCAGCGGCCTCGCTGACCAGGCGAACGGCAGGTTCGCCCTCCCATTCCTCCACGGTCGATTCCTTGACCGAGTTCTGACCGCTGGCGGTTTTACCAGTGTCGATCCAGACGGTCTTCGCTCGGATCCGGCTATAAGCGGCGACGTCCTGGTCGCGTGGCAGGAGGTGGTAGGGAATGCGGCAGGCGATGCCGGCGGTGTAGTTGGCGCAGACCCGGCTGCGCATCGGCCAGGTCTGGCCCATCCATGGATGCACAGGGATGTCCTTGCCCCATGGATCTTTCTCGGCACTTGCCAAGGCGCCGAGGAGGCAGGCTAACACGCATAGTAGGCGGACGGCGCTCATCGCAGCTCCAGCTCGAGACGCGAAATAGTGTTAGCCGCGGCCGTTGCGGCTTCGCTGTCGGGCCAGCGCTTGCGGATATCTTCAAAGGCCATGATGGAGGTGCGTAGCAGTACGTCGGGTTTGCCTTTGGTACGGCCACTGCGGCGATCTTGGTCGAGTTTATGCGCGGCCACCAGAGCCGTCCGGCTCTCGGTATCGGCGCGTACCGTCTTGTCCTTGCGGAGTTCAGCGATGGCGTTCTGCATAATCTTGCGCTGTGTCGCCGGCATAGCCATGCACCGTTCGTCGCCAGATACGAACTCTAGCCGTCGATTTTTGGGGATGGCTTCGGTCTCGGCCATCGCCAGGGCCATGCCGGCATCGCACCATGCGATCCGCAATGCGGCAGCATGCTTGCTCTTGGCGACTAGCTCGATGTCCAGCAGGCGGTCGCAGTCCAGCAGACGTTTCTCCTGGTTGACGTCAGCAGGCGGAGCAGACAGCGAGGCGACGCGTTGAACCAGGCGTTCTTGTCCCGCCTTCTTCATTGCCGGACTCAGGGTCGGATGCGATAAGCGCTGGAACAACAGCATCCAGTCGAGCAGTCTGCGCACATCGTCGGTGACATCCCAGGTCTTGGCGTCTTCGGGGATTCCGGTCAGCCGGTACGGCAAGCCAAAGGAAGCCAGCGTGTTCACGTACCCGCCTTGCATCGCGACGGAATTCCAGCCTTCCCTTGGTGGACCGGGGATGAATCCCATGCACACGCTTGCTGTGGCAGGCTTAGTCCAGGGTACGTCGCCACAGTAGATGAAGCCGCCCCAGACGGTGTCTTTGTTCTTGGCAATCTCCGTATTGACGAATCCGTGGGTGTCTGCACAGAAGCGCAAGGCGGGTTCGATGCGGTAGTCAGCCATCACCGTCGCCAGGACGGCCTTGAACTGTGGATTGAGGCGTTCTGGCAGGTTTGCCGAGGCTACATGAAGTGACACCAGGATGACGCCTTCTGACTCAGCCCAGTCGGCGACGCCGCGAAAGCCCGGTTTGCCACCAGGACTGGCGAGCGCACCAGTGGGAAGTCGACCAGTGCCCGATCAGCGTAGCTGGCGGGTATGCGGATGGCGAATCCGGCTTGCACCGGGCCGCTGGCAACCTGATCCAGGTGCACTCCTGGTGTCTGGTCAGCGCAGCCGAGCACAGCCGCAGTCAGCAGGCAGAAGACGGATTCTCGCATGTGCATGAAGCCAGACTAGCACCGCCTCGCGCGGACGCACCATCCCAGCAGTTGGCATGACATGATAACACATCCCGACTCCGCCATGCACGCCCTGATCCGCAACGAGATCAAGGTCGAGAAGCGCGTCGTCGAGGGCGGTGAGCGCACCTTCCGCTTCGTTACCGGCCGCCGGCATGGGCTCGGCTGGCTGCTGCCGCGCTACTTGCGGGCGATCGGTCCGCGCTGGCCCGACGAACTGCTGGAGCGGTGGAGCGGGGACGGCCGCTGCCTGGTCGATGGCCAGGTGGTGGGGCCGCGCTGGCAGGTGGTGCCAGGCCGCCAGGTCGAGCTGCGCGTCTCCCCGTTGCCTGACGAGGGCCACCGCCCGCCGCCCCTCGATCTGCTGTGGCACGACCGCCATGTCGTCTTCGCCAACAAGCCAACGGGACAGCTGACGCACCCCGCCGGCAAGCAGCTCTCGGGCACGTTGCTCAACCAACTGCAGGATTGGGCGGTCAGCCAGGGCATCGATCCCAACGAGGTGCGGCTGATCAACCGTATCGATCGCGAGACCAGCGGCATCGTCATCGCGACCTGCGATCTCACGGCCCACCAGCGCCTCGCCGCACAGCTGGATGAACGCTCCATCCGCAAGGCCTACCGGGCGATCTGCGTCGGTGTGCCGGAACCGCGTGACGGCGACTGGCGCGAGCCGCTCGGGCCGCTTGGCGAACACACCATACGCCGCGGCGTGCTGCCGGATGGCCAGGCCAGCCACACCGAATATCACGTCGAGGAGGTCGCCAGCGACGGCAGCCACGCGATCATTCGGCTAGAGCTGCACACCGGACGCCAGCACCAGATCCGTGTTCACGCAACCCATCACGGACACCCGCTGGTCGGCGACTGGGTCTACGGCCAGCTGATCGCCGAGCTGCCCGGCCAGGCCCTGCATGCCTGGGTGGTTGAGTGTGCGCATCCGATGACCGGCGAGCCACTGCACATTGAGGCACCATTCCCGCCACAGCTGGCCACCTTGTGGGAGCGGTTGCGCGCCGGCGGCTCGGCGACAGCGATTGAACTGAGCGCCGATCAGCGATCCAAGCTGGGGTAGTCGTGACGAGGATCACTGCCAGCTGCAGCCTGATCGTCGTTCCTTTTGCATGCCAGCTGTGCTAGGGTGATGGCATGGCCGTGAAACCGATCTCAGACCGTGGCCGCCATATCGTCCTCGCCATGTCGCGCCACCGCGGCCCGGTGCGGACCGAGGACCTTGTCCGCGAGCTGCCCCGCCTGGGGGCGATAGACACCGATCTCGGCGAGCTGGTTCAAGGCGGTACAGTCGCTGCCCGCGGAACGATGACCGCCGCGCAGCTGAAGGCTGAACTGGAGCATGTCTGGCCCTATCTGGTCAAGGCCCAGGCCTGCGGTGCCGAGTTCCGTTGGAAGACCCAGAACACCTTCGCGTTCGAGCTGACCAAAGTCGGTCGCGACATGGTGCCGTTGTTAGTGAAGCTCAAATAGGCTGCGCGGGCCCCCTTAGGCTGCGCCCATCTCCCCTTTCAATGGCCGAACCGGGCTGATCATTCCCCGCCGTGATCGCAACCCTCGCCTACATTGGTTATGTGCTGATGGCCCTCTTGGGCTTCGCATTCGTCATAGCCATCCATGAGTTCGGACACTTCGTCTTTGCCAAGTGGGCGGGGGTTCGGGTGGATGTGTTCTCGATCGGTTTCGGCCCGGTCGTGTTGAAGAAGCGCTACGGTGAGACCGACTACGTCCTGTCGCTGCTGCCGCTGGGCGGATACGTCAAGATGCTCGGCCAGGAAGATGTGCCGTCTGGCACCGATCAGCCGGTCAAGCCCGATCCACGTAGCTACTTGGCCAAGACTCCGGGCTGGCGGGCGATGATCCTGCTCGGCGGCGTGCTCTTCAATCTGATCAGCAGCTACGCCATCCTCCTTGGCCTGGTCGCCTGGGGCATGCCGGTGTTCCATCCGGTGGTCGGCGACGTCATTCCGGTGGTGGTCGATCACCGTGGCCTGCCCATCGAAAGTCCGGCCGCGCGTCTGGGTTTGCAGCGCGGTGATCGTCTCGTCGAGGTCGACGGCGATCATGTCCGTTCGTTCGACGACGTCATGACCGCGGTCATCTTCGCCGGCGGACGTCCGCTCAGCCTGGTGGTTGAGCGCAATGGCGCGCCCGTGCACCTGCCCGCGGCGGGCGCCCCCCAGGTCGAGCCGGTGTTCGATGGCCGCTTCGGTCGACCCAGTCTCGGCATTGATTTCCCGTGGAGCAATCGCGTCGTCCTGGCGATCGACGCCCCGGCCGACGGCCTGCAGCGCTTTGACCGTGTCCTGACGATCGCCGGCGAAGACGTCTCCGGCCTGATTGGCCAGGACATCCAGGACCGGTTTGCCCGCCACTTCGCCAAACCGGTGGCGGTGACGGTCGAGCGCGGCGGCAAGCGCGTGGAACTGACGGTGACTTATGCTGGCTATGACGGTGCTTTTGATGTGCGTGCCGGTGTGCCGGTTCGCCTCGCCACCGTTATCGCCGACGGCCCTGCCGGCAAGGCCGGCTTCAAGTCGGGTGACTGGATCCGCTCGGTTGATGGTGTCGCGGTGTGCGGAGCGTCGCATTTTCTGGCCCTGGTGCGGGCTGGCCTCGACAGTCGGGGCAGCATTGAGCTGGTCGTCGATCGCACTGGATCGGCGGTTTCCGGCACCGTGACGGCAGCGCGGATCCACGGCGTGGCGCGTATCGGCGTTGCGATCGACGCGGTCGATCGTGGCGTCCTGGCCGTGCTTCCGCCTGCCCTCGATGGCGGCAAAGGACTGATCGAGAAGATCGGCGTGAAGCCTGGGGACGCCCTGGTCGGGTGGGACCCGGCCGAGGATAATGTCTCCATCGCGTGGATCTCCGGTGGTTCCGCCTTCCTGCTGCCGCTGGGCCTGGATCTTGCTGCCTGGAAGCAGGAGAACCGTTACCGTGATCCTGGTCTGCTCGGCAAGATCGCTGGCCGCAAACCGGAGCTTGGATTGGCCGATCTGCTGTCCGGCACCCAGGTGGCCGAGACGCACGATACCGCCATCGTGGTGAAGACCCGTTCCGGCGAACTGCGCACCGTGCCAAGCCCGCGCCTGGGATCGGCAGCTAAATCGCTGCGACAGGGCGACTGGCTGGTCGATGCCCGCATGGTCAGCGACAGCGCCGTGCTGGAGGTTGTGCGTGGCGCCGGCGGCGTGCAGAGTGCGATCCTCAAGGCGGCGCCGATCGGGACCGCGGTAATGTTCGATCGGGAAGAGTTGCCGTATAAGCCGACCGGATTTGCCGACCGCATCGATCTGGTCAACGACGCCGCTTACAATCTCGTGGTCAAGAGCGTGCTGCTGCTGCCACGCCTGTTTCGGTCGCCCGAGCAGGGTGGGGTCGATGCGAACAAGAGCCTGATGGGTCCAATTGGCATCTTCCGCGAGCTGAAGGCCCGGGCCGAACTGATGGGCTTCGATTCGTTCCTCAAGCTGGTCGCCCTGGTCGGCCTCAACCTGTTCGTCGTCAACTTGCTACCCATCCCAATCACCGATGGCGGCCAGCTGGTGATGCTCGGGGTCGAGACGGCGATCCGCCGTCCCCTCCCGATCTGGCTGAAGAACGGGCTAATGTATGCCGGCGTCGTGCTGGTCGGTACCCTGTTTCTGTACATCTGCGGCCTCGACATCCTCCGCCTGTTCGGCATCGCCTGAGCGTCAGTCGGTACGGCATAGCCGGGCGAAGAGGTAGCCCGGTGCGGCGTCCCAGCTGATCGCCGCGCATTGCCGGCTATCGACTGCCACGCTGCCGGCCCCGGCCAGCACCTCTGTGGTCCATGCCCCCGCAAGTGGCAATGCCCACGTCGCCGTCTCCGGCGCACATGGTTCGCGCAGTGCGATGAGGTAGCCGCCCTGGCCATCGGCATCGAGCGAGCAGAAGCCGCTGCCTGCGGCCCCGCTCGGGCATTGTCCGACCGGATGGATGGTGCCGCCGTGCAGTCGGGCGCGGTGCTGCTTCCACAGCGCGATCAGCGGACGTAGCCCGGCGGCGTCTTCGGCCGGCAGTTCGCTGACCTCGAACCAAGCGAGCGGGCTGGCGACCATGATCGAGGCGAACAGCCAGTCGGCGGGATAGACAGACGGCGCCAGTGGGTCGCCGGCATAGTTCTCGGCCTTGCGTTGGCGGTTGAGGAATTCCATGCGTAGGCGCAGCGGATTAACCCAATGCGCCAACAGCCACAGATTGCGCAGGGTGGCGTGCGGCCACCAGCGATGCCAATCGGTGTAGCGGTTCTCGACGAACAGTGGTCCGGCAGATATGGCGCCGAAGTAACCGGGGCGCACCTCGGCGGTGACGTCGAGGTCGAAGCTGATAGCGCCAGCGCTTTCGGCAAGCACAGCAGCGAAGAAGCGCTGCAGGTTCGCTTCGCCCAGGCTGCTGTGCGCCTTGACCCCGTCGATCTTCACTTGGGTGACACCATGGTTTCGCCAGAAGCCGAGTACCGCATCGGCATCGCGCCGCCAGTTGCGAAAATCCCCGGCGCTGTCGGGCGCGAACCATAGACCAAAAGCCATGCCACGAGCATGTACGTCTGCCGCGGTTCCGGCAAGACCGTCGGGAAAGCGCTCAGAATGATGGTCCCAGAAGCGCTCGTCGGCTGCCCAAAAGCCCTGCCACACCCCGCCCTTGGCGAGACCGTGCACCGAATTGCTGGTCACGCCGCGCTGCCAGCCGTCGTCGATCTGCACCACATCGACGCCTAGGTCATGCCCGGCGGTGATCTCGCGCGCCATGAATGCGGCGCAAATGCGGCCGTCGCGGTTGCGATCGCCCCAGGTGTTAGACAGCAGCAGGCCATCTCGACCGGGCACATACGCGCGGAAACAGCGTTGGATGGCGTGCAACAGGGCGATGCGGCCGGTCTGCGCATGGCGGTAGACGCCGACTGTCCAGGCGTAACCGCGCGAACCGGGCGCGGCTCCGTGGCCGTGCAGAGAGACTGCCGGACGACCGCCCTCGTGCCAGGTGCGCAGATCGGCCGGGCAGGGCAGCGGCCGGGCATGCGGCAGTGGGGCGTGCTTGAGCAGCACCAGGCCGTCGCCGGTCAGCGGATCCTCGATCGCAAAGACGCAGCCAGACAGCGCCAGCGGTTCGGGCGTGGCCAGGCGGAGTTCGCGCGGCTGGACGAGGTTGTCATGCGAGTCGGTCTGATCGGCCAGCTGGGCGGTGTGGACATGAGCGTGGTGGCAGGCGAGGAGTAGCCGTTCACACAGATCATCGGCGGCGGTCGGCGCTGCCACCGAGCCATCGGTTTCGATGCCGCTCGCCTGACTCCGTCCGGCCTGGCCCTGGTGCGCGTCGCCATCCGGCCAGCGCAGCAACTGGATGGTGATGGCGGCGACACCCGGGAATACCTGCAGCCGCCAGGCGAGATCGCCACAGTCGAGTTCTGCGGTCAGTGAGGCGGCTTCGACTGGAGCAGCCTGGCCGCGGACGATGGTCAGGCTGGGCCGACGGGCTGCGGCGGGCGGCGCGGCGGGCGGGACGCTGCCTGCCACGTTGGCTGGCAGCAGCCAATCGCGGTCGCCGGCAGTCAGCGCCAGTGGCACCAACAGACCGTCGCAGACCTGCCAGCGGCGGTTGATCAGTGCATTGCCGATGGCCAAGACGTCGCCGTCCAAACAGACGAAGCATGAGGCTGTATCGTGATGCATGCATGAAACGATAATCGGCAATACATTGCATCCATGACATTTCAGTGACCATACGGTGGATGTATCGTGATCATCCGGACACGGTCCGCTGGCGCATCCGCACCGCCTCAGCATGGCAGGAAGCGGCGCCCGGCAGCGCCTTCTGGTTCGACAACCGCCGCCGTCCCGACGGAGCGGTGGTCTTCCAGTACACCCGGCAGGGCGCGCTGACGCTGCGCCAAGGCGGGCGACGACTGCGCGTGCCGCCGGGCAGCGCGGCGCTGATGCGCTTTGGCGAGGCCTGTGATTACGGACTCGACCCGACCGATAGCGAAGGCTATGCCTGCACCTACTTGACCTTTCAGGGTGCCGGGCTCATGGCGCACTGGCGCGAACTGGTCGGCCTGCACGGCGGCATCGTACCGTATGGTGAAGGCGTCCTGGCCAGCGCCCTGGTCCTGGTCGAGGCGGCCTCGTTGCCACCGGTGCAGCAGGCAGGATTGATCCATGCCTTCGTCATGCAGCTGTACGAAAGTCCACAGGTGATTGGCGCACGCCCGGCGAGCGATCGGGCCATCGCTGCGATCCGTGCCGATCCGTGCGCGGTGCGCAGCCTGAAGGAGATCGCCGCGGCGCATGGTCTGTCGCGCGAACACCTCGCCCGGGTCTTCACGGCGCGGGTCGGCGAAGCGCCGTGGGCATTCATAACCCGGGCGCGCCTCGCCCGCGCTCAGGCGCTGCTGGCCGATCCGGCGCTGCCAGTGCTCGACGTGGCGCGCCTGTGCGGCTACGCCTCTGCCCGGGTGCTGGCGCGCAATCTGCTCAGCGCGACCGGCCGTTCACCTGCGCGCTGGCGTCGCTGACTAGCCGCGGCCGGACTAGCGGTCATCATGTGATCATGTCGATCTTCGCTTGGCATCGTCAGGCACGATTGTGCGACAGCCTAGCCTCGACCACGGATGCCGGGCTGCCGCCGCACGTGGCGCTTGGCCTGGCAGCTGATGCGGCCGGGGGAACGGTCGGCGCGCGTGCCCGTCGGGCTGCTGCCAGCGTGGCCACCGGCACCACGGTGTCCGCAGCGCTGCTGGCTGCTGGCGAGGACCGCCTGCTGTGCGCGGTGCTGGCGGCCGGCGAACGCTCTGGCCGGGTGCCGCCACTGGCGCGCCAATTGGCTGCGACCTTTGCCCTGCGTGCCCGCCTGCGGGACGAAGTCACCGGCAAGCTCATCTATCCCACAATCCTCATACACTTGGCGCTATTGTTGCTGCCGTTGCCATGGGTCATGTCGGGGTCGATGCCGGCCTGGACCATGCTGCTGGGACCGGGGTTGGTATGGGTGCTGGTCGTCGCGGCGATATGCGTTGCACGCTGGAGCGGTCGTGCCGGTCTGCTGGGACGGCTTGCGCTGAAGCCGCCCTTCCACCTGCTGTGCCGACCGGCCCTGATCGCCGACGCGGCGGCGGTGCTCGGAGCTGCCCTGTCTGCCGGTCTGCTGGTGCCAGATGCCCTGGAGCTGGCCGCCGGGGCCTGCGCGAACCGCGAGCTGGCGGTCCGATTGGCCGAGGCCGGTGTCGCGGTCCGCTCGGGCCGCCTGCCCGATCTGGTCGCGGCCCTGTCCGCCTGCGGCATGTCCGGTGACGAGCTGGAACTGATCCGCACCGGCGAACGATCCGGTAAGCTGGAGGAGGGTCTGGCCCAAGCCCGTGTGCTCGCCGCCGAACGATTTGCCATCCGCCTGCAATGGACGGCTCGGGCAGTCACCGGAGCCGTCTACGGCCTCGCCATGCTGATCGCTGCGGCGACCATCTTTACGATGTTCGCCAAAACCTATGCGCCCCTGATGCGCGAGCTGGAAGCCGAGTGAGCGAAACAGGTTAGACGGCATAGGTTGATCCAGATTTCGTTCACCGCGAGTGGTGATAGAGTATGCGCGTGGATGCAACGACCGTCATGCTTGCGTCCGGGATGTCTGGGGTAGCTGGCGCCGGCGCCGTCCTGGCCTGGGCCTGGCTGAGTCGTCGCGGGCCATCGGTATCGTCGGCCCTAAGCGCCCTGGCCTCAGCAGCGCACGGTTTAGCCACCGCTGAAAATCCGCATGACAGATTGCCCGCCGTGTTGGCTACGGTTGGCTCCGCCCTCGGCTGCCAGCGACTGGAAGTGCATGAACTGCACGAATCGGTTGGCGGCGGCTTGCCGGTTTCCTCGCTGCGTCATGCTTGGGCCGGACCCGGATTGGCGACGCGCGATGACCAACCGGATCTGCGCTGTCGGCCGTGGCATCCGACCCGCTCTCGCTGGCTGGCCGAATTGGCGGCCAACCGTGTGATTGCAGTCGGCGTAGCCGAGTTGCCGATATCGGAACGTCCGGAGCTAGCCGGATCTGGGGCGGTCGCCGTCCTGCCGCTGATCGTCGCAGGTCGGCTGTGGGGGTGCCTGCTCTGCCTGGACAGGGCAACCTCGGCACGTGGCCCCGATGACCTCGCCGTCCTCCACCTGCTTGCCGAGATGTCGGCCCAGGCGATCGCTCATGTGCGGGTGGTCGCCAGTCTCATCGAGGCCCAGGCCGCTGCCGTGAGCGGTGACCGAGCCAAGCGTGAATTCCTGGCCAACATGAGCCACGAGGTGCGCACCCCGCTCAACGGCGTGCTCGGCATGGCCGGGCTGCTGCTGGACACCGAGCTGAATGTTCGACAGCGCGAGTATGCCCAGGTGGTACGGTCATCGGCCGAGAATCTCCTCGCCCTGCTCAACGATCTGATCGATCTGGCCAAGGCCGAGGGCGATCAGCAGGTTGAGCGGACCCGTTTCGATCCGCTGCGTCTCGCCGAGGATGTGGTTGCCATGCTGGCAGAGCGGGCTCACGCCAAGGGCATTGAGATCGCCATCTATCCGCATCCGGATCTGCCGCGACGGTCCCTCGGCGATCCGACGCGATTGCGTCAGGTGCTGATGAACCTAGTCGGCAATGCAATCAAGTTCACGGCCCGTGGACACATCATTGTGCACGCGGCGTGGCTGAACGAAGGTGGTGGTGCAATCTCGTACTCGGTCGAGGATACCGGCATCGGCTTTGATGCCGCGACCAGATCCCGACTGTTTGCCGCATTCAGCCAGGGAGACGGCTCCTCCACTCGGCGTTTCGGCGGTACCGGTCTGGGCCTGGCGATCTGCCGGCGCATGGTCGAGGTCATGGACGGGACGATCAGCTGTCGCGGCGAGGCCGGGCGTGGCGCCTGCTTCACCATCCGCGTACCCTCACCCGAGGTCTCATCCGGCGTTGGGGCGCGCAGCACGCTGGTGTCGGGGGCAACCCTCGGAGCCCGCGTCCTGGTCGTTGAGGCCAACGAGGCAACGCGCGCTGCCTTTGTCGCCGTCTGCGTGCGGGTCGGGCTGGTGCCCGAGGAATCGGCCGGTTGCACCGAGGCTCTCGACCGCTTGGCCGCCGTCGGTGCTGAAACGCCACGCATCGTGCTAGTCTCGGCGAACCTTCCGGGCGCAAGCGATCTGCCGAGCCGTTGTCCGAAGGGAGTCGCCTGTATCCTGGTGGCACCAGTTGCTATGCGGACAGCCCAGGCGGACGCCCAGCGGCTTGGCTTCGCCGCCTGCCTGGTCAAGCCGCCGCGTATCGCCCGTCTTGCCGAAGTTGTCGGTCGGGTCTTTGAGCGCCCAGACAACCAGGAGGACAGCGATGCCGGCGAGGAGACCGGCACCCATCGCCGCTCTCAGCTGCGCGTGCTGGTGGTCGAGGATGACCAAGTAAACCAACTGCTGGCCAAGGCGGTACTCGAACACGAAGGCGTGCGCGTTGACATCGCCGCCGACGGGCATGAGGCGCTCGAGGCGCTGGCCCGGGCGTCGTACAATGTCGTGTTGATGGACCTGCTCATGCCGGTGATGGACGGTCTGGCTTGCGCTCGCGAGATCCGTCGGCTGGAGCGGGAGCGCGGCCTTCCGCCCATCCCGATCATCGCGGTCACCGCTCTCGATCAGCCCGACGTCCAGGAGCGCTGTCGACAAGCCGGCATGGATGGCCATGTGCGCAAGCCGTTCGAACCGAAGCTCCTGCGCCGCATTCTGCGCCGCACAGTGGCGGAACGGAAACGCCGCGCCTGAAAGGCGCGGCGTCCGTGGTTTGGCTAGGGCCGCCAGTGTCAGCGTCGGGCCAGAGTCCGGCGTCGGCTGGCCAGGCGCTTGACCTTGGCTGCAGCCCGGTCCATCGCCTGCCCGACTGCGCCCCCCCAATCGGTGCCCAGATCGTGCGTCACCAGCCGCTGTCCGTTGACCAGCTGGACTTCGGCGACGCAGCGGCGGTCGAGGCCGCCCTTCGGGCCATTCACATCGGACAGACGCAGCACGACGCTGCGCACCTGGTCGGTCAACCGGCCCAAGGCCGATTCGGCGCGGCTGGTCGCGAGTCCTAGCAAGCCGCCGTGGAGTCGGCCAGGCAGTCCGTGGGTCTGAAGTGAGAGAAGCATGTTTGGGTCCCTTCCTATGTCCGGACCATGCTGAATCCCGTCGACAATACCATTGCGTCTTCGAATGATATTGTTCGCATATAACGAACGATGCAGATCGATCGCATTCCCAGTTTGCGCCATCTGTCGATTTTGCGAGCGGTGGTGCGCAGCGGCGGCGTCCATGGAGCGGCACGGGCGTTGCAGCTCGCCCCGTCGACCGTCTCGGCGCAGCTAGCGGCACTGTCGCGCGCCCTGGGCACCCCGCTGACTCGCCGGCGTGGGCGCGGCCTCGAACCGACAGCTGCCGGGCGGGCGGTGGCCGACGCTTCCGAGGAGGTCGAGGCCGCAGCCGCGCGCGTCCTCGCCGCGGTCGAGGAGTCTGGCCCGGCCATCCTCCCGGTGGGCATCGCCGAAGATGTGCCCCAGGCGGTGGTCCATGCGGTATTCGCCCCGGCGCTGGCGGTGCCTCGGGCGCCACTGCTGCGTCTCCACATCGACCGACCCGAACGCCTGTTCGACGATCTTGCCGGAGGGGGGCTGGCCGCCGTCCTTGCCGATCGCGCCCCGCCGCCGGAACTCGACCCGCAGGTCCGCGTCCATCGCATGGCCGCCGCGCCAGTCGGCTTCTTCGCCGCCCCGGCTCTGGCCCGACGACTGCCGCGATCCTTTCCCAAGCTGCTCGACGGGGCTCCGATGGTCCTGCCCGAGCCGGGTGATGCAGTACGTCGTCGACTCGATCAGTGGTTCGAGGAATCTGCCGTACGTCCGCGTGTGGTTGCCGAAAGTGACGACCCCGAGTTGCGCCGCCTATTCGCTGTCGCCGGCGATGCGGTGATGCCCGCCACCCTGCTCAGCGGTATCGGACTGAAACGGCTCGGCCTCGCCGGTGGCGTCGACGAGCGCTGGTGGCTCATTACCCGCCGTGCCAGCCGCGATCCCGGCCTGGCCGCCGTGCTAGCCGCCGCCCGTAGCTTTACGTCGGCGTAAAAGTGCTCAGATTGCCGGCCGCACGTCCCCGTAGCTCAGCTGGATAGAGCAGCGGTTTTCTAAACCGCAGGTCGCAGGTTCGATTCCTGCCGGGGACGCCAGTCATCAGTGCCTTGCTGCCGGCCGAGGTGCGCAGTGGCTTCTCTTCGCGCACACAGTCAATCTGCAATCAAAGCCTGACCGGAGTCCCCCATGCCACATCCCATCACGCTCCACCGAGGAACCTGACATGCGTATCGGCATGATCGGCACTGGTTGGGTCGCTCCCCAGCATCTTGATGCCTTGGCCCTGGTTTCGGGTGCCGAGCTCGTCGCCGTCGCGGGCCGCGATGTGGCCAAAGCCGAGGCCCTCGCCCGGCCGCGCAAGGCCGTGCCGTATGGCGACTGGCAGGCCATGTTGGCGGCCGAGCGGCTTGATGCCGTCTATGTCTGTCTGCCACCGCATATTGCCGCCACCGTCGCCCGCGGCTGCGCCGGCAAGGTGCGCGGCGTGATGGTCGAGAAGCCGGTCGCCAGCGACGTCGCTGACGCCGAACTGGCGGCCCGGGCCTTTGCCGAGGCCGGCACCATCGCCGGCGCGGCTTATCACAACCGCACCCGGGCCATGGTCGGTCGCATCCGTGCGCTGTGCGCCACCACGCTGCCGGTTTTTGCCGAGGCGTGGTGGCATGGCGACATGCCCGGGCCGCCATGGTGGCGCAACCGTGCGCAATCAGGCGGGCAGATGACCGAACAGTGCACGCATCTCGTCGACCTCCTGCGCCTCTGGCTGGGCGAGGCAGTGGCGGTCACCGCGGTTGCGACCCAGGGGGTGATGCGCCGTGAGGTGGCCGACTTCGATGTCGATGATGCGCTGGGCGCGACCATCCAGTTCGCCTCCGGAGCGATCGCCTGCGTCCATACCAGCTGTGTTGCCCTGTCCGGCCAACAGATCGACGGTGTCGGCTTGACCCTTCGCGCCCGTGGTTGGGAGGCCCGTCTGTCCGGTTGGGGCCTGGATGCGCGGATCCGCCGCACCGACGGAACTGAGGAGGTGCTGGCCGCTGAGCCCGACGCCTTCCGTCGCCAGGCCGAGGCCTTCGTCGCCGCCGTGACCGCCGGAGACTCCGCCCGGCTGCCCTGCACCTACGCCGATGGCTTGGCCACCCTGCGTCTGACCCGGGCGATCGATCGTGCGGCTGCTACCGGCCAGCCGCAACGGCTGTAACTACGGTTGGAACTGCTCAGGCCGAGCCGCGACAAAGCCCCGGGGCAGATAACCATGGTTCTCGTCAGGGCGTCAAGCCCCGGGCTTGGGCGATCAGAGCGGTGAATTCGTGGCGCTGGCCACCTGGGTCGCTGGTCGCGCCGGCCTCCGCGAGTTGCTTCACCATGTTCCAGTTGCACGAGCCCAACCAGGGTGAATGGCGCAGCAGCATGCCGAAGCCGGCGGCCGCCGCGGCGGTGCGGAAGTCGGCGTCCATCTCGCCGATTGCGCCAGCTACGTCGTGTTCCATCAGGCGGCTGTCGGTGGCACCGGGATCCTTCCAGCGCAGGCGCAGGCGCAACAGGGTGGTCGGGTCGGCGGTGGCGGCATCAGGGGCGAGGAACGGGTTCTCGTCGCTGGCCGGGCCGGCTGCCGGCACCGCACTGCCGGCGGGTACGATTTCGTAGAGCGCGGTGACAGTGTGTCCGGACCCAATGTCGCCGGCGTCGATGCGGTCGTCGTTGAAGTCCTCGCGGCGCAGGACGCGGTTTTCGTAACCCAGCAAGCGCCAGGCGGCGACCGCGGCAGGATTGAAGAATACCTGCACTTTGGCGTCCTTGGCTACCGTCACCAGTTGGCCCATCACCTCGCGGTCGAACAGCCGGCGGGCTTCGTCTTCACGGTCGATGTAGCCGTACACGCCATTGCCGTGATCGGCGAGGGTCTCCAGGGTGTCGTCCTTGTAATTGCCCATGCCGAAGCCGTAGACGTTGAGGCAAGTGCCGCCGGCGCGTTCACGCTCGACCAGGGACTGCAGATCGTCGCGACCAGTGAGTCCAACATTGAAGTCGCCGTCGGTACAGAGCATGACCCGGCTGATCGCGCCGGGTGTGGCGCCATTGTGGGCCTCGGCATAAGCGGCGGTGATGCCGCCGGCGCCGTTGGTCGAGCCGTTAGCGCGCAGGCTACGGATCGCTGCACGAATGCGCGGCTGGTCGGATCCGGCGGTAGCCGGCAGCAGGGTGCCGGCATTACCCGCGTAGGTGACAATGGCGAGGTGGTCGCGCTCGCCCATCTGCTCGGCGAGCAGCAGGAGCGCTGTCTGCACCAGCGGCAGCTTGTTGGCGTCGCTCATTGAGCCCGAGGTGTCGACCAGGAAGACCAGATTCAGCGGCGGCCGCGCGTTGCGTTCGATGCTGCGGGCGCGCAGGGCGACCCGCACGAGGCGGTGCTCTGGCGCCCACGGGCAGACCGCGACCGCAGTCGAACTGCGGAACGGCACGCTGTCGCCGGCCGCGGGTGCGGGATAGGCGTACGGCAGGGTGTTGACCAGTTCCTCGATACGCACGGCGCCGGCAGGAGGCAGCTGTTTGAGTTCGCGCAGATAGCGGCGGCAGTTGGCGTAGCTCGCGGAATCGACATCGAGTCCGAAGGTCGAGGCGTCGCCGCCGCGCTCGCCAGTGCGCACGAAGGCGTTGTCGACGACCTGGGCATAGCGCTCACCGGTGCTGGGATCGACCGCCTCTTCGCCCTGGCCGCGCAGCGGGTTGCCCAGCTTCTCGCCATTGGCGCCTGGGCCGAGATCGCGGTCGTTCGGGGCGGGATCGCTGGTCGTGACTTTCTTGAGACCCTCGACGTTTGTTCCGCCAGCATCGATGCTGCTGTTAAGTGCGGCCTTTCTGTCGCCAGTGGTGCTGAGTGCGTAGCCATAAACGCCATTCGATGGTGTCGACGTGGGCTTTACGGCGGCCTGACGTGCTGTCGTCCGCGCCGTACAGGCGCTGACCAGCAATACGACCAGGGCAAGGAGTACGCAGACGATAGAGACGGATTTCATGCGTGATTCTCCGGCGGGTTGAGCAGAGGGAGGATGCGATGGGCGTGAGCGGCTGCCTGCGGCGCCATCAGGCCGTCGCGGCGGTGCAGGAAGCGGTCACCGAGTGGGCCGGTGATCGCGCCCCACAGCACCGCTGCGCCGTCGTCGTCCAGACCGGTCAGTCGCTGCAGTACGGCACGCACCGAGGCGTCGTTGCCGCGATCGACCTGCCAGGGGGTGAAGTCGTGTGGCGGGAAGACGAGCAGGGCGAGCGCACGCGGACGCAGGTCGTACATGCGGTAGAGGATCTCGACCGCGGCGCGCACAGCGTCAGCCGGCGCGGGCAAGGTCTCGGCCAGGGCGGCGAACTCACCCTCGATCGGGGCAAGCGCGAGGGCGTAGAGTTCGCGGCCGAGCTGTTCCTTGGTCGAGAAATGCTTGAACATCGACGCCGGCCCGACGGCGGCCGCGGTCGCGATCTCACGCGTCGACACCGCCTCATAGCCGCGCCGGGCAAACAGATCGAAGGCGGCGTTGAGGATGCGGTCGCGGACGAAAGCAGGACGGCCCATGGTAAGAAAGCGTATGCTCTATTACTGCGAATGCAAGCGCTGAACGGCGATCGCTTCCATATCGGGACCGTCCGCCAGTGTCGCAACGCTATGACCGAACTGACAATGGACCCCGTGCCTGGTGACCGCCTGCTGCGTTTCGTCGGCGACCGGGTGCGCTTTCACCTGGCCCATCCAGACGGCGCCCAGCCCGGCTGGACGGCTCGACTGCGCACCAACCTCGGTCGGGCAGTGGTGTTGCGCGACGAGATCGTTGCCAGTCATGCCGGTGGTCGGACCTTTGCAGGCGCATCGTGGCGGGATGTGCCGATGCGGCCGACCGCGGGCGGCTGGGAGATCGAACTGCCCTTGGCCGAGGTTGGCTGGTTCCGCTCGAAGGCGTATGCTGTGGATGCCAAGGGCCGGCAGCATTGGCCCGACGGCGACGACATCGGCATCGCTATCCACCCCGATCTGTTGCGCAGCGGCAATACCGTCTACTGCGCCTTTCCACGCATGTTCGGCCCCAATAAAGGCGAGTCCGCGACTGGCGATACGTTAGCTGAAGAGCAGCTCGCGGCGATGGATCGTCACGGTTGGACGGTGATCCCGCCATCGGGCAAGTTGCGCGATCTGATACGCGAACTGCCGCACATCACGAAGCGGCTGAACTGTCGTATCCTGCACCTGATGCCGGTCACGCCGACGCCGACAACCTACGCCCGCATGGGCCGCTTCGGGAGTCCGTATGCCGCCCAGGACATGGTGACGATCGATCCCGCCCTGGTCGACTTCGATAAGCGCACCACCGGCGTCGACCAGTTTCGCGAACTGACCTACGCGACCCACCTCGCAGGGGCGCATGTTATCCTCGATATTGCGATCAACCACACCGGCTGGGGCGCCCGCCTGCACGAACTGCATCCCGAATGGTTCCACCGCAACGACGATGGCACGTTCCGCTCGCCCGGTGCGTGGGGAACGGTGTGGGAAGACCTGGTCGAGATGTCGCACGACAACGTGGCCCTGTGGGAAGAACTCGCCGAGACCTTCCTGATCTGGTGCCGGCGCGGGGTCGACGGTTTCCGCTGCGATGCCGGCTACATGGTGCCGATGCCGGCGTGGCGCTACATCACTGCGCGGGTGCGCCAGGAGTTCCCCGACTGCGTCTTCCTGCTCGAAGGTCTGGGCGGGGCGTGGTCGGCGACCGAGGCGCTGCTGACCGAAGGCTGCATGCAATGGGCCTATTCCGAAATGTTTCAGAATAACGATGGGGTTCAGATCTCGGGCTATCTCGACCACGCGCTGCACCAGAGCCGCCGCGTCGGCTTGCTGGTCAACTACAGTGAGACACACGACAACGAGCGCCTGGCCAAGCGCGGCCGGGCGTGGTCGCTGCTGCGCAATCGCCTGTGCGCGCTGACCGCACCAGGCGGGGCCTTCGGCTTCACCGCCGGGGTCGAGTGGCTGGCCGAAGAAAAACTGGAGGTTCACCAGGCCCGCGGGTTGAACTGGGACGCGCCACTGCATCTGGTCGACGAGTTGGGCGCGCTCGGCCGGTTGGTTGCCGACCATCCGTGCTTTCATGCCGATGCGCATTGTGTGCGTCTGTCGCCAGACGGCTCGCCTCTGCTGGCCCTGCGTCGCGACAGCTCGGGCGACGCCGGTCCACAAGATAGCGTGCTAGTGCTGATCAACCTCGATACCGAGTCTAAGCAGTCGATCCGGCTGTCCGGCCAGGTCATGCGCGAGATGGGTCATCCATCGATCGACCTGCTCGGGCAGGCGGCGCCGGCGATCATCCCTCAGGTCGATGACGGCTTTACGGTAGGCCTTGGTCCCGGCGAGTCCTGCTGCCTGGCGGCGACCAGCGAGCCGCAGGGCCTGGCGGGTGCCGCGTATCGTGCCGCCCGAGCCCAGGCCGCCGCTGCGATCCAGGCGTTGCACGTCGCCATTCCCAACGAGGACTGCGGGCCGGCCTCGTGGCGCGACCTGGCCAGCCGGTTCAGCACCGATCCGGTGCGTTTCCTCGCCGCTGCGGCCCGCCTCGACCGCGCCGCCGCGCGTACCGACCTGATCGCCGCGATCGATGCAGCATCGGTGGTTGCCGACCTGCCGCGGGTGACCGTGCTGACGGTGCGCGATCTTAACCGCATCAACTTGGTGCCGCCCGGCAGCTGGCTGCTGCTGCGAGACGCCTACCCGTTCGCCGCCGCGCTGACCACCCAGGTGGGCGTCCGTGCATTGCGCGTCCGTTCGCTGCCAGTCGAGAATGGACACGTCGCGGTGATCACCCCCCAGGAGATCGAAGGTCCTGCCGAGTTGTTGCTGGAACGGTTCGCGACCACTGGGGCACAGGCTGCGGTTTCGCTGCGCTTCCTGCCGGCTGTGCCGGATCCGGCGGTGCACCGGGCGCAAGCCGGGCTAGTGCTGCTGGCCAACGGCCGCGGCGCGATGGTGCGTCTGCATGCCGACCTGGGTAGGATCGCCAGCAAGTACGACTGCCTCCTCGGCGCCAATCTGCACGCTGATGCGCCATGCGACCGTCAGGTCTTGGCAAAGCGCCTGCGCGCCTGGGTCGATGCCGACGGCTTCATCACGCCGCTCGACAGCGCCAATCTCGTGGAATTCACCGCTGGCCCGCCGGCGGAGTGGAGCTTCGTCGCCAATGCTGGCGATGGCCGTACCGTCGAGTTGCGGTTGACCATCGACCTGCTGCACGGCCGGAATACCGTGGTGGTCCGCTTCGAGCGGCCGGCTGCGGATCCGCGCTGGGGCCGACCGCTGCCGCCCGAGGCGCGTGTCTCGGTGACCGTGCGCATCGACATCGAGGACCGTTCGTTCCACGGCGAGACCCGTCGCAGTCCTGGTGCCGTGGCCCATGTCAGTGGGGCGACCACACTGCGCGCCGACGGCTTTACCTGCGCCTTCGCGGCCGACCGCCGCCTGCGCGTAACTGCCGACCGAGGTGCATTTCACGGCGACGCGGAATGGTGCGAAAACATCCCGCATCCGGTGGAGGCTGGTCGTGGCATGAGCGGAACCGGCGATGCCTGGAGTCCGGGCTGGTTTGGCCTGCCACTGAGCTCTGGCGAAAGCGCCACCGTGGTGCTGGACGCCGAGGCGCAGGAGGCCACCCCAGCGGCCATCGCCGGCTTTGTCGAAGCGCGCAGCACCCGCCAGGCCGACGCGGTCGCCCGCGCCAATCTTCCGGCACAGGACGCCTTTGGCCGCAGTATGGCGGCGGCATTGCAGGCTTTCGTCGTGCAGCGCGGTGCCGGCTCGACGGTGATCGCCGGCTATCCGTGGTTCCTCGATTGGGGACGCGACACCTTCATTGCTGCCCGTGGCATGTTGGCGGCTGGCCTGGATGACGAGGTGCAGGGATTGCTGCGCGCCTTCGGCCGCTTTGTCGAACACGGCACGCTGCCCAACCTACTCAACGGCGACGACGCCACCAACCGCGACACTAGCGACGCGCCGTTGTGGTACGCCCTCGCTGCTGAGGAATGGTGCGCACGCAACACCTGCCCAGGCTACGCCCTGGAGGTTGCGCCCGGTCGCAGCGTGCTGCAAGCGCTGGCCGACATCGCCACCGGTTGGATCGATGGCACACCCAACGGCATCCGCGTCGACCACGCCAGTGGCCTTGCCTGGAGTCCCCCGCATTTCACATGGATGGACACCAACTATCCCGCGTGCACCCCACGCACCGGCTATCCGGTCGAGATCCAGGCCTTGTGGATCCGCCTGCTGCGCCAGTTGGCGCGCGAGAGTGCGCCCGCGCCACGTGGGCCGTGGATCGAATGGGCTACCCGCGCCGAAGCCTCGTTCGGGGCCTTTTGGTTGGAACCCGAAGGCTGGCTTGCCGACTGCTTGCTGGCACCTCAGGGTCAGAGCGTGGCCGACGCGGTGCCCGACCGCAGCCTGCGTCCGAATCAATACCTGGCGATCTCGCTCGGCTTGATCGGCGGGGTCCATGCGCGTCGCGCCTGCGCCGCCGGCGAACGCTTCCTGCTGGTGCCCGGCGCCATGCGCACGCTCGCCCCGCTGCCGGTCGAGCCGCCGCTGGAGATTCGCTCGGCCGACGGGCATATGCTGGCAGATCCGTTACGGCCCTACCAGGGACGTTACGAGGGCGACGAGGACAGTCGGCGCAAACCTGCCTACCACAACGGCACGGCGTGGCCGTGGATGCTGCCGTGCTTCTGCGAAGCCGTGGCGGTAGCGTGGGATCGTGCTCCCGCCGCAATGATCAGCGCGCGCGCCTGGCTTGGATCGATTGAGCTGCTCATGGATAGCGGCTGCGTCGGCCAGATACCCGAGATCATTGACGGCGACGCGCCGCACACCCAGCGTGGCTGCGATGCCCAGGCCTGGAGCGTTAGCGAGCCGTTGCGCGTGTGGCGCCTGCTGCAATCGCGTTGACAGCGTTCAGTCTAGAAAACGCATTCGAATTCACAGGCGACCCGGAGACACGGAGGGGAGAAGGAGTCGGGAGGAATGCGGCCTTCACCAATAAGGCGAGAGCAGGATTACGCCGATCCTCATCGCGCCTCTGCGCTCTGTGCGGTGGATAGGTTCAGCGATTCTTCCCCGGGATCCATGGCACGTCGGCGCGGCCGTCGTCGTTGGCGCGACGTGCCCACACGAAGCAGCAGTCGCTCAGGCGGTTGAGATAGCGGATCAGATTCGGATTCCACACCCGCACCGGGTCGGCGGCGATGGCGGCACTGAGATCGCGTTCGGCACGGCGCGCCACGGTACGCGCCAAGTGCAGCCAGGATGCGCCAGGGCTGCCCGCTGGCATCACGAAGGTGGTCATCGGCGGGACCTTGGCGGCGCTCAGCGCGACCAGCGCTTCCAGTCGTTCGACTTGAGCATCGTTCACGCGCTTGAGGTGCTCTTCGTAAGGGCCACCTGGCGGGACCGCGAGGTCGGCGCCGAGGTCGAAGAGGTCGTTCTGCACCGTCGGCAGGATCTCGGTGATGTCAGGCGGCAGCGCCTGGATGCGGCAGACGCCGATCAGACTGTTGGCCTCATCGACCGAGCCGATGGCGGTGATGAGCGGGTGGTGCTTGTCCACTCGGCTGCCGTCGGCGAGGCCAGTCTGGCCGCCGTCCCCGGTACGAGTGGTGATGCGGTCGAGTCGGATCATGGGCGCGGACGGTCTGGCGAGGCCGGTTGGTGCAAGCTGTCACTGGCCAGCCTTGCAACGCCAGGGCTCGACCTACGAAGCGCCTCATGACCACGATCAGCCCAGACCAGCTCGACTCCGCCCTCGCCTGGCGCTACGCCACCAAAGTCTTTGACCCGGCGCGAAAGATACCGGCCGAGGTGTGGGCCGCCCTCGAACGCTCGCTAGTCGCAACGCCCAGCAGCTACGGCCTGCAGCCGTGGAAGTTCCTCGTCATTACCGACCCGGCGTTGCGCGCGAAGCTACGCCCGGTCAGCTGGAATCAGGCCCAGGTCACCGATTGCAGCCACCACGTTCTGTTCCTCGGCCGCACCGAGATGCGCGAAGCGGACGTGCAGCGCCTGATCGACGCGATCAGCTCGACCCGCGGCGTGCCGGCGGCCTCGCTCGACGGTTACAGGGGCATGATGGTCAAGGATGTGGTCTACGGTCCGCGCGGCGCGATCGCCGCCGAATGGGCCGCTCGCCAGTGCTACATCGCGCTGGGACAGTTCATGTTGGTGTGCGCCCAACTCGGCGTCGATGCCTGTCCGATGGAGGGCTTTGATCCGGCCAAGTACGACGAGATCCTTGGCCTGGCCGGCACCGGCTATCGCGCGGTGGTCGCCTGTCCGGTCGGCTATCGCTTGGCCGGTGACAAGTATGCCGAACTGAAGAAGGTGCGTTTCCCGGCCAGCCAGGTGATTGAGCATCGCTGAGGACCGGCGCCTGGCGCTTCCACGCGCCAGCCTGGCCAGCTAGGATCGGGCCATGCTCCGCGCCCGTCGTTTCGTGCTGGTGCTTTTGCTGGTTCTGGCGGCGGGGCTGTCGGTGGTGGCGCAGGTCGCCGCTCACCCTGGTAAGGAAGTGCCGCAGGTACCCGAGTCTGTGCCTGCCGGGCCGGCCCGTCAGGAAGAGGCGGTCGAGGTCTACCTCCCGCCGCGGCAGGATGTTCTCGAGTCGAGCGGAACGTCTGTCGAAGCCGTCGACGCTGTGCGACCACGTGCGTCCCCGTCACCCTGGATCGATCTCCGCCGGCGACTTGGCGAGGCTTCTGGCGTGGGCCGGCGTGCGCGCGCCGGCGAACCAGCGGCCGTTGCCGAGGTCAAGCGTCGCGTGGCCAGCGAGCCCGATCCGCGAGTACGCCAAGCGCTGACGACGGGCGAGATGCCGGATCTCGGTCGGGCTGGTCGGTCGAATCGCCGTCAGCCCGAGTTGCCAGCGCCCGCCAAGCCAGCTGAAGCGGGCACGCAGGATGTGTACTGGCTGACTCCTGGATCTGTCGATGGCACCTACCAGAGCCGACTGGAGATAGACGATCGTGGCCAAGCGATCGTCGACACGGTCTTCGAATCTGCGGACGGCGATCGCTGGCATGTGCGCTATCCCGGCTGGGCCTGGCGCGACAGCGCCGGCAAGCTGGTGATCGATGGTCGCGGCCAACAGGTCGAATACCTCGAACGTCCACCATGGGGCCAATGGTCGCCCGACAGCATGCTGATTGGTCACGACGGCCTGATCGATCTGATTGATGACAAGCATGACACCGGACAGGGTACCAATGGCGGGCGGGGGCCTGGCTAGACAATGTGTAAAGGTTCGTCTTTTGTTGTTATCGCAAGAGGCGGTTCATCCACGCCTCGACCTCGCGCACATCCTTGGGGATCGCTGTGGTCAGTTCGTCGCAGCCATGTCGGGTGATCAAGAGATCGTCCTCAATCCGAATGCCGAAGC
>JBBQCI010000034.1:0-36570 GCA_038318565.1 Planctomycetota bacterium
TGTCAGGCCTTCGGGTTCCGCTTCCCCGGCGGAGTCCACTGATGTTCCCCTGGCTTGCCTCGCAATTCCCCTGGCTGGCGACCTGCGGCGGCGTCACTCCGCGCATCCTCGCGGCAGCAGTGATCGCGTTCGTCTCGATGCTGGTGGTCATGCCGCCGCTGATCCGCTGGCTGCGCGCCAAGAAGCTCGGCGAAAGCGGTGCCAAGGGTGACGGGGCCGCCATGGTCGACGCCATGCGCGAGGGCAAGAAGGGCACCCCGACGATGGGCGGGCTTGGCCTGGTCGGCTGCATCGTCCTGGCCACGCTGCTGTGCTGCGACCTGACCGAGGCGCGGCCCTGGCTGCTGCTGACCGCGTTGGTCGGATTCGCCATCCTCGGCTACTGCGATGACCGGGTGAAAATCTTCAAGGGCGCCCAGGGCATCAGCAGCACCAGCAAGCTGGTTTGGCAGATCCTCATCGCCCTGGCCTGCGGCTACGGGCTCTATGCGGTCGGACAGCATGACGCCAGGACCCTGCTGGAAGGCAATTCGCCGGCCGGTTTCCCCTACGGCTTCTACAAGAAGGAGCTGGGGACGCTGGATTACACCGTGCGTCTGGCAATCGATCAGCTGACCTTCCCGATGATCCCGGTCGAACACGCCGTCGCCTTGGGCCTGCTGCTCGTCCCATGGGTCGCATTCGTCATCATCTCGTGCGCCAATGGCGTCAATTTCACCGACGGCATGGACGGCTTGGCTGGAGGTACGGTGTTCATCGCCGCCCTCGCGTTCGTCATCATCGCCTACCTCGTCTCGCGTGTCGACACCGCCGACCACTTGCAGGCCCTGTACGTCTCAGGGGGACAAGAGATCGCTATCTTTTGCGCTGCCATCGCCGGCGCCTGCCTGGGCTTCCTGTGGTTCAATGCAGCTCCGGCCGCTGTCTTCATGGGCGACACCGGGTCGCAGGCCCTGGGCGCAGCGCTCGGCCTCTCGGCCTTGGCGACCAAACAAGAACTACTGATCCTGCTGGTCGGCGCCGTCTTCGTCGCCGAAGCCGGTTCAGTGCTGATCCAGAAGCTGGTATTCAAGGCGACCAAGCGCCGGGCCGCTGGCGGCTATCGCGTCTTCCGCTGCGCCCCCCTGCACCACCACTTCCAATACCTGGGCTGGCCGGAATCGAAGATCGTCGTCCGATTCTGGATCATTGCCGCCTGCTGCGCCCTTCTCGCCCTCGCGACGCTCAAACTCAGGTAGCCTCATGGACTCCCCCAACCGCCTGCGCATCGCCTTGGCCATCCTGGTCGCCGCACTCTGCGGATTCGGCCTAGTGATGATCGCCTCGACCACGCTGATCGGTACCGCCAGCGGGCGGTCAGATGGCACCGTCACTTACGCCTATCTGCTCAAGCAGGGTCTCGGCATGTTCGGCGGGCTGGTCGCCGCCCTCATCCTGAGCCGTATCGGAGTCCAACGGCTCAAGGACTGGCGCGTGGTCGCGGTGATCTTCGGCAGCGCCGTCCTGTCCCTGTTGGCGGTGCTGACCATCGGTCGATCGATCAATGGTGCCCGCCGCTGGATCGATCTGGGACCTGTGAACCTCCAGCCGGCTGAGATAGCGAAGTTCGCGGTCGTGATCGCCATCGCATGGCTGCTTGGCCGGGCTGCCGAACGGATCCGCACCTTTAAACATGGCCTAGTGCTGCCGGTGCTCGCCTTCGCCATGCTCGGCGGTCTGGTCTATGTCACCAAGGACCTGGGCTCGGTGGTGGTCATGGCCGTCGTGCTGGTCTCGATGATGCTGATGGCCGGTGCACCGTGGGCGAAGCTGTGCGCGATGGGCGTCGCCTTCCTGCCGATGATCGCCTACGTCGCCGTGTGGGAAGTCAGTTACCGACGCGAACGGTTTTTCGCCTTCATTGATCCATGGAATTCCGAAGGCCCGGCAGCCTACCATCTGCAACAGAGCTTCATCGCAATCGGCAGCGGCGGAACCACCGGGGTCGGGCTAGGCGAGGGCGGAGCCAAACTGGCCTTTCTGCCCGAGCGCCACACCGACTTCATCTATGCGGTGATCTGCGAGGAGTTCGGCATGACCGGCGGTCTGGCTGTGGCCTCGGTATTCTTCGCTCTGGTCATCGTCGGGCTGATGATTGCCCACCAGTCGCGGGACCTGCACCGTCGTCTCCTCGCCACCGGCGCAGTAATGATCCTCGGCACGCAGGCCTTCTGGAACATGCTGGTGGTCACCGGATCCGCCCCGACCAAGGGACTGACTCTGCCATTCATCAGCTATGGCGGTTCGTCAGTAGCGATCTGCCTGATCCTCGTTGGACTGCTCGACGCCTGCGCCCGAGCGAATGCTCGCGACCTGTTGGCGCATCCGCTGACCTCCCGTCCGGTCGGAGCAACCACCACCCGCCGCCGCATCACCCTGCCAGGTCGCCGCCCGACCACGGAAGGAACCTGAGGTGCGTGCCGACGGGGTGCTGTTCTGCGGCGGCGGTACCGGCGGCCACGTCCTACCCGGGTTGGCCGTGGCCACGGCTTTGCGTGATCAGCATGTCACCAACCTGCGCTGGATCGGTGACCCCGAGCGGATTGAGGCACGACTGGTGCCAGCAGCAGCAATCTCCCTCCTGCCACTCGGCCTCTCGCGTCCCCGTCTGCTCAACCCGCGTTGGATCCTGCACGCCCTCGCCACGGCCTGGGGCTGCTGGCGAGAAATGCAACAGCGCCCACCGCAGGCGGTGGTTGCCCTGGGCGGATATGCCTCGCTGATCCCCGGCCTGCTCGCCCCGCTGACCGGCCGTCCGCTTATCGTGATGGAGCAGAATGCGCGCGCCGGCCGCACCAACCGCTTGCTCGCCAGATTCGCTGCCAGGATCATCACTCAATTCGATGAAGCGGCCGAACACCTTCCGCAGGCACGCGTCCGTCGGCTCGGCAATCCGGTGCGTCCGATCGAACGCAGCGACCGTGGCCGGCTACCCAGCCTGACCGTGCTAGTGGTCGGAGGCAGCCTGGCAGCCAAGAGCCTCAATGACCTGATCGCCATGGGTGCCCGGCAGTTGCGTACGATCCCGGGACTGCGGCTGATCCATATCGCCGGAGAACAGGACCGTGCCCGGGTCGCCTCGATCTATGCCGATGCCGGACTGGAGGCCGAGGTGCTCGGCTTCGTCGACGACATGCCAGCGCTGTATCTCCGGATCGATCTAGCGGTGACCCGGGCAGGTGCGACCACCGTCGCCGAACTGTGCGCAGGCGGCATCCCCGCCATCTATATCCCGCTGCCCTGGGCGGCCGACGATCACCAGACCGCCAATGCCAAGGCCGTCGCCGATGCCGGCGGAGCCCTGTTGATGCCACAGTCGTCGACCCGCCCAGAGGACGTGGTGGCGCAGCTGAGGTGCCTGGCTGCCAACCGCCAGACCCTCACCGCCATGGGCGTGGCGGCCAGCCGACTCGCCCGGCCCCAGGCAGCCGCCCAGGTCGCCCGACTGGTACTCGCCCTGTCGCGTCGCCGCAGCAACGCAGCCGAACGTCGCAACAATGCCCGTTCCCGCTTCCGTGCCGGTGTGCAGACAGCACCGTTGGCGCTAGCGACAGCACCATGATCACCACGCGCTTCCGCGGCCTGCATGTGCACCTCCTTGGTATTGGCGGCGCCGGCGTCTCTGCGCTGGTGCCGTTGCTGCAGCGGGTCGGTGCGGTGGTTAGCGGATGCGATCTGCATGATGCCGCTATGATCGGTCGCCTGCGCGGCCGCGGCGTCGCCTGTTCGATCGGGCATGATCCCGCCCATCTGGCCGGAGTCGACCTGGTGGTGCACAGCGCGGCGGTCCCGTCCGATCACCCGGAATTGACAGAAGCCCGACGGCTTGGCCTGCCCGTGCTGACCCGCGGCGCCTGTCTGATCCAGCTCATGGAGGGCAGTCGCACCCTCGCCATCGCCGGCAGCCACGGCAAAACCACTACGACCTGGATGGCAGCCCACCTGCTGACCGAGGCCGGCATCGACCCGGTAGTGATGGTCGGTGGTGCAGTGCAGGCCCTGGATGGCGGAGGCGCGCGCGCCGGCACCGGCAACGTCTTCATCGCCGAGACCGACGAGAGCGATGGCAGCTTCGCCGGCGTCGAGCCCGAGATCGCGGTGGTTACCAACCTCGATTACGAGCATCTGCGCCATTACGGCAGCTTCGCTGGGCTCGAGAACGCCTTCCATGCCTGGCTGATGCGCATCCCGCCCGAGGGTGCGGTGATTCTGCCGAGCTCGGGTTTGTCGCCGCGCCTGACCGTCGGCCTGCGCTGCCGCGTGCTGCGCGTTGGGCTGGACGAGGGCGACTGGCACGCCGCCAACGTCGAACTGGGCGCCGACGGCAGCCGCATGCATGTGATCGCCGGCGACCGCGACCTGGGCGAGGTCCGCGTCAGCATCCCCGGCTCACACATGGCGCTCAATGCGCTAATGGCCTGCGCCGCCGCCCGCTTGGTTGCTCCCGCTTGCGACCTCAGTGTGCTCGGCCGCTGCGAACGGGTGCGCCGGCGCTTCACCGTGCATGGCCAGCCGGCCGGCATCCGCGTGGTCGAGGACTACGGCCACCACCCAACCGAAGTGCGCGCGACCATCGCCGCCGCCCGGCTCGGCGGCGGCCGCGTCCACGTCGTCTTCCAGCCGCACCGCTACACCCGCACCGCCGATTGCTTCGAGGCCTTCACCCAGGCTTTCGACCAAGCGCACGCTGTCGCTATCCTGCCGGTCTATGCCGCCAGCGAGTCGCCGATCCCAGGGGTCAATGCCGCCGATCTGGCCGCCGCCCTGCGGCAGCGCCGCAGCGGTCTCGGCGAGGACACCGTCGTCTCGTGCCGCGACCAGCAAGATGCCATCGCCCACATCGGCGCCCTAGCCGCACCGGGCGATACCGTCCTGGTTCTGGGGGCTGGCGACGTCGGCACCTTGGCGCCACGGTTCCTCGATTTTTTCACCCTCGCCCCGGCACGTGAGTCGCCGGGGCTGATGCCGGTTATTAAGCGGTGATCGCCATGGCCCCGTTCAGCGATGGTTTCTCAGCACACAACCGCGTCCAGGTCCAGCGACTAGCCGAACTGACCACCTTCCGCATCGGTGGCCCGGCCACTGTCGTGTCTCTCGACCAGCGCGAGGATCTTGCCGAGACATTGTCGAAGGGCGTACGTTGGCTGGGCAAGGGCGCCAACTTGTTGGTCGGCGACGAAGGCCTGGCAGTGCCGGTGGCTCGGCTCGGCAGTGCCTTCGACTTCATTCGCGACCAGGGTCAGCACGAAGGCCGCAACGTCCTGGCGGTAGGCGGCGCCACCGATCTGGCCAAGCTAATCAACCACTGCATCGCGGCCGGGCTCGCCGGTCCGGAAGGACTTTCTGGCGTGCCTGCCTCGGTCGGTGGGGCGCTGCGCATGAACGCCGGCACCGTACACTGCTGGACCCTCGACTTCATAACCCGGGTCGAGGTCGTCCTGCCGGGATCCGATCAGCCGGTGTGGCTGGAGCGCGCCAAGCTGCCTGCCGTCTATCGCAGCAGCGGACTGCCGACCGGCACTGTGTTTCTCGGCTGCGAACTGGCGCTGGAACCTGGCGATCCAGTCGCGCTCAAGGAGCGCGGCGGCAAGCTGAAGAAGGCCAAGGCCGACAGTCAGCCGCTCGCCCTCGCCAGCGCCGGCTGCGTGTTCAAGAATCCCTCGAAAGATACCCCTGCCGGCAAGCTGATCGACAGCCTGGGACTCAAGGGGACCCGCATCGGCGGGGCCGAGGTCAGCCCGGTGCACGGCAACTTTATCGTCAATCCAGGACGCGATGCCCAGGCCATGGATGTCGTCAAGCTGGTCCGCCACATCCGTCGCACCGCGTTCCGGGAACGTGGGGTCGTGCTTGAGATGGAAGTTGAGGCGTGGGCTTGTCCCGATGAATTGCGGGCCCATCCGAGCGAGCTTCCCGACGACCATGCCAGCGGAGCATCTTCATGCTGATCGATCTCATTATGGGCGGCCCGGGTCGCGAAGCCGCGGTCAGCCGACGTAGTGGCGCCGCCATCGCCCGCGGTCTGCGCTCCAGCGGACATGACGTCGCCGAGATCGACCTGACCGGCGAGCTAGATGCGGATCGCCTGCGCCCGGGTGCGATCGCCTTCAACATCGTCCACGGAACCTATGGCGAAGATGGCGCACTGCAGGCCGTCCTGGAACGCCACGGTGTCTCCTTCGTCGGTTCCGATAGCGCCACCAGCCGCCTGTGCATGGACAAGAGCGCGACCAAGCGCCGCCTGCAGGAGCATGGCGTGCGGGTGCCGTGGGGCGTCGAAGTCGATCTCGGCCGGCCCTTCAAACCCAGCGACCTGAAGCTGCCGCATCACGGCGGACTGGTACTGAAGCCTGCTGATGACGGTAGTTCCGTCGGATTGAAGATGGTACCGAATCCCGGCTGGGTCCTGCCGGCGATCGAGGAACTGCTCCGTGATCTCGGGCCACGACGGTATCTCATCGAAGAACGGCTGCCCGGCCCCGAATACACCGTTGCGGTGATTGATCAGGCCGATGACTCTCGCGCCCTGCCGCCATTGGTCATCAGCACGCCGACCGGGGTGTTCGACTACGAAGCGAAGTACAACCGTTCCGACACCGTCGAAGTGCCGGTGGCCGATGCTGCGCTGGCCGATCGGCTGGCCGCCATCGGGGTTGCCGCTCACCGCGCCTGCGGTTGCCGTGACCTCTCGCGCATCGATGTGATGGCGACCAGCGACGGCGACCTGGCGGTGCTCGAGATCAACACTCTGCCGGGCTTCACCGATGCCAGTCTGGTGCCCAAGGCTGCTGCGGCAGCCGGGATCGGCTTCCCCGAACTCGTCCACCTCCTTGCCTCCCGTGCCAAGGCACGCATGAATACACCATGAGTGATCGCGAACCCTTCGAAGATCGGCGTAACGCGACGCCCGAACCAGATGACAGCGGCGAAGCGCTGATCGCCGCTGCCGAGCGCAAGAAGCGCAAGCCGGTCGATGCTGCCCCCGTTGCCCCGGTCGCCTCGACGCGACGTCGGCGTAAGCCGGCGGCACCCCGCGACGCCACTGCCGGCACTGAACCGGGCGAAGTGCCAGCCGCCCCGGTAGCGGCCCTTGAGCAGCGCCCCGCGACCGGCGGAGCGCCGAAAGCGTGGACCGCAGTCTGCGTCTGCGCCGCGCTCGCCCTGCTGGTATTGTCCGCTGCAGCTGCCGCGAACTTGCCGAAGCCTCTGCCGGTCGACCGCGTCCTGGTCAATTGGCTGGAAGGCCCCCGCGCCCCGCAACGAGAAGTCGACGGTTGGCTGGATACCTTCCCAAGCCGCGAACAGCTCAGTTCCGCCAACAGCTGGGTCATGGGCAAGTTGTCCGAACATCTGCTGGCTCAGCCCGGAGTCGGTGAAGTCCGCTCCGTCCGGCTGAAGCACGACGAGACGGTTCTCAACGGGCGTCCCCGCCTCGTCCGCGTCCTGGAAGTGGAGATGGGCATGCGCCGGCCGTACATGCCCGGCTCGCTCGCCAGCGGCGTGCGCGTGTGGGTCGATCGCGAAGGCGTCGTCCTGCCCGGCACACTGGCTGGTCCAGATCGTCGCCGTCCTCTGCTGCGCCAGCTGGAATACGGTGGTGCCAACTTGCGCGCTGCAGTCGAGGCTTGGCAATTGATCGAACCCCAACTGGATCCCAATCTGGTGGCCACGATCGATTGCGCAGCTCCGATCGATGATCGCGGCAGCCGGGGCATCGTCCTGAACGCCGCAGCCGGCAGCCGTCTGGTGTGGGGCCGTCCCGACGAGAGCTCGCTCGGACGCGACCCGGAAAGCAAAGCCAAGGACCTGGTCCATACCATCCGCTGCCAGGGCGATCTGTCACGCATCGCCGTGGTCAATGTGCGCTTCTCAAAGCCGTTCTATACCCTGCGATAAGCACGCGGGCCTTGAACCATGACCAACCTCCCCCCTCAGAATCTCATCGTCATCGCCCTGGTCAGCAGCCACCACCTGTCGATCACGGTGGCCGCGCTGGATCCTCGGGCCGGCGAAGAGCCGCGCCGGCACAAAGAGTTCCCCGTGCGCTGGGCCGACATGGACCACGCCAACCGAGTCGAGGCCCTGGCCGACGCACTGACCCAGACCTGCCAGCCGATGAACCTTGAGCCGCGTTCGATCTTCGTCGCATGCAGCGACGCCTCGTTGTCAGCGACCTCGGTCACCGGCTGGTCGGCCCTGGGCGAGGACGTGCGCATCTCTGAGCACGAACGTGCGTTCGCCCTTGGTCGCGCCCGTACCCATGCCACCGCAGATGAACGCGAACAGCTCGATGTTGTACCGACCCACTGGACGGTGCGCGCCCGCGACGGTCAGGTCGACTGCGACGATCCGGTCGGACAAATAGGCAACCATCTCACCTGCCATGCCTTGCGCGTAACCGCCCGTCGCGGATTGCTGGCCGAATACCATGCCATCGCCGATAACCTCGGCCTGCACCTCGAAGGTCTGATCCCGCAGCCGATCGCGCTCTACCGCGGCATCGCCGGACGGATGAACAAGGGCGGCACCCAGCTGGTCATCGACCTGGGGGCGCGCCACACCACCCTGATCGTGCGTCGCAAAGGCCGGCTGCTGCATTTGGAGACCCATCCCTTCGGCGGCGACACTGTCACCGAACGTATCGCCGTCGCCCTGGGCGTCGACCTGGTTCGGGCCGAGGACATCAAGCGCCAACTCGATGTCGACGAAGTCCCCGGCGGCGAGCAGGATGGCCAGCAGTCGATCTTCGGCGAGTTGCAGGAGCAGCAGCGTCAGCTATCGATCGCCGCCCGCGCCGCCGCCGAATGCCTGGGCACATTCTTCCGTGAACGCGCGCGCAACCTGCGCGATGACGGCGACCTGCTCAGTCAGCGTGGTCAGGTCCATCTGGTCGGCCGTGGCGCCGCGATCGGCGGCCTGGTGCCGTTCCTGTCCGACGTCTTCCGTCTGGACGTCGTCCTCGGCAGCGGCAATAAGGGTGCCGAACCCGGCGCTGAACTCGACGGCCTGCTCGTCACTGGTGTCGTGAAATGCGCCGCAGACCGCCGCATCGAGCACCTCAACGAAGAGGCCAGTTCGATTCGTGGCGCCGCCGGTGGCGTCCTCGCCTGGTTGATGCAACCGCTTTCGTAGCGGGGGCCAGCCCCCGCATGCCCCCGCCGAGGGCGGCTGCCCTCGGATCTTCCGCCAGGCGCGGCTCACTGACGTTCGCCGATCGCGAGCACCACGTCGAATGAGGCTCGCTGGGCGCGCGCACACGACCACACAGCGGGCACCTCGCAACCTGTGCTCGCTTCGGCGCTCGCCAGCGACGTCAGTACCTACACGACACCGTATGGCACGGCTCGTCGAATGAGGAATGAGGCTCGCTGGCCGCGCGCACACGACCACACAGCGGGCACTTCGCAACGCGTGCTCGCTTCGGCGCTCGCCAGCGACGTTGTACCCGGATGAGTTGTCGTAGTGCGAGCACGGCGTCGGTCGGTGTTCGCGTCGCCGTGTACGTCGGCCGGATGGGGCTGCTCGCTGCTTGCTGCTCGCAATGGGGTAATACTTCGCAAAACTCACTTGACGCCATACCGGAACCGCTGCTAAGCTTGAGCGTGACTCAGCGGCGCATCACCTGGAAAACCGATTACGAGGTCGGGGTCCCCGCCATCGATGTTCAGCACAAGCGGTTGTTCTCCATGCTCGACGAATTGACCCGGCCCGACACCGAGATCCGCCATAGCGAACTGATCCTGGGTCTTGGCAACTACATCGTCGAGCACTTCGCTTACGAGGAAGGGCTCATGCGCAAACATGCCTACCCGGGCATGTCCGACCATCTCGCCCAGCATACAGAGCTCACCTCGCAGTACCGCGCGATGACCGAAGGAGCCGGCGCCAGCGACCCTAAAGCCATCGCCCGTACGCGTATGGTCGTCTACGCGTGGTTCACCCGGCATATTCTGGGCGACACCATGGATAAGAAGCTGGGCCTGTACTTACAGGGGATTGGCATCTTCTTACGCTGAGCCGCCGCTACAGCCGCCGGGTAGCCTCTATTCGTCCATCTTCGCCATGCGCACAACCTCATCCGGCGTAGTCATGCCGTTGAGAACCTTGCGCACACCGTCCATCGCCAGGGTGGCCATGCCGTTGGCGATCGCCGCCTTGCGCACCTGGTTCGACGGGGCCTTCTCGAAGGCGAGGTCGCGGATCTGACGGTTCATCACCATCATTTCAAAAACGCCCTTGCGGCCACGGAAGCCGGTGCCCTTGCAGTTGTCGCAGCCCTTGCCGCGCACGAACATGGTATCGGTGTGCTGCTCGGGGCGAAGGTTGAGACTGAGCAGCGTCTTCACGTCCGGCTTGTACTTCTCGGCGCACTTCGGGCAGTTCATGCGGATCAGGCGTTGGGCGAGCACGGCCTGGATCGAAGTAGCAACGAGGAACGGCTGCACACCCATATCGATCAGACGGGTGATGGCACTGGGGGCATCGTTGGTATGCAGGGTCGAGAACACCAGATGGCCGGTCAGCGAGGCTTGGATGGCGATCTGCGCGGTCTCGGCGTCGCGAATCTCACCGACCAGGATAACGTTCGGTGCCTGACGCAGCATGGCGCGCAGGATGCGTGGGAAGTCGAGGCCGATCTTGTGCTGCGTCTGACACTGATTGATGCCGTTAAGGTGGTATTCGACCGGATCCTCGGCGGTGATGATCTTGCGGTCGATGGTGTTCAGGGTGTTGAGAGTCGCGTACAGCGTGGTGGTCTTACCCGAACCAGTCGGGCCGGTGACCAAGATGATGCCGTTCGGTCGGCGGATCAGGCCAGTGTATTTCTTGAAGTCGCCCGGATCGAAGCCCATGTCCTCAAGGTTCAGACGCAAGCTGTCGCCATCCAGGATGCGCATGACGAAGGCCTCGCCGTGCACCGACGGCAGGCAGCTGACGCGCAAATCGATACGCTTGTCGGCGCTCAGCTTGACCTTGATGCGTCCGTCCTGCGGCTTGCGCTTTTCTTCAATCTGCATGCCGGCCATGATCTTCAGGCGCTGGATCACCGGGCCCTGCAGACGCTTAGGGGCCGGGTCCATGGTCAGGCACACGCCATCAATGCGATAACGGATGCGCAGGTGGTCGTCCATCGGCTCGACGTGAATGTCCGAGGCGCGAGCGGTGATCGCGTTCTGGATGATCTGAGTGACGTATTTGATGATCAGCGCGTCATCGCCGCCCTCGTCATCGTCATCGCCCTTACGGCGCACGTCGATCGCATCGCCCATCGCGCCGAGCATGTTCTCGACCTTCTGCTCGGTGACGCCATGCATACGCTCCAGCGCTGCCATGATCTGCCGCTCGCTGGCGACCGCGACTTCAATCGACAAGGAGGTTTGGAAACGCAGGGTGTCGACGGTCTCAAGATCCATCGGATTCGCCATCGCCACGGTCAGGGTCTTGCCGGACATGCCGACCGGACAGACCTTGCGTTCGCGAGCGACCTCGGACGGGATCAGCTCGGCGACCTTTGGCGGGATCTCCGTGGTCTCGAGGTCGTAGAAGCGCAGGCCGAGCTGTTCGGCTTGGGCACGCGCTACGTCTTCCGGCTGGCAGGCCTCCATCTCAACCAAGATCTGGCCGATCAGGCGCTTGTCGCCCGCCATTTGCTTGCCAAGGGCCTCCTTCACCTGCGCGTCGGTGATGGATTCCATCTCGATGAGGATCTCGCCGATGAATTTATGCCCAGCCATGTGATCTCCGAACGGGCCTGGATTAGGGCCAGCCAGCTCGATCGCAAGCCGTGCCGGCCACACGGGATGCAGACCGTGGCACCCGCTTGAAATAGCTCCAACCTAGAGGCATGCCCGAGCTGTCCTGTTTCCGTGGAAGCCTCCCCGGTCTTGGTTCCGAGATCCGCCCGCAGGCACTGTCGCCGGAGGCCGTCTCGGCCGTGGTCCAAGAGCTTGCCGAGGGGCTGGAACCACGCCGTCGACAGCTGCTGAAGGCCTGCCTGCTGTTATGGAACGACCGCCTGGAGGCCGCCCACACCATCGTCCAAGAGCAGGAAGGCGACCAGGAGGCTGACTGCCTGCACGCCATCATGCACCGGCGGGAGCCTGACGAGGGCAACAGCTGCTACTGGTGGGCCAGGGTTGGTCCCCACCCCCTGGGTGCCGAGCTGGCTACCGAAGCGGGCCGGCTTGGTCTGAACTCGCTGGTTGGAATCGACGGTATATTCCAACCGAAAGCCATGACTCGGGCCTGCTGTCGGGCCAATCTGCCGGTCCCTAGCCTGAGCGACCTGCAGGCGTGCGAGTTGCGCCTGGTGGGGGCCCGGCTGCTCGCCTCGTGACTTCCTCCCCCGGGGCTTAGCGTCCCGCGCCTCTACCACTCCATGAAAACCTCCCGCTTCGACGCGGCCCCTCTGCCGTCCGACCTCCGCGCGGACGCCGTCTTCGTTAACCTCGAAGGCGACTATTCCTACCTTTCTGACGGGTACTACCGCAGCATGGAGGCCGAACACGAAGGCCGCCGTCCGGTACCGACCTGCGAAGAGGCGCTCGATGCGTACGTCGTGCCGTTGGCTTTGGCCAAGGCCAAGGCGGCTGGCATCCCGACCCCCGAGTGGGAGATCGCCAACGACAGCACGACCACCATCCGGCCGCCGCTGATCGCATATCCGATCAACCCGTTCCAAGACGAAGGCCAGGTCATCACCGACGTCGCCGGGCTAACCGAGGGCATCAAGAGCCTGACCATGACCGGCAAGTACGCCGTGGTCTGCCAGCGCGTCCCGCCCGACAGCCGGGTCGACACCCTGCGCCTGGTGCTGGGACGCTGCACCAAGCCGGAATATAAGCAGTTGGCCGAACAGCTGTGGCAGACCTTCCACCTGCCATTGGCACGGGTAAAGATCATTGTCACCGAGCGCGAATACCTGTTCTCGGCAATCGCCCCCCTGGGTGAGGACGAGCTGACCCTTGGCGAGCAAGCCTTTGTGAAGGAGGCTGGTTTATGGCGCGCTTAAGCTCAGGGGTTTCGCCCCTACGGACCTGCGGCTCGCCCCCCAGGCTTTGTCGTGGCTCGGTTTCGTCGCCAAACTCCGAAACCGTGGCGGCATCGGCTTCGCCGATGGTATGCAGCCACCGCCACTCGGCGCCCGTCCCATCGCTGCGCGATGGGACCTGTGGCGCAACGGAAACACAGGTCTAGCCCATGGCACGCCTCGCCATCTTCACCGAACGCTACACCATCCGTCGGTCCGTCGAACTGACCGCGCTGACCAACTTCCGCATCGCCGCTGGCAAGCTCGGCCACGACTGCGACTTCCTGTTCCGCTCCGAGATCATGAGCATCCCGCGCTACGACGGGTTGCTGATCCGCGCGCTGACCGACCCGCTGAACACCAGCTATGTCGCTGCCCGCCTGGCCCAGGTCAACGGCCTGCGCGTCATCGACGAGCCCGACTCGATCCTGGTGTGCTGCGACAAGGTCAACATGTACCAGCACTTGATGCGTGCGGACGTGCCGATGCCGGACACGTGCTTCCTGACCGACGACCAGGTTACGCCCGAACAGGCCCATGAGTTGTTTGAAACGTACGGCACGCCCCTGGTGCTGAAGGCTCCGAATTCGTCGTTTTCGGCCTATGTCGAAAAGGCCCACGACGCAGCCAGCTTCGTTAAGGTTGGCAAGCGCTTCCTGCGCCGTGCAGACCGCTTGGTCGTGCAGCAGTACCTGCCCAGCGCCTTCGACTGGCGCGTCACCATCCTCGACGGCAAGGTCCTGTCGGTGGTCAAATACGTCATGGGCGAAGGCGCCTGGCGCATCCACGACAAGGACGAGGAAGGCCGCGACAATTTCTGCACCGTGGTCGGCGTGCAGGCCAATCAGGTGAATCCACAGCTGGTTGAAGTCGCTCTGAAGGCCGGCAACGCGATCGGCCGCAGCCTGTACGGCGTCGACGTCAAGGAATTCGACGACGGCTTCATGGTCATCGAAGTCAACGACAACCCCAACATTGATGCCGGCAATGAGGACGTGAACAACCCCGAGGTCTACCGCAACATCGTGCGGCACCTAGCCAGCGAGCCGTGGGACGGCTGGATTTGACGCGGAAAAGCACGGTCCGCGCCGCCACGTCATCCGATCTGGACGGCATACTGGCCCTGGAAACGGCTGCGTTTCCGGCTGAGGACCGTTTTCCACGCCGCTCATGGCGTCGCCTGCTGACCGTGGACAGCGCCCTCTGCCTAGTCGTCGGCGAACCACAGCATGTCCTGGCGTCGGTAGCCTGGCTGCTGCGAGATGGCTCTGGTTTGGCCCGCATGTATTCCCTGGCGGTGCATCCCGAAGCCCGCGGACGCGGCCTGGCGCGAGAGTTGGTGCGGGTATCCCTGCGGCGGCTGCCCCGCCGGATCGATACCCTCGGCCTGGAGGTGCGGGCCGACAATGCAGCGGCAGTCGGCCTGTATTGCGCCCTCGGCTTCATGGAAACAGCCCGTCTTCCCGCCTATTATGGCCCCGGCCGGGATGGCCTGCGCCTGCGCGCCACCCTCGCCAGCGTGGCGCAGTCGCTTACCGTCGACAAGTGACGCCGGGCCTTGCCGGTCCATCCGGCTTTCACATGCTCCTCACCATGCGTCTCGCGCCGATTCCTCTCGCTCTCCTCCTCCTCCTGCCCGCCCTGGTGATTGCTCCCGGTTGCCAGCGCCGCGAGGAGCCGCCGGCTCCTGAGCCGTTGCCGGCGGCCCCGGTCAGCATGTGGACGGCAGCTGATTCGCAGGCTGTCGCCACGCAACTGGTCGAGGCCGCTACGCGTGAATCCTGGACCAGCCAGTTCCGCGATCGCAATAGCCGGGCAGCCAGTGCGCGGGTCGGCGAGATCACCGACCGCTCCGGCAAATCGATCCCGCTGGATACCCTGACTTCGGCGATCACCAATGCACTTGGCACATCCGGTGGAGATAAGCTGTCGTTTGGCGGTGATACTGCCGACTTCGTGATCAGCGGCGTCATTGGTTCAAGCGCCGGCACCGATGCCCAGGGCGCTGCGGCGACATTCTTCGCCATCGATCTGTCCTTTGCCGATGCCAAGAGCGGCGACAAGGTGTGGCCGTTCGCTGTCGAACGTCCGATCAGCGCTCCGTAACGGCACCGTGATGGATCACACCAGACGCCAGGCCCGCACGATCAGTGGCACCGGTTTTCGCGCCGGGCTGTCCCGGGCTGGAACCCAGCGCGGACAGCAAGCCAAGCCCGCTACTGGGCATCATAGCCCAAGTGGCATGGCCAAGCTTGTGCGACCGCTCAGCCCAGACCTCCTGCGCCGGATCGAAAACGATCCGCTGTTCATGGTCGTCACCTTGGATGGAACCCAGTGGATCGATCCGTATAGTGGCGAGCCGGTACAGGTAGGCGCTCACGGCCGCGCCGCCACCGCCCGTCAGCACTTGAGCGAAACCGGAGCCTGGCGCAGCGCCAGTGAACTGCCGCATAGCCGGCTGGAGACCGAACGTTGGCGGTTGGATCTCACCAGACTGCTGCCGACCGAACCGCGCCTGCGCATCTTCCTCAAGGACAACCGCGGCTGGATGAACCCATTCAGCGGGGAATTGATGCAGGGCATCGAACGTCCAGATGGGAAGCTGACGCCCCGTACGGTCTGGCAGATGGCCCAGAAATTGGCGTCTTGTCCCCACGCCCGTGCTGGTCGCATGCACGAGATGCAGGAGCTGCTCAACCGTGGACGCGCGGCCAGCCCCAGCGCACCAAGCAACGAGACGCCGATCGCGATGCCACGTGCGCAGGCGCAGGCGCCCCCGCCCGGTGCGATGCATCCGGACATGGTCCAAGCTCAGCAGGTGCAGCAGCACATGCTGTCGGAGATCCCCAGCCCGAGCGGCTACGAACTGGCGGTCCATCTCAGCCCGCATGCTGGCGTTGCCGGGGACTTCTACGAGATCACCACCCTGCTTGATGGTCGCGTGTTCATCGCCCTCGGCGATGTCAGCGGTCACGGCATGCAAGCGGCCCTGGTGGTCGCTACGGCGCTGAAAACCCTGCGCTTCGTCTCGCGGTCGACTTCGGACCTCACCGAGCTGATGTGCCGCTTCAATGATGAGATCAAACCCGACCTCGTCCCTGGCCAGTTCATCACTATGTTCGCAGCCGTGCTTGATCCGGTCGGCCGGGATCTGACCTGCCTGCGCGCCGGCCATCAGCCAGCGATCCTGGTTAACCTCGCCCGCGAGGATGTGATGCGACGCATTGGCCGCAGCGGCATGGCGGTTGGCCTGGCATCTGGCGCCGTCTTCGCGCAGTCCTTGCGTCCGGTGTCAATGCGCCTCGAAGCCGGCGATGTGCTGGTGCAGAGCACTGATGGCGCCCTGGAAGCGATGGATGACGCCGATATCGAGTTCGGCGAGGCGCGTTATCTCGCCAGCGTGCTCAGCCGATACGACGCCACTGCCCAGGAACTGGTCGATGGGGTGGCTGCAGACGTGCGCAAGTATGTCCAAGGTCGGGGTGTTGGCGATGATCTCACCGTCCTCGCACTGGCTGTACTACCAAGCGAAGAGACCGCCCTCGAACAGGCGCCGCGCGCCTGAGTCAGCACGGCTTCAATGCGGTTTTAAAACTTCGGCCTGGTCCTCGGCCTGCTTGAGCCGGTTCTTCAGCCCCATCACTGCACCACGCAGGTAGTCCTCCTCCTCGGGAGTCAGGTTGCCCTGCGCCTTGTCGCGTAGCATCTCCACGATCTGCACGGTCGCCCGGGCATACGCCAGGTTGACGGCGCGTTCACCAGTCAGCGGATGCGGCAGGACGCCGAGCTGGACCTGGGCCTCGATGACGAGGCCCTGGAGGAACTTGAGGAAGGTCATCGCTTCGGGCATGGGATGCATCACCTGGTAACGGGAATCGGAGCCTGACGCTTCACTTCTCGCGACGCTTCTTCCAGCGCCGCTCGGCCTCGCGGCGTTGCGGGCGTTCATCGCGCGGGTGAGGCTTCTGGGCCTGGATCTCGCCAACCGGTAGACCCAGCACGATGTCGCCACGCTCGATGTCGACCGCGTCGATGCGCACGGTCATCTCGGTGCCGGGTCCCAGGACGCGGCCGCTGCTGCGCCCAACCAGGGCTAGGCGCTCGGCATCGTATTCATACCTGTCATCGGTAAATGCGCGCATCGGCAGGAAGCCGTCGATGCCGGTCTCGAGCATCTGCACGAAGGCACCGCCGCCGCTGGCACCGGTGACCACGCCAGCCACTTCCTCGCCGATCCGGCCTGACAGGTAGCGCGCCGACTTGCGCGCGAACAGGTCACGCTCGGCGTTCTCGGAGCGCTGCTCAAGCCAAGTGCTCTGCTTGGCCATCGCGTCGAGGTAATCGCGACGGATCTCGACCTGCTTGTAACCCGAGAGTCCGAGGGCGTGTTTCAGCAGCCGATGCACCAGCAGGTCCGGATAGCGACGGATTGGGCTGGTGAAGTGGCAGTAGTCGTCGAAGGCAAGGGCGTGATGGCCGATGTTGTCGACTTGATAGATCGCCTTCGAGAAGGCGCGCAGACACAGGAAGTTCAGCACCAGACGCGTTGCCGGCGGCTGGCTTTCGAGATCACGCAAACAGCCCTGCAGGCCATAGCGCCCCGCCTGCACCCGCTTGCTGTCGAGGCCAAGATTCTCCAACGCGGTCGCAAACAGTTCCAGGCGCTCGGCATCTGGTGGAGCATGGACGCGGTAGACGCAGTCGTAGTTCTTCGACTTCAGCCAAGCCGCGGTCGCCCGGTTGGCCAGCAGCATGCATTCCTCGATTAGCTGATGGCTGATGTCGGAGCCTTCACGCTCGACCTCAATCGGATTGCCGTCGACGTCCAGCTGGAAGCGGTGCTCGACCGAGAACAGGTTGAGGGCGCCGGCGCGCACGCGCTCGGACCGCAGGCGCTGGGCCACGCTGGAGACGCGCATCAGCGTCTCGCGGATGTCCGCCGGCCACTTGCCCGACTCGTCACGCCCCTCGAGAACGGCCAGGGCCTCTTCGTAGCTGAAGCGATGACGACTGTGGATCAGGGTCTCGGCGATGCGCGTGCCGACCAGCTTGCAATTGCGGTCGAGTTCCAGCCACGCCGTGAGACAATAGCGGTCCTGGCCGGGTACCAGACTGCATAGGCCGTTGGACAGTTTCTCGGGCAGCATCGGGATGACGCGGTTGATCAGGTAGACGCTGGTGCCGCGCAAGGCCGCCTCGGCATCGATCGGCGAAAACTGGCGCACGAAGTGGCAAACGTCGGCGATGTGCACGCCGAGTATCCAGCCGCCTTCCGGACGGGGCTCCAGGGACAAGGCGTCGTCGAAATCCTTAGCGGTGGCCGGGTCGATGGTGAATACCATCTTGTCTCGGATGTCCTCGCGGGCCCCTTGCAGCGGGAAGGAGTCACCGATACCGGCGACCGCGCGCTCGACGTCCTTGGGAAACTCACCGGGCAGGTCGTGGACCAGGCAGACGTGGCGAAAGTCAGCGACCTCGGGTGTCTCGTCGCTGAGGATGCGCTCGATGTGCACGCCGGCCTGCCCCATCGGATCGACTTCGATGATACCGACCACCCGGTCGCCGGCGTTGTAGGTCTCGTGGAACTTCGGGAACGTGGTCAGCACCGGCATCTGGCCTTCGCGCCGGTTGTCTGGGATCAGCCGTGGTCCGCCCGGGGCGAACATCACCGTGCCGACCACATTGCGACCGCCGCGCCGCAGTACGCGGGTAACCAGGGCCTGGCCGTCAGAGGCGACCAACACCTGGACGACGTCGCCGGTCTTGGCTCCCAGCCGGTAGCGGGCATGCAGTGGAACCAGCACGCCGTCGCTGGTCTTGGCAAACACCTCGCCGCCGTCCTCGGTGACAATCGCGGCATGCTCGCCACCACTGCCGCTGGTGCGATACCGACCCGGACGGACCTCCAGGACCTGACCCTGCTCGACCAGACGCTTGAGTGTGATCGAAACACTGCGCGCATCGGCCCCCATGGCGATAGCGATCTGGCTGGCGGTGCCGCCGGTATCCATGCCGACCAGCGCCTTCAGCAGGGCCTCGGCGGTCGGACCTTCGGGCAGGTTGCGTTGGGCCGGTCGGGCGCTGCGTTCAAAGCGGCGCGATGGCCCTTCGCTCCGCCGGGTCGCCGCAGCGGGTCCTTTGCGCTTGGGAGTGCTCTGACCGCGGTTGTACTTTGCCATGTCGGCTCCTTGACGCGGGCGCGGGTCATCCGACCCTGCTTGCCGCGCGAGGGCACATGGTCGACACGACGCCGGCTGACGCCAGCAAAGTCTCAAACGTCCGCTTGATCAAACATCAGCTGCCGTCCACCGACCACTTGCTGGCCCTGGTGACGGTGGCCCGTCTCGGATCGTTCACCAAGGCAGCTCAAGAGCTGGAGCTGTCCCAGCCAGCCCTGTCACGTCAGATCATCGGTCTGCAACGCACCTTGGGGGTGAAGCTGTTCGAACGGGTCGGACGCAGCGTGCGCCTAACCCCAGCTGGCGAGGAACTGGTCGGCCGGGCCGGACCACTGCTAGAAGAGCTCGGCCGGGTCACTGGCAACCTGACCTCGCTGTCCGGCACCGCCGCTGGCCGGGTCCGCTTGGGCGCCAGCGAATCGGTCGCGGTGAACAGCCTGCCAGCGATTTTACGTGCCTACCTGCAGGCCAACCGTCGGGTCCAGTTGCGCCTGGTTTGCCGTACCTCCGAGCGGCTGCCGGATATGATCCACAGCGGCGAGCTCGACATCGCGGTCTGCCCGATCGAATTCAACGATCAGCACGATGGCGTCGCCTGCACCCGGCTATGGGACGAGGAGATGGTCCTGGTCCTGCCGATCAACCATCCTGGTCGCAGCCGCACCATCACCAGCTACGTCAACGAGGACTTCATCCTGGTGATGCCCGGCACCGAGACGAGACGCATTCTCGATCGCGCCCTGGGTGAGCGCAATGTCGAGCTGAAGGTCGTCCTTGAGCACGAGAGCACCGAGGTCATCAAGTCGATGGTCATCGCCGGTCTTGGACTTGCCATCCTGCCCGAACCGAATGTGCGCAAGGAAGCCCGCCGTGGCGAACTGGCCGTGCTGCCGCTGACCGACCTGAAGGTCACGCGCACCATCTACGCGATCGCCGATGCGCGTCGCCAGCCGTGGCCGGCCGAAGTCGCGCTGATCGAAGCATTGCAGCGCTACGGCAGGTAGCGGAGCGCGGTCGCGCTCCTATTATTCGGCCGGTTCCATCTCGGCCGACATGCCTCCCGCGCTACGCGGCAGGCGCGGATCTTTTCCAAAGGCGTGGATCTGCTCGACCTTCAGTTCAGCGCGCTCTTTGGAGGTGGTGTCGACGATGGTTCGACCGGCCGCGTCGACTTCGCAGGCATGCAGGAAGGCGCGCTCGGGCGTCTTGGCGAACACCTTTACCAGCATCTCGATTACGTACTCGTAGGTGTGGTCGTCATCATTGAGTAGCACGACATGCCAGCGTGGAGCGTGGCTGGTCTGGTGTTCTTGGATGACCTCGGGATGCGCGACCGCCATGATATGGATGTGATGAAGCGATTCGGCCGCGCAAGGCTCGACCAACTTCTGCTAGCGCGATGGTGATACATCAGAAAGACCCCGGCCATGAGACACCTTCTGGTGATCCCCATCATCCTCTCGACCAGTCTGGCGGCCGAAGACGTGCCTGCGCCGGCACCTTCGGCAGTGCCCGCCTCAAACTGGGAATGGAAGTCTAAACTGGGCGTGTTCTTCCAGAACATCTCTTCGCACAATGCCGAGAACTCGCGTGATCCCAGCATCGCCGGCACCAGCGACAGCGTGAACTACAAGCTGACCGGTGATGCGACCGCGATCTGGAAGGAGGACAAGGATCGGGTCGAGCAGAAAGTCGAGGCCAGCTATGGCCAGATCAAGGAGGGTGAGGCCGAATGGATTGAGAACACTGACTCGATCCTCTATACCGCCACCTACGAACGAACCCTGGTCAAGCTGCAGTTCCTGTATGGTAACGCCACAGTGGAAAGTGTTTTCAGCGGTAAGGCTCCGGACAACAAGCCATTTGACCCGGCGATCGCCAAGCTGTCGGCCGGTTATGGGCACCGGTACGAAAACCTGCTGCCCGAGACGGACAGCTTGATCTGGCGCGTCGGTGTGTTCGTCCGCAAGCGTTGGGAATCAGCCGTGCCAGATTATCAGACCCAGGTGGTGACCGGCCCAGAGTGGTATGTGCGCTACGAACGGCAGCAGACCCCGGACATCAGCTATTTCGGCCAGTACGACGGCTCCAGCGAATTCAGCGACATCGAGCACGTGACCAATCTGGCGCAGGCCGGGCTCAGTGTGAAGGTTGCCAAGCTGCTGACCGTCGAATTCAAGATCCGATCGTACTACGAAACCAGGCCCACAGCGGCCGAACGCAGCGATCCAGGGTACAACGAATGGTCGATGCGCCAAGAGGCCTTGGTCGGACTCGTCTGGGATACCGGTTCGGCGAACTAGACGCCCGAGTGGTTTGCATGACGCTGCGGACCACCTGGTGCGTGGCGTAACGCCGCTTCAGCGCACGCTGGCGGACACCGCGAGCCAATCCACGTCGGGTCAGCCTGACACGTATGGATCGGCCCGGACCTGCAGCAAGCCGTGGTCCCGCATCTTGCGGTACAACGTCGCCCGATGGATGCCGAGTTCAGAGGCGACGGCGGCGCGGTTGCCGCGATGACGACGCAGGGCACCGCCCAGCGCCTCGGCTTCCGCGCGCAGCAGCGGCGACGTCGCCGTCTCTGCCGCTGTCATGACGGCTCCACGCACCTCCTCGGGCAGATGTTCGACCTCGATCGGGCCGGCTCCGCAGAGGACGAAGGCGCGTTCGATGATGTTCTCAAGTTCCCGAACATTGCCGGGGAACCCATGCTGGGCGAGCCGGGCAAGCGCCTCGTCGGTGATGCCAGCGACCTGACGACCCTGTAGACGGTTGAGGCGGTCGAGGAAATGCTCGGCGAGCAGCGGGATGTCCTCAGCGCGCTGAGCCAGCGCCGGCAGATCCAGGCGGATGACGTTCAGACGGTAATACAGATCAAGTCGGAAGGTGCCGGCGGCGACCATGGCCTGGAGATCGCGGTTGGTTGCTGCCACCACCCGGACATCGATCGGCAGTGGCGCACTAGATCCCAACGGCTCGATCACCCGTTCCTGCAGGACGCGTAACAGCCGCACCTGCATGGCCAGACTGACTTCGCCGATCTCGTCGAGGAAGATCGTACCGTGTTCGGCCCGCTCGAACCTGCCGGGTCGGTCGGCGCGGGCATCGGTGAAGGCGCCTTTGCGCACCCCAAACAACTCGGCCTCCAGCAGGGTATCGGGCAAGGCGCCGCAGTTCACCGCGACGAATGGACCTTGGGCACGCGGACTGTGGCTGTGGATGGCGCGCGCCAGCAGCTCTTTGCCGGTGCCGCTGGGGCCGTTGATCAGCACCGTCGACGACGACTGGGCCACCGCCGGGACGAGGTCGAAGAGGGCGCGCATGCGTGGACTGCGGCTGACCAGATCATCAAGCCGCCAGCTGCCTTTCAGTTCACGTTCCAGCGATTCCTCGCGCGACAGATCACGTAGCGTGCCGACCGCGCCGTGCCGACGTCCCTTGGCATCGGTCAGCAGGTTGGTGGTCACGGCAACCGGCCGCATCTTCCCACTGCCATCCTTTATTCCGCCGCGGTGATCACGCAGCGAGGTGCCGGTGCGCAGCGTCTCGGTGATGATGCACACCCCGCCGCAGCACGGCGCGAACACCTCCTGGCAGCCGTGGCCCAGCACGTCGGACCGGCGCAGACCGGTCATCGCCTCGGCCGCCCGGTTGAAGGCGGTGATGCGACCCTGGGCATCGACGGTCACGACGCCCTCGGCAAGCGAATCGAGGATGATGTCGGAGATGGGCGCAGGCATAGCCATACGATGCCATATTGCATCATGTTGCAAACATCATGTTGTATTATCGCATCGACTTAAGAATAAAGTCCTATGATAAACTCCTTAACATATTGTAGTATATGAACTAACATAATTTCGTACTTGGCACGACATATGCTTCTGACTAGGACTCAAGCCTTCCCTTCTGCACTCCCGGAGTCTACGTGTCCACTGCCATCATCCCAGCCGCCGACGTCGCCAACCTGCAACGACATGGACCGGTCACCCTCATTGATGTGCGTACGCCGGCTGAATTCGCCAGCGTGCACGCGGTCGGAGCGACCCTGATGCCGCTCGCATCCTTCGATCCGGCTAAGGCCGTTGCGGCGCGGGTCGGCCCTCCTGGGTCTGCGATCTTCCTGATCTGCCACAGCGGGGCCCGCGCCACCGAGGCGGCTGAGCGCTGTGCCGCCGCCGGTTTCAGCGAGATGGTGGTGGTCACGGGTGGGACCACGGCTTGGGAAGCGGCCGGTCTGCCGGTCGAGCGCAGCGCGATGGCAAGCTTTGGCGTCGAGCGTCAGGTCCGCTGCGTCATCGGTGGCGGTGTCCTGGTTGGCTCGATCCTCGCCTACACGGTGCATCCAGCGTGGGCTGCCATGTCGGGATTCTTTGGGGCCGGATTGTTCTTCGCTGGGCTGACCGATACCTGCGCACTGGCCCTGCTAATCGCACGCATGCCATGGAACCGTCAGTGCGTAGCGACCGGCTCATGCTGCTCGCCGCCGGCAAAGGTCTGAGCCATGGCTAAACGCATCCTCATCATCGGTGGCGTCGCTGGCGGCGCCTCGGCGGCGGCCCGGCTGCGACGGCTCGATGACCACGCTGAGATCCATGTCTTCGATCGCGGCCATTTCGTCAGCTTTGCCAATTGCGGCCTGCCCTACTTCGTCGGCAACGTGATCTCCGACGAGCAAAAACTGCTGGTCGCTTCACCCGCCCTGTTCCGCGACCGTTTCGACATCGCCATCCATGTACGCCACGACGTCCTGGCAATCGACCGGGTGGCCAAACGCATCCGTGTGCGCGATCTTGAAACCGGAAGCGAACGCGACGAGGCCTACGACGCCCTGGTGCTGTCGCCAGGCGCTGCACCGATCAGACCAAAACTGCCCGGCATTGACCTGCCCGGCATATTCGCCGTCCGCACCATCCATGATTCGCGCGCCATCCGCGCCTGGATCACTGAGCGTTCGGCGAAGATCGCGGTGGTCATCGGCGGCGGCTTCATCGGCCTGGAGATGGCCGAGAATCTGGTCCACCGTGGACTCACCGTCACCATCGTCGAAAAACTGACCCAGGTCATGCCACCGATCGACGCTGAAATGGCGGTTCCAGTGGCCGACCGTCTACGCGCCAAGGGCGTGACTCTGCACTTGGGCGACGGACTCGCCGGATTCAGTCAGCAGGATGGGCAACTCGCCGTGCAGACGGAGGATGGCAGCGTGCTAAAGGCGGATCTCGTCATCCTGGCGATCGGCGTCCGCCCCGAGACCGCGCTCGCGCAGGCCTCAGGATTGCCGTTGGGTCCACGCGGCGGCATCCTGGTCGACGGGGCCATGCGCACGGCCGACCCGGCAATCTGGGCGGTCGGTGACGCGATCGAGACGCGTGACGTGGTTACCGGCCAGGAACTGGTCCTGCCGCTGGCCGGTCCGGCCAATCGCCAAGGACGGCTGGCCGCCGAGGCGATCTGCGGTCGGACCCCGCGATTCCGTGGGGTCCAGGCCACCGCCGTCGTCGGTCTGTTCGGTTTCATAGTCGCCTCGACCGGAGCGAGCGAGAAGGGCCTTAAGCGCGCTGGGGTGACCGACTACCGCGTCGTCTATCTGCATCCAGGGCAACACGCCGGCTACTATCCGGGAGCCAAGCCGATCCACCTCAAGCTGATCTTCGGCGCCCGCGACGGTCGCATCCTCGGGGCCCAGGCGGTGGGCGAGGACGGCGTCGACAAACGTATCGACGTCATCGCCATGGCCCTGCAGATGGGTGGTACAGTGCGCGATCTCGCCGAGGCCGAGCTGAGCTATGCTCCGCAGTTCGGCCACGCCAAGGATCCGGTCAATCTCGCTGGCATGCTCGCCTGCAACGTCCTCGACGGCGACATGCCGCTGGCCGACTGGGACGACCCGACGCCCGGTGGAGGCATCATCCTGGATGTCCGTGAACCGGGCGAGTTCGAGTCCGGTCACATGCCGGGAGCGATCAACATTCCTCTGCCCCACGTGCGCGGGCGTCGCAGCGAACTGCCGACCACCGTGCCGGTGGCGGTGTGCTGCGGGGTTGGACAGCGGGCCTACTACGCGGTGCGCCACCTCCGCCAGCACGGCATTGATGCGCGCAACCTGTCTGGCGGCTACACCACCTGGAAGCACCGCCAGGCGGCTTCCGCAGCAGCTGGCTGACGCATGCTTCGGCATCTCAGCGACGGGGGGCTTCGCAAGCCGCCCCGAGCCGTTACACTCCGGCCATGAACCGCTGGACCAGTGACCTCGCGACCGGTAACCCCGCGATCGACCGCGACCACCAGGAGCTCGTCGAGGTGATCGACCAGCTCAAGGCGGCAGCCGCTGGTGGCGACCAGAAGGCGCGCCTATCGAACGCGCTCGACTCGTTCCGCGGCCATGTCACCAGCCACTTTCCGATGGAAGAGGGCGAGATGGAAGCGAAGGCCTATCCAGGTCTCGCCAAGCACCGCGAGGCGCATGCCATCTTGACCAATATCGTCATCGAACTGGTCACCAAGGACAACAACGGCGAGACCGTCCTGTACAGCGAGGTGGACTATCTCGCCCAGGCTCTCTTTCGGCACATCCTGCTGGATGACAAGCCGTTCGCCGACTTCCTCGCCAAGGCCTGACCGCCTACGACGCCGCCTGTGCGGCCATTCCGTTGAGCGACAGGAATGCCCGGCGGACCAGCGCCCGTTCATCCGTAAGCAACTCTTGTGGAATCGCCGCCGGCAGGCCCATTGCTTGGCGGGCCCGGCCGATGACGAGGTGCAATTGCCAGCCGGCATGCTCTCCGGCCTCGCTTGGATCCCGCTCGCGAACATCCAACGGCCCCTGACGGAACCCTCGCTGGACGCCGATCGCCGTGCGACAGCGCTCGAGCAATGCGACGATGGCAGAACAATCGGCCGGCCGGCTGCGCAACAAGATGCGCTCGGCGGTAGTGGCGATGATCGACGCCAAGGCCCAGGGCAATGGCTGCGACTCCAGCGTGGCCTGCAGGCGGATAAGATCCGCCTGCTGACCATTGCCGCGCAGCACGGCGATGGCCACCCACCAGCGCGGGATGCGGAACGACGCATCACGTTCGTTGGGATCGAAATCTTCGATCCGGGACTCGATCACCGTCCACAATCGTTCACGCACCGTGTCATCACCGCGCAAAGCCATGGCAGCATCGGCTGACCACGAGCCGGCCTCACGCAAGGTCGCCAACGACTCGTTGCGGTAGGCGAGCCACTCTGCCCGGCCAGACTGATCCAACCAGGCCGCATCAGTCGCCTGGCCAAACTCGTCTGTACCTTCGGGCCGCTTCAGGGCACCGGAGGCTTCCAGCCCTGCCCGCAGGTGCGCCAGATCGACCGTGCCACGCGCCGCATGCTGCGCAGCCGCCAAGCCGGCGACCTCGCCGGTGCGCTGGAGATCGCGCTGCATGCGCAAGCTGTGATGGGCATCCTGGCTGACGCCGAGACAGCGGCTGGCGATCCACACATTGTCGAGATCCCGCGGCACCAGGATGCCGTACGGAATGTCACAGGCGGTGCGGCCCCGCCACTGACCGAGGACCCATACCCAGTAGAGTGCGTCGTCGGACTCGTAGGCGTAGTCAGTGGCATGGTTGTCGTAGTGGCAACCGGTTACGCCCACCGCATCGGGAAAACGCCGCCGTTCGATCAAGTCGGCCAGGGTTAGGGTCGCACGCGTGAGGATCTGTCGGGCCTGGCGCAGACCCAAGGCAGGGGCAATGTAGGTCGGCCGCTCGTCCCCGACCCACGGTGCGTTGGCGTACTGTGCGATCCCCGTCAGTCTCGCCCTGGTCAGATCTTCGATGTCGCGGGGATCGCAGAAACCCTGATCAAAATTGATCACCTGCATGCGCGGGAGATCCTTTTGTATCAGCACCTTGCCCGACGACTGACTGAAATGGTGTGGCAGGCCGTCGCCCTGACGTCCGAACGAGCTGGTGCAGCCTCCGGCGGCGCACAAATCGCCGTCGCCGGTCCCATCGATCCAGCCCGCAGCCTGCACACGCACGGGGCCAGTCGGCGTGGCGATTAGGGCATGGCACAGTTCGCGGCCAACCCGTTCTACACTAACCAGAGTACCGGTCAGTGGTTGGATCCCGAGCTCGGCGAACCATTGGGCGAACACCATCTTCTTGGCGTCGGGATGGAAGCCTGGCACCTGACGTCCCGATCCGAAGAGCGGCATCGCAGCACGTACCCGCTGGTCGAGCTCCTCCTGCAACCCGCCCTTGGCGCCAAAGTAGTAGACATGGATGCCACCACCCGAGCCGATGCCGCCGGCAAACGGCAGTGGTTCGATGCCGATCACGCTGGCGCCGGCTCGTGCTGCCGCCAAAGCGGCGAGCGCACCGCCAGTTCCGAGTCCGGCGACGGCGACAGCGGCGGATGGCAATTCGCGCGCCTGCACGGCCGGCAGCGGACCACGGGCCGGCTCGGCCGGCGGAGCGCTCAGCAATGCGCCGGCTGCATGCCATCCCAGGCTATAGCGATCCGCCAAGGTCCGGCAGGTCGTGGGCGCGAAGGCTGGCACGGCGCTGACCACATTCGCGGGCAATCGCGGAGCTGCCGACGGCAGCCATTCATCCCACGTGACGACCGAGCCATGCGTGACGATGGCGTCCGGCACTGGTTTGGACAACAGACGGGCCCAGCCATCCCACAGCGATTCGCCAATGCTCAGCTCATCGGTCAGCCGTTCATCAATGGAAGTACGCCGATGTATCGCCAATCGGCGTACTGCCGGCGCCGGCACGAAAACTCCCAGCAGGCAGAGGAGTTCGCCAGTGTCGGTGGCATCTACCCAGCGGCGTGCAGACAGGCGATGCAGTCCATCCTTGCCACCAACCACCACGTCGACCAGCAGATCCCCAGCGAGCTCAATCGCGACCGGCGAGGCATAACCGAGCACATCCCAGGCCTGGGTGCGGATACGCTCGGCTGCAAGGACCTCCGCCAAGGCGCCCTGGACCAGCCCCCCTGCAAGCGCACCGCGGTTGGACAGATGGTCGGTCCACGCCTGCCAGGCCGGGAGATCGGATCCGCCCAGCACTTCCTGGAAGGCCCATCCGGCCTCCCACAGCGGGGTCACCGTCCGATCCAACCATACGACCGACCAGCCCGCCGAGCGCAGTCGTTCGACCGCTGCAAAGCCGGCATGTCCGCCGCCGACTACGGCAGCGTCATAGATGCGGGAGCGGACGGGGCGATATGGAGTACTCATTTCCGTCATCATCAGTAATTACTACATTAACATCAACCAGTGAATACTGGCTTCTTCAGCCGACATTGTATGGTATTCAGCTGACATGGAGCCTCCACCAAACGTCCCTGCCCTGGCCATCGCCAGTTTCGAACGACTGACCGGGCTATCCGTCAGCGTCCACGACTACGGCGGCGCCTTGTGGGCCTGGTTGCCGCCAGACCGCTTTGAACATCTCAATCCACACTGCCGGGTGGTGAAATCGGTGCGGCAAGGCGCATGCACCGCGTTTGATGCCAGATTGGTCGCTGCCAAGTGCCAAGACCACAATGGGTTCGTCAAGGTCTGCCACGCCGGATTCGTCGAGTGGGTTGTGCCGCGACTCGACGACGGGCAGCTGCGCTGGGTGCTGTTCGCCGGCGTCCGTCGGCCAGCCCCTGGGCTCCAGCATGTCCTGAGCGATCCGTCGGTACTGACGCGTGGAGGTAGCTGGAGCAGCCAGCTCGCCCGTCTCCCGGCGGTGGACGATGGCGAAGCCCTCTTCGTGCTCGAAAGCCTGCGCCAACTCAATCAGCGCCTGGTGACGTGGAATGGCGAAACCGCCCCCGGAGTCCGCGAGAATCTGCCGCGTGGCGAAGCCATCCGCCATTTTCTGATCCGGCACCATGCCAAGGTTGACCTGTCGCTGTCCGATCTCGCAGGGCATCTGGGACTCAGTGAAAGCCGCGCTGGCCACACCGTCAGTGAATCCTGCGGCATGACCTTCGTCGCTCTGTTGACCGAACTACGCATGCGCACCGCCGCCGGTCTGTTGCGCCACAGCGGCCTGTCCGTGTCGCGGATTATGGCTGAGGCCGGCTTCGGCAACCGGGCGCATTTCCACACCCGCTTTCGCGCAGCATTTGGTACCACCCCAGCCCGTTATCGCCGCGACAGCGCAACCGGACTGCAAGCGAACCAGGCTTGAGCCGCTTGCGGCTGGCGATCTGCTGCGCCCATGGTCGATCTTCCCCGTCTCAGCAAGGAGCAGCGCGAGCAGATCGGCGATGCCCGCCTGATGCTTGAAGTCGCCGCGCACAACGCCTCGATCGTCGGCAAGCTGCAGGGAAGCCTCGACGTCGATCAGCGACAGGCGCTGGAGAACGCGGCTGCACAGGCGGCCCAGGCCGCAGGGACGCTGCGCCGCGTGGTGTTGCAGCTCAAAAAGGCTTGAACGGAATCCGCGCTCGGCGCACCGCCAGCCAGATGCCACTGCCCAGCAGCGCGAATGCGCCCCACACCGCCAGCCAGGCCCGGCCCATCCACGCCAGCAGCGGCCAGCCGAGTACCGCAGCGCAGGGCAGGATCGCGGCCGCCAGCAGGGCGTCGCGCCGTCGCCAGGCGCCAAGTCCGATCAGCGGCAGGATGCTCAGCAACAGGGCGATTGCGGTGATCTGTCCACCAGGCAGATCCGCGACAGCCCGTCTCCCGTACAGCAGTTCCAAGGACAGCCCGGCAGCCAGCAGTCCGAGCGTCCAGGCAGCGATCCGTGCCCAGGCACGGTTCACCCACGATGGCTGCCACGTCGCCGCCAACAGCACGATGGCACTGGCAGACGACACGGACAGCAGCGATCCCGGCAAGTGACCGGTCAGCAGTTGCGCCCAACGTGTCTCTGGCACGCATCCGCCGAGGATCGCGGTGACCGCAACCACCAGATCCTGGCGCTTGCTGCGCCAAGCGGCGACGACCCCGACCGCGGCGGAGAGTACTCCGGCCTCGGCAACCAGGACGTCCCGCAGGTCCCAGGTGAGGATGGCTAGGATCACGGCCAGGCCTGCCCCCCACCACAGACCCGGAGCCCGACGGGTCCACGCCAGCATCGCCGCCACCACGGCGATCAACAACGGCGCGACCGGCGCGGTGCCGAGCAGACCGACGAGATCCGGAGCCCAGCCCTGTCCGCGGAACTGGCCCGACATGTCCGGCCCATGGCTGGAGATCGTCAGCCAGGCGGACAATGCTGCCGGAAATACCACCGCCACGGCATCACGCACCAGGTTCGCTGAACGATGGGCGCGCCGTTCGTTGGCGATCAGAATGAGGAACGCGAGATGCGGCAGACAGTCGGTGCCCGCGAGGTCAAGCCCGGCGATATGCGCCTGCACAGCCAAGGCGACGATCGCCGACCCAACGGCGACCAGTACCAACACCCATCGCATCGATCGGCGCTGTAGGAACGGTCGTTCGCTATCCACCGCGTCTTTATGGATGGCCTGGACGAGAAAACTGGCCAACACTACCAGCAAGACGCCCCATCCGGCCGACCACCACACCATCACCCGGACATCGGTGCCGACTACGTCGCCTGCCGCTCCGACCATGCGTGCTGCTTCACCCGCCACCACGGCGCTCAGTAGCACCGGCCACAAAGTGGTCCAGGCCAGCAGTGCCGCCAGCGTCCATCCCAGCGCACCCCACGAGCCTGCGCCGGTGCAACGGACGAACCCCACTCCCAGCAACAGCGATCCGAGCCAACCCACGATCGCCGCCGCCAAGGCCAATCCCGGCTGCTCTGGTGCAATCAGGTGGATGATGACTCCGAAGCCGACCGCGAAGGCAGTCCCAACCACGGCTGAAGCCACGGCGTCGGGATTTCCCGCCCTGGCACGACACATCGCCCATATCCCGGACAGCAAGGCGGCGAGATACGAGGACAGCGTACCCAGTACCTGCCATCTCGGCCCACTGCTGCCCTCAAGGCCGATGGTCGGTTCGATCACACCGTAGAGACCCGCCAGCAACAGAGCTGCCGAAGACAAGGTGACCAGACTGGTCGAGCCGGGCCAGGACGTGAACTCCTGCCAGGCATCTGGCGGACGGGTTCGTAGCACCGGCACTCCCATGATCGGAGTTGGTTCGTTGTGACTCATGGCACCTCCTGGGTTCTGTGCGAATCATACCCCAGCCCACGGTGGCCGTCGCCGGTCGTCTGGTCGTTGGCATGCGCACGCCCGCACATCCGTGCGTGCCAACGCACGCACGGGGCTGGGTCAGATCCACGACGGCATTGCGCATTGACGCACGGCGCGGCACACTCGCAGCATGAGCGCCCATCCCGAGTTCGCTGACCTGTTCGCCGCCCTGCTGCGCCGACGGGGCACCAATCTTGCCGAACTGGCTCCGCAGGTCGGGGTGTCGGCCAGCACCTTGTCGCGCATTCGCACCGGGGTGAGGGCAGCGACCGAGGCACAGGCGCGACGCCTCTCCACCGCCCTCGCCCTGACCGGCGATGAAGGCGAGGATTTTGTCGCTTCCGCCCTGCTCCAGGCCATGCCCAAGGCAGTCCGCGAGCGGCTGCGCTCTGCTGAAGATCAAGCTGGTTTAGCCCAGGCCCGTACCTCGCGCATGGCCCGTGATCTGGGCAAGCTGCGCAGCGACACCGGTTTCCACGATGGCTGGTGGATCACCTGGAGCCGTTCGTTCTTCAACGACGGGCGCATCCAACGTAGCCTACTGCGCCTGGAAGGTGGCAACGCCGAACTGCGCGCCGGCGAAACCGGGCTGGTCCGCTATAGTTACCACGGTTCGATTGAGGCGCTTAGTGACAAGTTGTTCATCCGCGCAACCGAGGATCGCGGCGACGCCGAATGGGTGCAGATCATCTGCCATTCGCTGTTCGATCTCAACCGACCGACCTTCCTCTATGGCATGGTCTGCGGGATCAGCGGCACCGATGTCCGCCATCCGGTCAGCTGGCCATGCGCCGGCCGCATCCTCATGCTGCACGCCGGTTCCTTGGCTGATGCTCCGGAACGCAGCGAGCGCGCCCGGCAGTTGGAAGCACTGATTGGTGCGTTCGATCCCGTCAGGTTGAAGGGTGCGTGGCCAAGCTTCCTCGGCGACGACGATCACATCCGCGCTGCGCTGCAACTCGGAGATGAGCGCCTAGAAGACGCCATCGTTCGGCTGACTGACAACCGCCTTGGCGAGGACAGTGTGCTACGCGCCGCGTTGGGGTGATCCCCCAGAGGCGCTTCGTGCTGAACCTGGACCGCTGCCATGCATACGCCGCCACGCCCGCGTCAGGGCTGGCCGATCGGTGAATCCGCTGGATGCGGCAGCGGCTGTGACCGTCGATCCTTCGTGCAGCAGGGCCCCTGCCAAAGCCAGCCGCTGATCAAGTAGCGCCTGTTTCGGGGTGGTGCCAAACCAGGCCCTGAACAGGCGATGAGCCTGACGCTGGCCAAGTCCACTCGCTTCCAGAACGTCGGCCGCGGTTGATCCATCGGCAAGGCCTGCCCACAGGCGGTGCGCCATGCGACTGACCGCGGGATGCGGTGCGTACGCAAGTGCGGCACCCGAGGTGACCGTGCCAACAAGCTGCCCCAGCAAGATTGGGAGCGGCGTCGCGATCAGCCGCATCAACAGTTCGCTGGCTGGTTCGGCCGGCACCTGCACCGCGATGCCGCCGTGATGATCCGACAGCAACACGTCACTACGTCTGAACACCAGGCCCTGGCCATACGCGGCACAACCAGCGCGCAGCGGGGCATGGGCATGCCACGCGCCAGGTGCGATCGCGCATGATTCGCCTGCGTGCAGATCGATACTGCCACGGCGGATCTCGACGCGCACCACTCCGGCAAGACAGGCGACCAAGGTAGGAACGGCATGCTGATGCGCAGCGGATTCGTCCCAGCGACCAGCCTGCAGCGGCCACGACGGCGCCTCTCGGGCGCGCAACACACGCACCTGGCCGGGGTGCTCGGCCAGCTGTTCGGCCAATCGCCACAAACGCAGCGCGCGTGGATCAAACAACGCGGTCGCCATATGGGTGCATTTTCTGTCATGAGAACGACAGATCCAGTCTTGTTATCGGGCCATTACTCGCTCTGAAACTGTCCGACCTATGAGCATGCCTTGCATGGACCGACTGCTGCAACGCATTCAACGCCGGGACGCTGGCGATCCCTCTTCGTTGATCGAGGCGATCGGCCCAGGTCCCTGGCTGTGCGTTGCGCCGCACGACGATGACGTCTGCCTGGGCATGGGCCTGACTGTGGCTGCCGCGACCGCCGCGGGCATCGAACTGCACCTCGGGGTGGTCAGCGACGGCGGCATGGGCTATCCGCGGCCAGAGGACCAGGCCAGCATCGCAGCCACCCGACACGATGAACTGATCGCCAGCTGTGCCGGTCTCGGCATTCCTGCCGCCCGCGTTCACGAACTGGGTCTGCCGGATGGCGAGCTAGTCGCCCATCGCGGGATTCACCGTCGAGCGGATGGCCACCACGGCGGCGTCGGCCGGAAGCTTGCCGGGCTGCTGCGCACGGTCCGGCCTCGCATCGTCTTCGGGCCGAATCCGGCTGACGTCCATCCGGACCACCAGGCGGTTGCCGCCGATCTCGACATCGCCTGCTTCTGGGCGGCGTCAGCGATCTGGCTGGAACTCGGCGAGCCGATCGCCCTGCCAGTACGTTGGGACTATGCGGTCTACGCCCCCTTCTTGGGCGATCCGGATTTGCGCCTGACCGGCACCACCGCTGGACAGCTGGCCAAGGCCGCCGCCTTCGCTGCCTTCGCCAGTCAGCAATACGTCGCAGCCCAGCTATCGACCGCGCGACCGGTCGAACACCTCCGCCGCGTCTCCTGGCAGGCCTACCAGCCTGAACAGTACGATCACCTCTTCGCCTGAGCACCCCATGACTGTATTTATTGCTGATTGCCAGATGACCCTGGAACTGCTTGATCACTGGCGCGGCCCTTGGCCCGAACTGGTCGAAGCCCTGCGCAGCGGGCCGAGCGTATTGCTGGTCGCCGAAGGATCCTCCCGGTTGATGCCCGGTGGGCTCGCCCAGGTCCTGGCCCGTCGCCACGGCTTGCATGGCCGTCTCGCCGCCTGTGGCGGTCGCGAGGCGCAGCAACTGAACCTCGCACGGGTCCGCCTGCTGCTGGCCAGCAACAGCGGCCGCTCGCGCGAACCGCTGGCTGCCGCCCGAGCCGTCTCGCAACCTCTCGCCCTGGTCGGTGTTCCCGGCGGACCGATGACGTCCTTGGGCGGACCGACCCGCGTCCTGATGCCTCGCCCCGAAGCGTCGATCGCTGCCACTGCCAGCGTCTACGCCCAGGTGCTGACCGTGGCCGAGGCCGTGTGTGTGGCCGCCGGCGACACCGCCCCGATCGCCCGCCTACGCGCCGGAGTCGCCGAGGCGCTCGCCGCCTTCCCGCAACCCGTTCTAGGCGTGGTCAGGATCTTCTGGTGTGGCGGTGAAGACGGACTGGCTGATGAATTAGCGCTGAAGACAGCCGAGACCACCGGCCAGGCCGGGTTCGCCTGCCCGGGCACCATGGCCTTGCACGGCGTCGAGGAACTGTGGACCGACAGTGACCTAGTCATCGACTTGGGCTTGTCGGCCGAGGACGCGACCGATCTGGGCACACGCGTAAGCGCGACACCCGCCCGCCTGATCCGCCTGCCCGCGCTAACCGAGGATGCCTGGGCCCCGCTCGACCGCCTGGTCGCCGGGTGGATGCTGCTGGCCGCCCAGGCCGCGCTGCTCGGGCGCGATCCCGCGGTACCACGCCGGGCGCGCAAGGTTGGGAATCCGACCTGAATCGGAAACTGACGATCGGTTGAGCGTGGTATCACGTACATGAGAGCCCGGCATTGCGTTGCCGACCCTGACCAGACGCTTCACCACATGACGCCAACCCACATGCAGTTGTTTGGCTCCGTCGACCAGGCCGAAGTCAATGCCCTTGCTGGGTCCTACAAACTCGGCATTCCACTGATCGACGACCAGCACCGCGAGCTGTTCAGACTATACGTCGCTCTGCGCACCGCGCCTGACGTACGCCCCGTGCTGGAGAGTCTCCTGTCGTATGCTGCAAGCCATTTCCAGGACGAAGAAACCTGGGCCCTTGCCCACCAGGTGGATGTCACGGATCATCACCTGCAGCACGAACAATTGCTCACTGTCGTTATCGACAACCTGAGTCGGACAAAACTCAGCCGGCTCGATACGCAGTCATTAGTCTATGATTGGCTGACCACCCATATTGATGTCGACGACCGGGCCCTCGTTATGGCCGCCGTGATCGGGGTCGACGACTAAACGGGAGTCCGGTCCCCGCCCAAAGGCCCTTGCTGATCCCTACCGGAGGACGCACACTAGTGGCACCATGCCTATCGCCCTGGTTATCGATGATTCCGGCGCATCCAGAACCTTACTGAAAGGTATCCTGTCCCAGCAGGGTTACACCGTTGTCGAGGCCGCTGACGGAGCGGCCGGACTGAAAACCTTGGTGGCCAATTGGCCGATCGATCTCGTACTGCTCGACTGGCACATGGAACCGATGGATGGACCGGAATTCCTCCGCCAAGTGCGCGAGGATCCGCGCACCGTCAGCGTGCCGGTGATCATGATCACCGCCGAAGCCAGCCGCCAGGCAGTGATCGACGCCGCCAAGCTGGGCGTCCAGGGCTATGTCGTGAAGCCGTTCAACAAGCAGATGATCGCTGAGCGCATCGTCGCCCTCGGTCTCACCGGGACCTGAGATGCGCCTGACCGTCGGCGACTTGCGTCCGGGGGCGGTCCTCGCCGCCCCAGCCATCGGCCCTGGTGGACGCCAGCTGGCCCCGGTCGGCACCACTCTGACCGCCCAGCACCTTATCGTGCTGAAGGCCTGGGGACTTACCGACGTCGAGGTCGCCGACGACCGCGCCATCATGGATCAGCAGGCGTTGATCGCAGCTCAGCGTGTAGCGGCCGCCCGGTTCCGTGGTCAGCCCACCAACCACCCAGCCGTGCGCGTGCTGTTTACCGCTGCGGTAGCCAGGCAACTGCGGGGCGGCGGATGAGCGCGCACACGCTCGACAGCCTGCTCGACGGCGCCGGTGAACTGTCGTCGCTACCGGATTCCTGGCAGCGTATCGATGTGGTTATCTCGCGCCCGGCCGCCAACACGGCCCAGATCGCCGAGGCCATCGCCAGTGATCCCGCCCTGTCCTTGCGCCTGCTACGCATGGCTAACAGCCCGATGTTCGGGCTTAGCCAACGGGTCGAACGGCTGTCTCAGGCGGTGCACCTGATTGGCACACGTCAATTGCGCGAACTTGC
>JBBQCI010000035.1:0-35966 GCA_038318565.1 Planctomycetota bacterium
GTGCTGCCGATGGGCTTCGCCGCCCAGGGCCATTGGGATCTGACCGTTGCCTGGGACCGGTTCCGCATCCCGTGGCTGGGCACGCGGGTCGCCTGCGCCTACGGCGAACCGATCATGTATCCGCCGGAGCAACCCGATGCCGCCGAACTTGCTCGGCGGATCGACGAGGCGGCAGCGCGGATTCAGGCGTTGGAACGCGAGGCGATGTGCGCCGTTGGACGACGATAGAATCAGCGATCCCGATAGACCAGCCAGGCGGCCCGCATGCTCGGGAAAGCGATCTCTTCGACCCGCACCGCCGAGCGTTCAATCCAGTGCAAACCGCCGATCTCCTCGGGATCGAGCGTCAACGCTCCAGCTTCCAACGAAGCCGAGTAGAACAAGTCGAGGACGTCGTAAGTGACGCCGCCGTAGAGGTAGCTGTTGGGCGAGGAGGTCAGATAGCGGACGTCGCGCAACACGCCGCCGATCTCTTCGCGGGCTTCGCGGCGCAGCGCGTCCTCAGCCGATTCTCCGGCATCGACGAATCCACCCGGCAGGCCGAGCATGCCCTTGCCGGGATCCTTGCTGCGAACGGTGAACAGCACGCGTCCAGCCGTATCGCTGATGAAGCAGCCGACGCCGACCGCCGGATTGCCGAACAGAGTCAGGCCGCAGGCGGCGCAGCGGAAGGGCGATCCGCTGCCAGTGCGCGGTGCGCCGCATCGTGGGCAGCGGTCGATGATGGCGAGCCAGCTCATGCACGGAACTCCAGGGAGAAGGCGGTAGTACCGCCGGTGCGCACATGGCGCAACTCCGCTCCGTGCGCGTCGGCGATGGCCTTGGCCAGATGCAGACCAAGCCCGGTGCCGTCCTGGCGGTCGCTGACGAACGGCGCGAACAGTCGCGGCAGCAGGGGCGGCGGCACGCCGGGACCATCGTCCTCGATGGCGATATGAAGAGAGCCAACCAACAGCCGAACCCGGTTGCCGCGTCCGCCGGAACACGCTTGAATGGCATTCAAGACCACGTTGAGCAGCAGTTGGCGCAGTCGTCGCGGATCAACGGTAGCGCGACCCTGGCCCTCCACGACCAGCACGACTCCTGCGTGGTCCGCCTGGCGGATCAGCAGCCGCACCACGTCATCGGCGATCGCGCGGACATCGCTGTCGACCGGTTCGCAGCGCATGCCACGAGCGAAGCTGAGTACCTCGTCGATGATCAGATCCAGACGCTCAAGCTCCTCAGCGATGCGCTTCAGGTCGGGGTTCTCGGTCTGTTCGCTGCGCATGGCCTGAATGGTCAAGGACACGGCGGTCAGCGGGTTGCGCACTTCATGCGCCACTGTGGCGGCGAACGTCCCGAGGGTCGCTAGCCGCTCGCCACGACGCACCGCCTCGACCGCGGTCACCAAGCGTCGACGCATCGCCTCCAGTTCGGTCGCTAGACCGGCAACTTCACCGACGCCGACTTGGGGCACACCTTGGCTGAGGTCGGCGTCGATAGCCCGTGCAGCAGCCGACAGCTGCTCGATCGGACGGGCGAAGCGCCGGGCCAGCAGCCAGGCGACAGCGGCGAAGGCAAGGGTGCCGAACACCGCCAGGGCCAGGGTTGCCGAGAGCACGGTACGACGCGCGGCGGTGAAACGTGGCGTCCGGTAGTCAACTTCGACCGCTACGCCCTCGGCAACGACGACGACGCTACCCGCACGCGGCTCGACCACGTGCGGTAACAGACGGAAATCATAGCCGGACAGTTCGCGCATCCGGGCCAGCACGCGCTCGTCGGCGCTGAAACCACCGCGCGCCAGCACCCGGCCGACCGCACGGGCGCTGTCCTCGGCCTGTTCGCGCAATCCCGCATCGACCCAATGCCACGACACCCCGGCGACCAGCGCGGTCAGCGCGAGATGGGCTGCGGCCAGCGCCACGGCGAGGCGTACGCGGAGGCGCATCGCCTCAGGCGGGTCCGCTCGTCAGCCAAGCGACGAACGCCCGCAAAGCCTGGCCACGATGACTGCGCGCGTGCTTGTCGGCGCTCGCCATTTCGGCGACCGTCATGCCGAGATCGGGGACTAGAACGTAGGGATCGTAGCCGAAGCCGCCGGCTCCACGCGGCTGGGCGATGTGCTGACCGGCAAAAACGCCAGACCAGGTCAGCGGCTGCTCGTCCGGCCGGGCAAGCGCGATGACACAGCGATACTGCACGTGCTTGTCGGCATGCCTGATTAACTCGGCCACCAGTTTACGATTGTTGGCGGCATCGTCGCACGGCTCCCCGGCGTAACGCGCGCTGTAGACGCCAGGCGCACCGCCCAGGGCGCGGGCCTCAATGCCACTGTCGTCGGCCAGGGTCGGTAGGCCGGTGGCAACCAAACCGGCCTGCGCCTTCTTGATCGCATTGGCCTCGAAGGTGTCGCCATCCTCAACGACATCCGGGTGGTACCCCACGGTAGACGGGGGCACTACCTCAATGGCGAAGGGCGTCAGAATCTCGACGACTTCACGCAGCTTGTGGGCATTGCCGGTAGCCAGCAGCAGCCGGCCGGCGAGCCGATTCACTTGGGTTTGGGAACGATCAGCGACATGCCCACTTCCAGGACATTGCTCTGCATATCGTTGCGCCGGATCAGCCACGCCTCGGTCACGCCGAAGCGCTTGGCGATCAGCTTGAGGTTGTCGCCCTGCTGAATGGTAATGACCTGCTCGTCGGCGTAGGGCAGTTTGGCCCCGGACGCCATCGGACGTTCGGCCCCGGCAGTGCGGTAGGCGTGGCCGCCACGATCGGGCAGTTCGCGCATGTTGGTGCGCTCCTTGCAGCCAGCGGCGGAGAGCACAACGACGGCTACGAGGGCGAAGACGGTCAGGTTACGCATGGTGCGGACGCTACGGACCAGGGAAGGACCGGCAAGGCCCCGGCATCTCCCTCCCACCTACCTACCTACCTCACTTCGCCAGCGCCGCCTGCAGGACCTCGCGTTCACGGACCAGGGCTTCGCCGACCGGGTAGGCGGTGTACGCGTTGTCGCCGACCCGGTTGGCCTGGGCCGGGTCGCCGGCGGCGCGGGCGAGATCAATCATCCGCCAACCAGTACGCTCGGTCTCGGCAACCAGGGCCTCGCGGCGGGCTTCGTAGGCGGCCTGCAGGCGGTCTTCGATCGGCTTGGGCGGCAACGCCAGGATCAGCAGCGGCTGGACGCCCAGGGCCGTGAACCGCTCGCGGATCACGCCGAGGAAGCGGACCTCCTCGGGATCGTGTTCGCCGACCTGGATCGATCCGTTGCCGGGGCACCAGATCACCGTGCGCGGGAGGGGCTGGGGCAGGCTGGCTAGCGCGACCAGGCAGGCGTGATGGGGCTTCACCAGATCGGTGGCTTCCCGGGTTTCAGCGTCCAGACCGGTCCATGGGCTGTCGTGGAAGGCGCTCAGCGGATCGCCGACGATCATCGCCCGACCGCTCGGCCTGGGTAGATCCTTGCGGATCAGGGCCCAGGTGCGTTCCCGCGAGGGCTGCGGACGGCTGGCCAGCAGGATCACTGGCACGCCCGATTGGTCGACCGGATAGCCGTCAACCAGCCGGGCGAGCGGCCACAGCGCTGCCGACGCCGGCTCGACGCGCAGCGGCAACCGGTGATCAGCGCCGGGCAGACCGACGCGCAGGCGTCGCAGGCCGGGCTTGAGATCCAGTTGGACCAGGCCGCTGGCCTGATCGACATCGTCAGGAAGCTGTAACGGGATCGGCGGCTCGCCCTCCCAACCCCACTCGGCCTTGGCGCCACGGGTCTGCACCGGGACGCCGACCGCCGCATTGCGGCTTTCATCGGCGTAGACGACGCCCGGCCAATGGGTGAATGCAGGTGGAGGCCAGATCCGGATCCCCGGTACATCGGCCGGGGATGGGGGCAGGTCGAGGGCTGGCAGCAGGGCGGCGAGAAGGAGCACGGTCCAGCGCATCGTGGGGATCATCGGTGATGGTACGGCCAGGACCAGCCCGACGCTGCCACTTGGACGCCCGCCAGGACCCCTACCCTGCCGCGCCTCCATGAGTACGTTCGCCAAGGTTCCTGCCCAAGTCCGTCTGCCCGAAGTCGAGGAGCGCATTCTCATCCTGTGGAAAGAGCTCGACGCCTTCCATGAAAGCAATCGCCGGCGCAAGGCCCAAGGCGCGCCCGAGTTCGTGTTCTATGACGGCCCGCCCTTCGCCACCGGTACGCCGCACTACGGCCACCTGCTGGCCGGGACGATCAAGGACATCGTACCGCGCTTCTGGAGCATGCGTGGCCACCACGTCGAACGCCGCTTCGGCTGGGACTGCCACGGTCTGCCGATCGAGAATCTCGCACAGAAGGAACTGAAGCTCAACGGCGCGCCCGAGATCCGCACCGTCGGCGTCGATGTGTTCAACGAGCAGTGCCGCGCGATGGTCCAGATCTACGTCGGCGAGTGGCGCAAGACGGTCACGCGGATGGGTCGCTGGGTCGATTTCGACAACGACTACAAGACCATGGACCTGACGTTCATGGAGTCAGTGTGGTGGGTGTTCAAGCAGCTGTGGGATGCCGGCCGCGTCTACAAGGCGCACCGCATCATGCCGTACAGCTGGAAGCTGACCACGCCGCTGTCGAACTTCGAGGCCGGCAACAACTACAAGGACGTGCAGGACCCGGCGATCACGGTGAAGTTCAAGGTGCAGCACCGCGACGAAATGATCCGCAGCGCCTGCCGCGAGAAGACGCTCGAGGTCTTCGCCGCGATCGAGGCCGGACGCGCCCACATCCTCGCCTGGACAACGACGCCATGGACGCTGCCCGCCAACCTGGCGCTGTGCGTCGGCCCGGCCATCACCTACTGCTGGGTCGAGGACGCCGCCAGTAAGGATGTTTACCTTGCCGCCAAAGATCGCCTCGCCGCGATCTACAAGAAGCCGGAGCAGTACCGTGTCCTCGGCGAGGTCGACGGCGCCAAGCTGGTCGGACTCGGCTATGAGCCTCTGTTCCCCTACCACGCCGGCCGAACTGGAGCCTTCCGCGTCATCGCCGACGGCTTCGTCTCGACTGGCGACGGCACCGGCATCGTGCACATCGCGCCGGCCTATGGCGAGGACGACTACCGAGTCGCGCGCGCCCAGGGTATTATCTCCCCGCCAGCCACCACGCGCATCAACGTCGCTGACATTCAAGCTGCATTGGCAGGTAAAAAGCCGGCCGGCGGAGCGCCAGATCTTGGCGACCTGCTTGACGAGCAGGCTGCCTTCCTGCCCAGCGTGCCGGAATATGCCGGCCGTTTCTGCAAGGACTGCGACAAGGACATCATCAAGCGACTCAAAGACGAGGGTAAGCTAGTTCACCAAGCGACCCTGGTGCACAGTTACCCGTTTTGTGAGCGCACCGATACCCCGCTGATCTACCGTGCGATTGAAGCCTGGTATGTCCGGGTCGAGGACATGCGCGACAAGCTGGTGGCCAACAACCAACAGATCCGCTGGGTTCCCGAAGCCGTCGGCGGCAACCGCTTTGGCAATTGGCTGAAGGAGGCGAAGGACTGGAACATCAGCCGCAACCGCTTCTGGGGCTCGTGCCTGCCAGTGTGGATCAATGTCGCCGACGCCAGCGACATGATCTGCGTCGGCTCGGTCGCCGAGCTGGAGCAGCTGTCGGGCAGGACCATCACCGACCTGCACAAACACCACCTCGACACGGTCGAGATCGTACGCGACGGCAAGACCTATCGGCGCACGCCCGAGGTCCTCGACTGCTGGTTCGAGAGCGGCGCTATGCCCTACGGCCAGAAGCACTATCCGTTCGAGAACAAGGCCGCCTTCGAAGCCTCCTTCCCGGCTCAGTTCATCGCTGAGGGACTCGACCAGACGCGCGGCTGGTTCTACACCCTGCTCGTCCTCTCAACCGCCCTGTTCGACAAGCCGGCGTTCCAGAACGTCGTGGTCAACGGCCTGATTCTGGCCGAGGACGGCCAGAAGATGTCCAAGTCAAAAAAGAATTACCCGGACCCCAACCTAGTCCTCGACCAGTACGGCGCTGACGCCCTGCGTGCCTATCTCATCGACTCGCCAGTCGTCCGCGCCGAGCCGCTGCGCTTTTCAGAAGCCGGCCTCAAGGAGATCGTCCGCACCGTCACCCTGCCGTGGTGGAATGCGCTGAGCTTCTTCACCACCTACGCCGCGGTCGACAACTTCGATCCGCGCGCAACAGCTTGGACAGCGCGCCCGGTCGCCCAACGGCACGTCTTCGACCGCTGGATCCTGTCCGTGCTGCAGTCGTTGATTCGTGACGTCAACCACGAGATGGAGGGCTACCGACTCTACAACGTGGTGCCGCGCCTCGATCGATTCATCGACGACCTGACCAATGGCTATGTCCGCTGGAACCGTGACCGCTTCTGGGCCAGCGGCGACCACGCCGACCAGGCCGATGCCTACCACACGCTGTACACCGTGCTGACGACCTTCAGCCAGGTGATCGCTCCGTTCATGCCGTTCATCGCCGAAGAGGTGCACCAGCGCTTGGTCGTGACGATCGATCCGGCGGCTCCAAAGAGCGTACACTGGTGCGACTTCCCGCAGGTCGACGCGGCATGTATCGACGCCGGCCTGGAAGCCGACGTCGCCAAGGCGTTCGCCATCACCTCGCTGGGCCGCAAGCTGCGCGAGGACAAGAAGCTGAAGATCCGCCAGCCGTTGCCGGCGATCACCGTGGTGTCGCGCGACCCGGCAGTACGTGCGGCTGCAGAACGCCTTGCGCCGCAGTTGGCCGCAGGACTGAACGTCAAGGCGGTACGCGTCTCGGCCGACGAGGCCGCGGTGTGCACGATCAGCGTGAAGCCGAACTTCGCCGCCCTACGCGCGCGCGCCGGCGCCAAACTGAAGGATATCGGCACGGTACTCGCGACCTGGAGCTTTGCAGAAGTCGCCGAACTCGAATCCGGTCGACCGGTCGAAGTTGCTGGTGTCGGCATCACCAGCGGCGATGTCATCCTGCAGCGCACTCCGGCTGCCGGCGCAGCGGTGGCGAGCGAGGGTCCGATTTCAGTCGCACTGGATACCGCGATCACTCCCGAACTGGCAGCCGAGGGGCATGCCCGCGAATTGGTCAGCGTGCTGCAACAGGCGCGCAAGGATGCTGGGCTGGAGGTCAGCGACCGGATCAGCGTGGTGTGGGAGAGCGATGATGCCGAGCTAGCAGCGGCGATTGAACGGTTCGGCACATATGTGGCTGGCGAGGTGCTGGCGACGAGCTTTGCGCGGGGCGCGGGGACGCTGACGGCGGAGGTCAATGGGCGGATGATACGCTACGCGCTGGCTAAGGACTGAGAGGGCGAAGGACGGAGAATTCGACCGACTTCGACCGACTTCGACCCCCGGGCAGGCTGCCGCAGGCTGCCCGGGGGGGCGGGCGGCCAGACTGGCCACGCTCTTCGGTAGTTACCCGAGCCAGAGGAGAACGAAGATCTGCGCCCCGACTACGCGCAGCAACATGGTCAGCGGATAGACGGTGGCGTAGGCCAGGCCGGGCAGTTCGTTGCCGGCTGTGCCGTTCGCGAAGGCCAGGGCCGGGGGATCGGTGCACGATCCGGCCAGCAGCCCCATCAGCGCGGTGTAGTTCTCCTTGAAGAACAGCCGGGCGACGACGCCGACGATCAGCAGCGGAATCATCGAGATGGCCAGGGCGCAGCCGATCCACACCAGACCCTGGGCGCTGAACGCGTAGTGGACGAAGCTCTGGGCCGAGAGCAGACCGACGCAGGCGAGGAACAACGCGATGCCGAATTCGCGCATCAGGTTGTTGGCGCCCTTGGAGACGTGAAAGATCACGTACTTGCCAAGATGGCCCATCGCGCTGAACACCAGCGCGGCAACGATCGGGCCGCCGGCCAGTCCGAGCTTCACCGGCTGCGAGATGCCTGGGACTGGGATCGGGATTTGACCAAGCACGACGCCTACCGCGATGCCAAGAAACAGTCCGATCAGCTGCGGATGGTCGAGTTGCCCCGGCGTGTTGCCGACTCGCTCTTCGACCCGCTTGAGGCCCATCTCGTCTCCGACCACCATCAGCCGGTCAGCGAAATGCACGTCGGTGTCGTCCTCGGCCAGCAGCTCCTTGCCATGCCGCTTGATGCGGGTGCAGGTGGCTCCGCACGTGCGCGGCAGGTCGAGCTTGGCGATGCTGTCGCCGACCACGTGCTGGTTGGTAACGATGACTTCGCGAGTAATAAGTCGGTGGCAGACCTGGGCCTCACGGATGTCGATGTCGATGCACTCGCCGACGATTTCACCGAGGCGGTTCAGCCCGTCTTTGCCGCCGACCGCATGGATCAGGTCGCCCATCGCTAGGACGAAGTCGGGCTTGGGGACCAGCTGCTCGTCGCCGCGCTGGACGCGCGAGACGACCACCTCGTCACCAGCCAGGCTGTCGACGTGGGAGACCGTCTTGCCGGCGATGCCGGGATTGCTGACCTTGAGGTTGATGTTGCCCGCACCGACGGTTCCGGTGTTGGCGGCAGCGAAGGCCTCGACCTCGTCCTTGGGCCGGATGCGGAAGAGCAGCCGCAGGGTGATCAGCGAGCCGATGATGCCAGCGATGCCGAAGGGATAGGCGACAGCGTAGCCAGAAACGGTCATGCCGATCTGCTCGGCCGGGGCCTTCAGTTCCTTCAGAGTGGCCTGGGCGGCGGCCCACCCCGGCGTGTTGGTGACGGAACCGCTCATGACACCAACCGCGGCGGCCGGATGCAGGCCCACGACCACCACGACCAGGCAGGTGACCCCGAGTCCAAGCAGCACGACCGACGCAGCCATGATGTTCCAGCGCACGCCCTGATTCTTCAGTGACTGCAGGAACCCCGGACCGATCATCATGCCGATGCAGTAGACGAACAGCACCAAGCCAAATTCGCGGATAAACTCCAGCACCTCCTTGCGCGAGTGGGCCTTTTCCTCGATCGCCTTCTCGACCTTCACGCGAATGGCGGCCTCGTCGACCACCGGACGTTCTGCCATCGTCCCGTCAGCCGCCGCAGCCGGCGGCGGCAGGGCTGCCAGTCTGGAGACCTCGGCGCGGACCTTGGTGTCAGCCAAGGCGTGACTGGCCATACTGTCCGGACTCCACACCGCCCACGAATAGGCAATTGCCGCAAAGATCACGGTGGTGACCCCCAGTGAGACCCCGAACACCTTGATATGGCCGAGCGCGACCCCGGCGGCGACGGTCAGACCGAGGGCGACCAGCCAGCCGGCGACACTGGTTCCGGTGACGATTTCAAGCCACATGGTCCACAGCAGATCAGGCCAGTTCATGGATTACCTTTCAAGAGGGTGCGTCGAAAGCGAATTGTAGACGGATTCATGAAGACCAACCAGTGCTACCCTGCGCCGCCGTGCGCATGTCGCTAATGCATGGGACGTATCGTCACGGACGACTGATACGGACTTCGTGGACCAAAGTCGAGCCGGTGCTATCGCGCAACGCTATACGTAGATCCCACGACCCTGGCCTGCCCAGGGCGACGCGCAGGGGTTGGGCTGGGTCAAGCCACGGCACGTCGCGATCGGACGAGCGGTCGTCGGGCCGATAGAGTCGGACAACCCCGGCCAGTGGGACTGCCCCGCCGGCCACATGCAACGTCAGGGTGCAACCAGTGGCATCTACTGACGAATCCAGCGTCCACCCACGGTTCGTAAAGCCCGCCCGTTCGACCGCCCGCTCATCCTCGTAGGCAGAGTCCGCGTACGGCTTGTCGGTCACCTTCTCTGGGCGGACGTGTATCGCCGTGCTGATCAGGACGGCGTTGGCGATGGCGCAGGCGCCGACGCCGATGACCGGGGCCATCCACCAGCGGAATATCATGGCGCACGGACTCCGGCTTCGGTGGAACCGAGCAAGCGACCCGAGGCGTCATGCAATTCGACGGTGACGTCGAGATGACGCACGGTGAATCGATCATACGGGATGTAGACGATCGGAGAGACAGCGACGCGCTCGCCCGGGGGCAGCGACACAAGTAGTTGCGGTAGAATGACCAGCGCAGCCAATCCGCCGCCCAGCGAGACGGTCGCAGAGACCGCATGGCCAGTGCGGTTGACCAGCGACAGTGGCAGCACGGCACGGACGCAGTCGCGGCCTTGTGGGTCCAGCTCGCGCACCGGAACGGCGGTCTGGCGCAGCGGGGCCACCATCACGTCGGTACGGGCGGCCAGGCGCCAGCCGAGCAGGCCGCTCAATACAATGATCACTGTCAGATACAGCACGTTGCGCGGGCGGATCACTTGCCGTTTTCGACCAGCCAGTTCCTCTTCGCTGGCGAAGCGGATCAGACCGCGCGGACTGCCAACCTTGTCCATGATCATGTCACAGGCATCAATGCAGGCGGTGCAGTGGATGCACTCTAGCTGGTTGCCGTTGCGGATGTCGATGGCGGTGGGACAGACGCGCACGCACAGCCCGCAATCGATGCAGCTTCCTTGCGTGGGGGCTTCGCCCTGAACCCCGGACGCTGGCTCGCCGCGCTTCAGGTGTCCGCGTGGCTCACCGCGCTTGGCATCATAGGCGACCGTCAGGGTGTGCGAATCGAGCATCGCGCTCTGGAACCGGCCATAGGGACAGACGATGGTGCAGGTCTGCTCGCGAAACCAGCCGAAGTTGAAGAGTATGATGCCGAACAGGGCGAACCAGAAGACGGTGGCGTAGGGATGCGCCGTCCAGTCGAGCAACAGGTAGGCGCGAAACGCGTCTGCGCCGACAAAAATGGCAGTGCCGGCATTAGCCAGTCCACCGGCGATGACGGCGAACACCCCCCACATCAGGGCGGCGCGCCACCACACCGTCTTCAACGGCGAGCCTGGACCTCCGAGAATGGCGTGCTCGACCGGGCGGAACAACATTTCCAGGAACACATTATGCGGGCAGAACCAGCCGCAGAAGACACGGCCCAGCCACGACACGGTCAGCAGGGTGCCAACGATACCCAACAGCACGACGATGACCAGGTAGCTCAGGTCCTGGGGCCAGAAAGCGACGCCGGCCAGCCACAGCTTCCGCGCCGACAGGTCGATCTGGAAGGCCGGATCGCCATGAATGGAGACAAATGGAATGGTGCAATAGAAGGCAATCAGCGGCAGCGCGAGCAGCAGGCGCAACCGACGCCAGCGGCCCCAGACGATGCGCGCCTCAACCCAACGCCGGCGCCCGGTCGTGTCAACCGAGGCGAGTACGGATTTGAAGTCGGGCTTCTCGCCTGGTCCGGCCACCGTCATCGCATCACCAGTCCAACGGACGGTCGGTCTCGTCGGCTGCCGGCGGTTTGGCCGGATTGGCCTTGAGTCCCTCACGATTCAACGAAACGACGAAAACGGCTAGATTGCGCACATTTTCGGCTCCAAGAACGGCGTAGCTGGCCATGCCCTTGCCTGGACGGCCACCTTTTTCCAGCACGCCAGTGATGCCGGTCATAGTCGGTTCGCAGACCCAAAAGCGATCGCGTAGATTGGGGCCGACCGTGCCGATGCCATCAGGGCCATGGCAGGCGATGCAGTTTTGTGTGTAGAGCTGCTTGCCGCTGGCGATCCGCGCCGGATCCCCGGCCATGACCCGTAGGCCGGCCTCGTCCGTTACTACTGCCCCGCTGGTCAGCTTGGCCCGTTCCGCCGTCAGGGCGGACAGGTCGTCCTTCAGTTGGTCGGCGCCGACTTTGCCCGGTCCGCCGTGATAGAAGGGGATGTACCAGATCGACCAGACGATGGTGGCGTAGAACAGCATCAGCCACCAGCGTGGCAGGTTGTTGTCGTATTCCTGGATGCCGTCGAAGGCGTGGCCGCCATCCTTGAGCGTGTCCATCTTATGATCGTTGCCGGTGTTGGGCTGCTCAGACATGGTGGTCGTCCTCCAGCGGCAGATGCTCCATGCGCTTGAGGTGAGCACGACGGCGATCGGTGACGACATACCAAACGATCGTCGCAAACAGCGAGACAAAACCGAGCATCGACACGACCGCCCAGGGATTAAGATGGGTGAATACCTCGCGAATCATGGCTTGGCTCCTCCCTTGAGGTCGGTGCCAAGCCGCTGCAGATAGGCAATCATCGCGATAATCTCGCGATCCGCATTGACTTTGGCCTGGTCGGCGGGCTGCAGCTGGGACTTCAGTTCGGCAGCGACCTTAGCGGCCTGGGCTTTGGCGACAGCCGCCGGATCGTCACGCTCCTCGCGACTGTATGGGGTGAACAGCGGTGGGTTGGACAGCACGGCGATCTTGTTCTTCAGACTCGCATAGTCGGTCGCGTCCGCGTACAGCCACGGATAGCGCGGCATGGTGCTGCCCGGAGACATTGACGTCGGATCCTCCATGTGGGCCCAGTGCCAGGCGTGCGGACGCAAGCCGCCTTCGCGCCACAGATCCGGCCCGGTGCGCTTGCTACCCCACAGGAACGGGCGGTCGTAGATCATCTCGCCGGCGCGAGTGTAGTCACCGTAGCGCTCGGTCTCGGCGCGCAGGGTGCGGATCATCTGGGTGTGACAGGTGTTGCAGCCTTCGCGGATGTAGACGTCACGGCCATACAGTTCCAGCGGGGTGTAGGGTTTGACCGAGGCGATCTTCGGCGTCACCGCCCCTTGGATCAGTTGCGGCACGATCTCGCACAATCCGCCGATCACCAATGCAATGGTGATACCGACGATCATCACGGTCGGCCAGCGCTCGACCAGGGCGTGCAGGGCATTACCCCGCTCGCGAACGGTCGGCTGTTCGATCGCCGCATCGATGTGCTTGCCCACCTCGATGTCAGGCGTCAGACGCGGCACCTGCACGGTGGTTGCCTCCATCGGCCCCGGCGCTTTGCGGATGGTCATGACGACATTCCAGATGCACAGGAAGACACCGGCTAGATAGATCAGTCCGGCGAGGGTGCGCAGCCAGTAGAACGGGACGGTGGTGCGGAGGATCTCCATCCAATCTGGGTACATCAGGCGGGCCTGGTCGTTGAACTGCAGGGTCATCAGGCCCTGGGCGATGCCGGCGATCCACAGCGCGACCATGTAGAGGAAGATCGAGACGGTAGCGGTCCAGAAGTGCAGGTTGGCCAGACCGGTCGAGTGGAGCTTGGTCTTGTACAGCTTGGGGACCAGCCAGTAGGCCAGGGCGAAGGCGATCAGACCGTTCCAGCCGAGGGCGGCGCCGTGAACGTGGCCGATCGTCCATTCGCTATTGTGCGACAGGGCGTTGACCGAACGCAGCGACATCAGCGGACCCTCGAAGGTCGCCATGCCGTAGAAGGTCACCGCCGCGACCCAGAACTTCAGCACCGGATCCTGGCGCACGCGATCCCACGCCCCACGCAGGGTCAGCAGGCCATTGATCATGCCGCCCCAGCTGGGCGCCAGCAGCATGATCGAGAACGTGACGCCCAGGGTCTGGGCCCACTCTGGGGTCGCCTGATTGAGCAGGTGGTGCGGACCAGACCAGATGTAGAGGAAGATCAGCGACCAGAAGTGGATGATCGATAGGCGGTACGAGTAGACCGGACGTTCGGCTGCTTTGGGCAGGTAGTAGTACATCAGGCCAAGGAACGGCGTGGTCAGGAAGAAGGCGACCGCGTTGTGGCCATACCACCATTGCACCAGGGCATCCTGCACCCCGCTGAACACACTGTAGGCGTGCGTCGGACTGGTCGGAATCGACAGCGAATTGACGATGTGCAGCATCGCCACCCCGATCTGGGTGGCGAGCAGGAACCAGATCGCGACATAGAGATGACGCTCGCGGCGGACGAAGATCGTCGCCACCGTATTGACCGTCCAGGCGACCCACACCACGGCGATGGCGATCTTGATCGGCCAGATCAGCTCGGCGTACTCCTTGCCGGTGGTCAGACCCAGGGGCAGAGTGATCGCTGCGGCCAGGATGATGGCTTGCCAACCCCAAAAGTGAAAGCGGGTCAGCGCATCCGACCACATGCGTGTCTTGAGCAGGCGCTGCGTGGCATACAGGAAGCCTGCGAAGATGGCGTTGCCGGCAAAGGCGAAGATCACCGCGTTGGTGTGCAGCGGGCGAAGACGCCCGTAGCTCGTCCAGGGCAGGTCGAAGTTCAGCGCCGGCACCGCCAGCTGCAGGGCAAGCAGCACGCCAACGAGCATGCCAATGACACCGAAGACCAGGGATGCCCAGATGAACCACAGGACGGGCTTGTCGTCATAGGTGACAGTGTCGAGGTCGGCGACCCGTGGAGTGGGCATGAGAGCGTCGGTCATGGGGAATCCGGGGTCCGGGATCCGGCGACCGGCGGCACGCTGACCGCCGGATCGTCGGCCAGCATGCGTGCCGGCGGGGTGTCGAGGTCGTCCAGCTGTCCGCTACGTACCAATCCGACCAGGGCCGCGACGGCGACCACAAACAGAAGCAGACCGATACCAGTGAGCAGGTAGAGCATGGATGAGGAGAGAGGTCCTATTCCCCTGCGAATGCAAGGCAATTGGATATATAGGTACAATTAACAAGAACTCATGGGCAGCTCTGTGGTTTCCTACGTGGCTAATTGCATGCGCATGTCTGCGATAGTTCACCAATGCCCACGCCTGCGACACGCAAGCTTTTTTATACAAGCCACTTACGTTGGAAACTAGCAAGCTGATGCCAGCCCACCCGCAGCGCGAGTTGTCCGCTGTTACGTACCCGCAAGCGCCTGCATGCGGAACTTCTCGTCGGGGCGGCCCAGCAGGTGGGCGACCGTTGCCTCGTCGAGGCGGTTAATGCCACCCGTGGTCAGGGCGATCTGGCGGATGCGTGCGGCCTTGATTGCCATGGCGGTGATGTTGACCGCTTCGGTCTCGCTGGCGCCCAGGGCGATGACGCCGTGGTTCTGCATGTAGACCGTCTTGGGCGTCGCCCCGTGTCGGGCGCGGTACGAGCTGATGCCGTCGCGGATGGCTCGGGCCAGTACAACGCCGGGATCGACGTAGGGGACGAACACGCTGTCCGGACCAAGCACCACGGCTTCGTCGGGGAACATGCGGCCGGACAGCACCTCAGGCCAGCCGCGCGAGCAGGTCAGGCCATTGATCGCGGTCGGGTGGGTGTGCGCGACCACCTGCACGCCGGGCTGTTGCAGGCACATGGCGTGGAACAACGCCTCGACCGAGGGCCGGCGCTTGTGGCTCACGTCGACCTTGGCGGCCTCGTAGACCGCCGACAACTCAGTCTCGCTGACCGCACCGCCATCGAGCAGGGGCAGCAGCTTGTCGAAGCGCAGGTGGACGAGATCGTCGCGTCCCAGGCTCGACAGCTGGCAACCGCTGGCTTTGACCAGGAAGGTGGCGTCATCAACGCGAATCGAGGTGTTGCCCTCACCGAGGATGGCAGCATCCAGCACGGGATTGCCGACGGCATGGGACAGGGAGACGAGGCGGTCGCGGTGGTCCATGTGGCACAGTTTAGTAGCCATGCGTATGTCGCGCCAGCAGTGCAAGCACGCAAAGCGGTAGCACATCCTTGATCACCAAGATGGCGGACACGCGACTCCCCTCTTGCACACCGACAAGCGACAGTGGACCGGCGGCTGCGCTTCGGATCCTGCCGGCATGGCCGATGCCACCCCCCTGTATCTCCAGCTGCTCGGGCCCGGCACGGTGTGGATCATGGTCCACTGCGGGGGGATGTGCGGACCGATCGTCGCCGGATTGCGGCTCGGTGAAGGTGGTTGGCGGCGGGCCATCGCCCAATTGGGCATGTACCAGGCCGGCCGGGCCGTCCCGCTGGCGATCGCCGGGGCGCTTGCCGGTTTGGCCGGCGCGGCGATGGCCGACTTGCTCGCCGACTGGGGACCGTGGCTGACCATCGCCATCGCTGCCGCCATGCTGGTCGCCGTGGTCGTGCGCCTCGGCTGGCTGCCGTGGCTGCGCCCGCGCGCTGACGGCGGATCGTTCGCCGCGCGGCTGCTCCACCCGGTCGCTGGCTTTGCCGGCCGTCACCGTCTGCTCGGCGCCTTCGTCCTGGGCATGGCATTGAGCCTGTTGCCATGCGGCGTGGTCTATTGGATCCTGTCGCTGTCGGCGACCAGCGCATCGGCGCTGCACGGCGCCCTGCTGCCGGTTCTATTGGTAGCGATCAGCACACCGCCACTCGCCTTGGCCGCCAGCGCCGGAGCGGCGACCTTCGGACGGCTGCGCGCTCGGCTCTCCTGGGTGCCCAGCGCCGCCTTGTGTCTGTCGGCGGTGTGGTTGGCAATGCACGGCCTGGCAGCCCTCGAATACATCCCGCATGTCCATATCGGCAAGGTCATGTTGTGGTGACCGCTCCGGTCATCAGCTGCGACCACTGCGGACTGACCGTACCCGACGGAGTGATTCGCGCCGGCGCACCACACCAGTTCTGCTGCTCCGGCTGCTCGGCTGCGTGGCGTTTGCTTCATGATGGTGGATTGGCCGAGTTTTACCGAATTCGCGATGCAACCGCCGGCGAGCCAGGCCGGCCGGCCGGCGATGACCCCGGAGCAGCCGCCTTCGATGGCGAAGCCTTCCGTGCTGCGTGGGCGCGCCGCCTGAGCGACGGCGACGAACTGATCGCCTGGTACCTCGACGGACTGCACTGCCCGGCCTGCGTCTGGCTGGTCGAACAATTACCCCGCCTACTGCCTGGCGTGCGCTGGGCGCGCCTCGACCTCGGCACCGCCCAACTGCGCGTCGCCTACGATCCGCTGCACGCCGGTCCCGGCGCGCAGGCCCGACTGCTCGCCGCGCTCGGCTATCGCGCTAGGCCATTCCGGGCCGATGCGGTGGCGAACGCCCTGGCGGTCGAGCACCGCGGCCTGCTGGTGCGGGTGGTAGTCGCTGCGGCTAGCGCGGTAGGCGCGATGCATCTTGCGGCTACCCTGACCGCGGGTGAGATAACCGGCGATCTCGACGCCTCATGGCGGCCGTTTTTCGCCTGGGGCGCGATCGTCGTCGCCCTGCCCGGCTGCATCTGGGCGGCGATGCCACTGCATCGCGGAGCGCTGGCCGCAGCGAAAGCCGGGCGCTGGAGCGTCGATCTCGCAGCGTCGCTCGCCATCGTCTTGTCCTTGGGCGGCAGTGCCGCGCTGGCCTGGGGTGGTTCGCAGAGCAGCTATGCCGATGCCGCAGCGATGTTTGCTGCCCTGTTGCTGACCGCCAGGCTGGCGGTGGTCCAGGCGCGGCGCCGGGTCGCACGCGCCGCCGGAGGTCTGACTCATCTGCTGCCGCTGACGGCATTGCGCCGCCGCGACGGTCGCGACGAGGAAGTCGCGATCCAGGCCCTGGCCCCCGGCGACGAAGTCGTAGTCGACATGGGTTCGGTGGTGCCAGGCGATGGCACTGTGCTGGCGGGCAACGCCGCCATCGATCTCGCCGTGCTGACTGGCGAACCCCGTCCGGTCGCGGTGCACAGCGGTTCGTCGCTGGTCGCCGGCGCGACCTGCCGGAGTGGACAGATTACCATGCGGCTGGAGGCGGTCGGTTCCGACACCCGCTTGGCCCGCATCCTGGCGCAGGCCACACCAGCGAGACACAGCGACGACGGCGAGGCCCAGGTCGATGCGTTACTGCGCTGGTTTGCGCCAGCCACCCTGCTGCTGGCGGCGATCGCCGGAGCGCTGTGGGCGTGGCATTCCGGCTGGGCACGAGGGGCAGAAATCGCGCTCGCGGTGGTCGTCGCCGCTTGCCCGTGCGCCATCGGCCTGGCCGCGCCACTAGTCCATGCCCTGGCTGCCGCCGCGGCAGCCCGCCGCGGATTACTCTTGCGCGATCCCGCCGTGTTGGCGCGCATCGCCCGGGTTTCCGATGTGGTCTGCGACAAGACCGGCACGCTGACCGAAGGGCGCATGCGGGTGGCAGCCATCGCAGGGCAGCTCGACGTGCTGCCAGCCGTGCTGGCAGCGACCGAGCGCAGCGCCCATCCCGCCTCGCTGGCCATCGCCGACCGCCTGCGGGCCGATGGCGTCGTTCCCGCAGCTCTCGTCAGCTGGCGCGAAGAGTCCGGGCAGGGCGTGCTGGCGACCACCAGCGACGGTCTATCGGTACTGGTGGGCGGCACGCGCCTGACCGGCGTTGACGCGGCCTCGGATGGACGCACCCGGGTCGGTGTCCAGGTTGCCGGGACACTGGTGGCCCGTATCGATCTCGACGATCCGCTGCGCCCGACAGCCCACGCCATGGTCGACTGCTGGCGGGCCACCGGCGCGCGCATCCATCTCGCCAGCGGCGACCACCCCGCGGCGGTGACGGCGCGCGCCACTGAACTGGACATCGCCCAGGCTCATGGCGGCATGACGCCCGAGGGCAAGGCGGCCCTGGTGCGCGAGCTGCGCCGTTCCAACCGGGCAGTCGCTGCGGTCGGCGACGGTGTCAACGATGCGGCGATGCTGTCCGAGGCCGATGTCGCGGTTGGGGTCAGCGGAGGACTGGAGGCGGCTCTCGATCGCTGCCATGCCTTCTGCACGCGCCCAGCCGAGGCCGGCCCGCGTGAACTGTGGCAGCTGGCTGACGCCAGCCGCCGACGGATCAACCGCCTGCTGGCGATCAGCGCGCTCTACAATCTGGTGGCGATCGGCGGCGCAGCCGCCGGCTGGTTCGGCCCACTGGTCTGCGCGGTGATCATGCCGCTATCATCACTGACCGTCGTGGTCCTGGCGATGCGGCCGCTGATCAGCCCACGTCCTCCATCACCTGCAAACTGAACCGCCCACCAGGTGCGGCTATGGCCTGTCCGGCCAGCGGCTGGAGATTACAGCGTTGCAGGCAATGGCCGGAGCCGGGTACCACTGCCGGCAGGGCCAGCTGGCTGGGACTGGCAACCATCGATTTGACGTGCCCGCCCAGCATGTTGGTCAGTTCTCCGATTGCATCGCGCTCTTCGTCAGGACCAACCGCGGCTTCGTCGATAGCGAACATCGCGGCAGCAGCAGAGCGGGCGACTCCACGCGGCACCATCAGCACGACCGCGCCACGGAAGGCGCCGGTGATCTGGATGCAACCGGTCATTTCCCCCGAATCGGCCGCCTCGCAGCCACCGACCTCCTGGTTGAGGACGTCGCGCCACACCTCGGTGGCGATGCGGCAGAGGTCTTCGGCAGTCACACTCATGGGTTATCCTTTAAGGCGGTAGCAGCCGCCCTTGTCGTAGTCGACGCGGACGAAGGCGTCATCGATGTTGAGTGTCGTCTCGGCGCCACCCAGAAACAGGAAGCCGTCCGGGCGCAGCAGTTTGCGGCATTTGGCGAGGATCGCCTTCTTGGTCTCGACGTCGAAGTAGATCAGCACGTTGCGGATGAAGATGACGTCGAGCTGACCGGAGATCGCATAGGTCTCCAACAGGTTCAGCTCCTTGAATTCGATCATCCGCTTCAACTCGTCCTTCACCTTCCAGTCGAGTCCATCCTTGGTGAAGTTCTTGATCAGCAGCGGCGCAGGCAGGCCGCGGTTGACCTCCAGCTGGCTGTAGCGGCCTTCTTTGGCGCGCTTGAGCACTTCGATGGCGATGTCGGTGGCGATGAAGCGGGTCGTCCAGGTTGCCAGCTGCGGGAAGTTGTCCCGCATGGTCATGGCGATGGTGTAAGGCTCCTGGCCGGTCGAAGCCGCCGCGCACCACAGATCGAGCCGTTTGGCTGCGGCGCGCTTGGTCAGGAGATCCGGCAAAACCAGCTTTTTCAGGCACTCAAACGGATGAATATCGCGGAAGAAGAACGTCTCGTTGGTGGTCATCGCTTCGACCACCTGGCGCGACAACTGGCCGGACGGCTCGACTCGTAGGCGCGCGGTCAGTTCCTCAAGGCCGGGCATGCCGATCGCCTTGGCCAAGGGGACCAACCGGCTCTCCAGCAGGTAGCCTTTATCCTCGCCGAGCACAATGCCGCTGCGTTGGCGCACCAGGCTGCGCAGGTATATGGAATCCTGGGGTGTAAGCGGCATCAGCGCATCCCCCGCGCACGGAGCGCGATGATATCGGCAAGTTGATTCAGCGGGACGATTCGTTCGGCGATGCCGGCTTTGGCAACGGCTCCGGGCATGCCCCAGACCACGCTGCTGGCCTCATCCTGGGCAATGACTGGCGCGCCCAAACGGTGCAGGTGCAGCGCACCAAGCAGGCCATCCTGGCCCATCCCAGTCATCACCACGACTAGGACATTGCCGCCCCACACCTCGCCGGCACTGCGCAGCAGCACATCGGCAGCAGGCCGCACCGAGTTTTCTGGCGCATCGCGATTGAGCACGCAGCGCACCGTCGCGCCCTCGCGGCGCACCGCGAGATGGTAGTCACCCGGCGCAAACATCACCGTACCGGCACGTACTTCATCGCCCTGCGCCGCCTCGACCACCGGCAACGCCGACTTGGACGCCAAGCGTTCGGCCAGGAGTCGGGTAAACACCGGCGGCATGTGCTGAACCACGAGGACTGGCACTGCCAGATCCTTGGGCAGGCGCGGAATGACTTCGGCAAGCGCGTTGGGACCGCCGGTCGAGACCGCGATCAGGATGGCTTCGCAGCGTCCTGCGCGGGTGTTACGCAGGGGCGGCGCCTCGTGGCGGACCAGCGGGCGTGGCTGGGTAGGAGGCGACGCGCTCGGAACGATCGCACGCGGCGCCGGCGACGCGATCGCGGTGCGGAGAGCAGGTGCAGGTGATGGAGCGATGACCGGCGCAACCGGCTGGACTTCGACAACCGGCGCCTGGGCCACCGGCGTCTCCGGCCGCGGCGCCGGGGCATAGCGCACTGCCGCCCGCGCTACTGCGCTCAGGTCGCCTGGGCCTTGCACTAGACCCTTGAGTTTTCCGCCGAGGTCGATGCGCAGCTGATCCATCACCGCGGCCATGGAGGTGCCGGCGACGGCGCTCGGTTTAGTCACGAAGTCGTTAGCCCCGGCATGCAGGGCCTCGAGGGTGACGTAGGCGCTCTCGCGATTGGGCGAGGCGAACATCACCACCGGCAGCTGCGGCCAGTGCCGGCGAACCGCCACGACCGTTTCGATACCGCTCATCTCGGGCATCTCGACATCGCAGACCATGGCATCAGGGTTACACTCCTTGAGCCGCAGCAGGGCTTCGCGGCCGTTGGGGGCCTCGGCCACCACTTCCAGCTCGGGGTCGGCCTCAAGGGCACCTCGAACCATACGGCGCACCACCGCCGAGTCGTCGACCACCAGAATACGGATCCGGCTCATGGGCCGCTCCGGACTGGGGAATATACGTACACGGACATGGCCCCGCTCAGCCTCCGACCAGTCCAAGCATCTCCAGTTTCGACTGGATCGCGTCCTTGGTGAACGGCTTCATGACATATTCGTCTGCGCCCGCCTCGATCGCCTTAGTCATTTGTTCGATCTCGATCTCGGTCGTGCACATGATGATTTTCATCTGGTCACTCGTCACGCTCTTGCGCGCCTCGACCACGAAGTCGAAGCCGTTCATCTCGGGCATGTTCCAATCGACCATGGCGAAGCTGAAGGGCCCTTTGGCGGCGAGGGCGGCCAGAGCCTCCTTGCCGTTACCGGCCTCAACACATTCGCTCACCCCCAACTCTGTGAGGGTCCGGGTGATGATAGCGCGGATGGCGCGCGAATCGTCAATAATGAGTGCACGCATGGTACGGATGCTCCGGCCCGGTCAGCCTATGCGGTCCGCCTTCCGGAAGCAAATGCCGTTCTGCTGTACGCCGGCCACTTGTGGCGTCAGCCGTCGAGCAGTCCCTGCGCCGCCAGGCAAGTCCGCCAGGCGTCAAATGCGCGGCGCGGGATGCGGATCTGGCCGTCCCGGGCAAATAGCGGCACGGTCCGAGCCTCCAGCCGCTTGGCGATCGCGGTGGGACTCTTGCCGATCAGGTCGGCAGCGGCGGCGGTATCGAGCAACTCGCCTGGTTCCTCAGCGGTGACTTGCCACAACGGCTCGCGGGTCAGGGCCTGGCGAGCCAGCTTGCGGTCTGCCGCGATCAGCGCTTCAACCGCTGGGCGTAACTCCTCTGTGCCGGCTCCAGCAGCGGCGAGGATGCGGACGCGAGCCAACGCGATGTCATAAGGGCAGCCCAGTCGGGCGCCGACCGCAGTCCCCGGGCCAGCCAACCAGGCTGCGGCGGCAGCGTTCCCACCCCGGGCGCACACCACGGTGGCCAGGGTGTCGACCAGTTCGACCACGCTCTGTTCGCCACCTGCCGCGGCGCAAGCAGCGATGGCTTCGCAGGCCGGGGCGAACTCACTGGCGAGCAGCCGGCAACGGCACAACGCCGCGTAGTCCTCGGCGTCGAGATCCTTGTCGGCCAGTTGGGTCACCGCCTCGCCGATCCAATGCCCGAGATCGGCCATGCGCGCGTCCTCGCGCTGGCCGGTGGTCTCCGAGAATTCGGCGGCCCCGTGCGCCAGTTCGATCCAATAGGTGCGCAGATCGTCGCCCTTTACCGAGGGGCCGGCGACCATGCGCGGCCAGCCCCGGTCGGCGAGGTTTTCGAGCTGGGCGAGGGCCGCAGCGAACGGCCCGCGGAAATCCTCGGACAGCACGGCAGCGGCACCCTGACGCCATTCAGCGGACAGGTTGCCGAAGAAGGGCTGCGGGATACTGGCCACGCCGTGGTCGCCGGCGACCACCGCGACGCACAGACCCTGGGCCGATTCCATCAGGCGCTTGGCGGTCGCCGCAGCCTCAGTCGCCGACAGCCCCTGATGCATCAGCTGTTCGATGGTGGCCGACAGCGGACCACCGCCATCGACCAGGAACTGTTGTCGGGCAGCGGCGAACGATGGCGAGAACGGAGCCAGAAAGCAGGAGTGGAAATTCCACGTACCGGCCAGCATGGTCAGCGGATCGGCCGCCCCCGCCCGCAGCAGACTGGAGAGTTCACTGGCGATGGACTGGACGTCGTCTGGCATGAGGATCTCAGGCTACTCGACGAAAGGTCGTGTGCGAGCGTGCTTCCCGCAACCGGCTGGGCTTACAGGAAGTGGCAGACGTCGCCATCCTGCATGACGTATTCCTTGCCCTCGGCGCGCAGCTTACCGACTTCACGGCAGCCCTTCTCGCCTTTGTTGGCGACGTAGTCGACGTAGGCCGCGACCTCGGCCCGGATGAAGTTCTTCTCGAAATCGGTATGGATGACGCCGGCGCAGCGCGGTGCCTTCCACCCTTTCTGAAACTGCCAGGCGCGGACTTCCTGGACCCCGGCAGTGAAGTAGGTGCGCAGGCCGAGGATCTCGAAGCCGGCACGTACCAGCAGATCGACACCGGGCTCGGCGATGCCGAGGTCCTTCATGAACATGGCGCGCTCGTCGCCGCTCAGGCTGACCAGTTCACTCTCGATCTTGCCGCTGATGCGGATCGCTTTGGCGCCGACCTTGCCGGCATGCGCTTCGACCGCCTTGCTGTGGGCATTACCGCCGACCGCGATGTCGCACTCGCCGATGTTGCAGACGAACAACATAGCCTTGGCGGTGATCAGGTGGAGATCCTGGATGTGGACGAGCTGCTCTTCGTTCAGCTCGAGGGCGCGCACCGGCTTCAGCTCCTTGAAGGCGGCGACCACCTTTTCGAGAGTCGGCACCCGGGCGGCGGCCTCTTTGTCGAGCTGGGCGCGCTTCTTCGCCTTATCAAGCGCGTTCTTGGCCGTCTCCTCGTCCTTGAGCAGCAGTTCGAGGTCGATGATCTCGATGTCGCGCACTGGGTCGATCGAACCGTCAACGTGGATGACGTCGGGATCCTCGAAGCAGCGCACCACGTGCAGCACCGCGTCGACGTTCTTGATCGCCGAGAGGAATTCGTTGCCCTTGCCCTCGCCCTTGCTGGCACCCTTGACCAGACCGGCGATGTCGACGATCTCTAGTCGCTGCGGCACCACCTTGTTGGTCTTGGCGATGTCCTTGAGCACCCACAGGCGCGCGTCTGGCACGGTCACCAAGCCGGTGTTCGGCTCGATGGTGCAGAACGGGTAGTTCGCCGCCTGAGCCGCCTGGGTCTGGGTCAGGGCGTTGAAGATGGTGCTCTTGCCGACGTTCGGCAGGCCGACGATACCGCAGTTGAGGGGCATGGGGCGGGGACGCTAGCAACACGGCTGGGCTGGGCCAGCAATGAACACCGGCGCCCCAGGCCAACCCAGGCAGCTCGCCATCGCCGATTACGGCGCTGGCGTCACCTGCACGCGATCGACCAGGGGCTTGATGTCCTCGGGCCCGATGCGGGCGACTTCGACGCGACAGGCATTGGCTGCCCCGGCGGCAGAGGCCCAGGCCAGCGCGCGTGGGATGTCCCAGCCGCTCAGGCGGCCATGGGCATATCCAGCCAGCCAGCAGTCGCCGGAACCGATCGGATTGGCCTCGGACACCGCTGGCGGGGCGACACGCCAGCGTCCCTCGGGGGCGCGCACCGTCACCTGGCCGGCACCGTCCGTGAGGTGCAGTTCGCGCGCCGCCAGCCAGGGCTGCGGGTCACCGCCATACTCCTGTTTGTTGGGCTTGGCCAGGGCCGGCGGATTGGCCCCGGCCAAGGCTGCGAGCATGGCCTTGCCATAGCTGTCGATCCAGCACGGCACACCGGCGGCGGCAGCGGCGTCAGCCATGCGCCGGTAGATGTCATCCATCCCGAGATCCGGGACCGACCCGCTAATGATGCAGAGCTCGGCGCCGCGCAGGGCCGCAGTGACCGCGGCGACAAAGCGCTCGCGCTCGTCGGTGGTGACGCGAAAGCCCTCCTCGATGCAGGCGACGGTGCCGGCCTGCTGCTCGGCGATCTGAAAGCCGATGCGCAGGCGCGCCGCTGTGCGCACCAGCTCGGGACGAATGCCGTCGGCGGCGATCAAGTCGACCAGTTCGTCGGCCTCGTGGCCGCCGCCCAGGCAGACCGCGGTACACTGGTGCCCATGCCGCGCCAGCACCCGGGCGACGTTGATGCCCTTGCCGCCGGCCGCGCGGCTGATCGACGTGGTACGCGAAACGGTACCGTGGCGCCACGGGATCTCGGCGATGTGGTCGAGCAGCGGATTGGCGGTGACGGTGACGACGTGGCCCATGGCAGCTGTATATATGCTCTCCGACGATATTCATGCGTTCTTGACCGGCGGACCCATCGTCGAATGCCATGCGACGAACCCTAGTCGGCGGCACGGTCTTGGTTGGCGATCGCCTGGTGCCAGACAGCACCGTTTCAATGGATGGCGAACGACTGACCGCCGTCGGTCACCCGGTCGGCAGCTCGGCCCAGATCGATGCCCGTGGCCTGCTTATCCTGCCCGGCATCGTCGACCTGCACGCCGACGCCGTGGAGCGCGCCCTCGAACCGCGGCCGGGCGTCAGGGTACCGCTGCCATTGGCCCTGGCAGAGCACGATGCTTGGTTGCTGGCCAACGGCATCACCACCTGCTTCCTGTCGCTGACCGACGGTTTCGAACCCGGTCTGCGCAGTAGGGAGATGGTCCGCGAGCTGATCGAGGCGCTGCGGATGCTCGGCCTGCGGCTGTCAGCCCGCACGCCTGTCCACTTGCGTCGCGAAGTGTGCGCACCCGGCGACCCGGACGAGTTGGTCGCCTGGATGGCGACCCGACGGATCGGCTTGCTCTCGATCAATGACCATCTGCCCAGCGGCGACGATCCTGGCCAGCATGCGCGCTCGGTTGCCAGCCTGCGCCGCAGGCTGAATGGGCAGGGTGCGGACCTCGAAGCCCTGCTGCATGCCGCCCGTGAACGCCGTTCCAGTGGCGAGGCAGTACGCGACCGCCTCTGCAACGCAGCTCGGAATCATGGCATCCCGCTGGCGTCGCACGATGACGCCTCACCCGGGCAGGCCGAGCTCAGTGCAGCACGCGGCATCTCCATCTGCGAGTTCCCCTTCGACTTGGCCACTGCTGGTCGGGCCCGCGAGCTGGGCGCTGCCGTCCTGATGGGGGCGCCAAACGTGGTGCGCGGTGGCAGTCACGTCGGGTGGATGGGAGCCAGCGACGCCGTCGCCGCTGGAGTCTGTAGCGCCCTGTGCAGCGACTACCATCCGGCCAGCCTGCTGCAGGCACCCTTCACCCTCGCCACCCGCAAGGTCTGCGACCTGGCGCAGGCGTGGAACCTGGTGTCGCGGGGACCAGCCGACGCCGCCCAGCTGAGTGACCGCGGGCGCATTGCCGCTGGTGCGCTAGCCGACCTCGTGCTGATCGAGGCCGAACCCCGCCCACGAGTGCGCCAAGTATGGGTCGCCGGCCGCGAGGTTGCGCGCTTCGCCTGATCAGGCTTTAGAACGTGCAGGAATAAGCAGCACGGCGATCAGACCAACCAAACCCAGTCCGATGGTCAACCACAGAGCGCCAGTGCCGTAGCGTTCCAGGGCAATCCCGAACACCAACGGGGCCAGCGCCTGAGCAATGCGGGCCGGAACCATCAGCCAACCCTGGCGCGTCCCATAGCCGAGTGGTCCGAACAGGACCAATGGCAAGGTACCTTTGGCAATCGTGAGGATGCCATTGCCGGCACCGTGCAAGCTGGCGAACAACACCACCGCCGGAGCCCCGAGTGCGAGCAGAATCACGCCACCCAGTGGATGCGCCGCACTGGCCAGCCGCGCCGACAGCAGCGGATGCAACCGCCGCATCAGGGTGAATTCGAAGATGCGTGCCCCGACCTGGGATGGACCGACCAGAGCCGCTGCGCCAATAGCGGTGCCAGCGCTCAACCCGACGATTTGCAGCAGGTGTGGGAGGTGCGCCGCCATGGCAGTGCTGCTGAACCAGGTTACCGCGAAACTTATCGCCAGCAGGACCGTGATCAGTCCAGCCCGCGGTGGTGGAGCCTGCGGTGCATGCGCGGCCTCTGCCACAGGCCCACTGCTGCCGCCCTGCGCAGGTGCGGCAGGCAGACGCAGATGGATGGGCAGGCCGATCAGCAGATGCAGTACAGCCCAGGTTGCACACGCCCCGCGCCAGCCCCACACATGTTCCAGCCAGCCGGACAGCGGCCAACCGACGGTGCTGGCGAACCCCGCGATAAGAGCGATGCCGGTGATGGCACTCCGGGCGTCTCGGCCATGTAGCCGCACAACCGTGGCGAAGGCGGCTTCGTATAGTCCAGCGCTCATCGCCACGCCGATGACAATCCAAGCGAGGCACAGCGAAACGGGGCCGCTGCTGATGGCGAGCAGACCCAGACCCGTTGCGGCGATCACGCTGGTGAGACTCAGGACCGGTCGCCCACCAAACCGATCAATCAGTCGTCCGGCCAACGGCCCGAGCACAGCTGCAATGAGCAGGGCGACGGACAGGGCGGCGAATACCGACAGCGTGCTGAGCCCGAGATCGCGCGCCATCGGCTCGGCAAGAATCGCCGGGAGATAATAGGTCGAGGCCCACGCCAGGGTCTGCGACACGCCAATTCCAATGACGGTCCTGGTTCGTGCGTTCAGGCTCATCACGCAGATGCGTTCGGCCCGGACGGATCAGCGATCACGCGGAGCCGGAGCCAGTCCCGGCAACCGCCCTGGCGTGCCGAGCGATGAATCCCTGCACATCCTCAAATTCCGGCAGCCGCTCCATGATTGTGGCGTGATCCCAGTTCCACCAGGCGAGGCCCAGCAGGACATCGCAGGTCGTGTCATCGAAGCGACGGCGCAGGGGCCGGGCCGGGGTTCCAACTACAATGGTGTACGGCGCGACATCCTTGGTGACCACGGCCCCGGCACCGACCACCGCTCCAGTGCCGATCTCGACGCCGGCGAGGATGATGGCGCCATGGCCAACCCACACATCATGGCCGATGCGCACGCGCTGTTCGGCCCGCCAGGCGAAGAAGGACGCGTCATCTGGACCGAAGCCGTACTGCGCTCGGCGGTAGGTGCAGTGGTGCTGGGTCACCCGTCCTATCGGGTGGTCGCCCGGATTGATGCGCGTGGCGGCGGCGATCGAGGTGAAGCGGCCGATGTCGGTCGACATGATGTCGCTGTCGCCGGCCACGTAGCTGTAGTCGTCGAGCGTGCAGTCGACCAGCTTGGTGCCAGGCATCAGTTCCGTCCAGCGCCCCAGGCGACTGTCCCGCACGGTGCAACCCGGCCGGATGCAGGGCAGTTCCGAAATCACGTCGGTCCGCCACAACCCGGGCCCTTCAGGAAAGCGGATCTCAGACATCGACAGCCATTCCGTCGAGCGCCACCTCGACGCCGATCGGCAGGCTTGCGCCAGCGTCGAGCCAGGTCTGCATACCATGGCCGATGTGGACGAGGATGGCACGTCGCGCGCTGCTAGCGGCGAACGCCGAGAGGCTGGCCGTCAGGTCGCCATGGCCCTTGAGCGGAGCCCGCGGGACGCCCGGCGCGAAGGTGGTGTCGAGGCACAGCAGGTCGCAGGGATGCGCCACCAGCCAGGTCAGCGTCACGGCCGGGACGCCATACGTGTCAGTCAACCAGGCGACGCGCCGGCCATCGGCCTCGACCACCCAGCCAAACACCGGGATGGGATGGTTCAGCGGTACGGCCGTACACACCGCCTCGCCGATCCTGATGCTGGCGAACGGCTCAACTAGGCGCACACCCGGGGGTTTCGGGAAGATGTCGATGCCCGGCGTACCGACCGCGCTGTAGCTCAGTCCATCGTCGGGACCCCAGGCCCGGGCGGGGAATTCGTCACGGCGGCCTGCGTGATCGGGATGGTAATGGGTCAGCAGTAATCCGTCGCAGGCCTGGCCACCGCAGCCGGTGTCGATCGCCACCCGCGAGCCGGCCGCCTCGATCAGGGCGCAGGTGTTCCCACGCGTAGGCCCGGTGCCGGCACGGGCACGCACACAAGCACAGGCTGGATCGACGCAGTCAGCGCGCGGAATGCCCGAGGCATCGCCAGAACCCAGGATGGTCAGACGCATGCCGGCCGATCGACGGTGTCGAGAACCTTGCGTCCGGCCACCAGCACCGCTTCGACGCGGGCCTCGCGCACCAGCACGAGATCGGCACGCTGACCGGCCTCGATCGCCCCGCGGTCGGCCAGTCCGGCAGCGCGAGCCGGAGCCAGTGAGGCCAGACGGACCGCTTCGGGCAGTCCAAGCGGGCTGATCTCGGGCAAACACAGGACGGCGGCCAGCAACGAGGGTGGATGGTAGTCTGCGCACAGACCGGTGCAGGCCCCGTCGAGGATCACATCAAGGGCGCGGACGTTGCCGCTGGCGCTCTTGCCGCGCAGGACGTTTGGCGAGCCGAACAGCGTGACCATGCCAGCGTCGACGGCTGCGCGGGCAGCCTCCAGGCCGATCGGGAATTCGCTGATGGTGACGCCGAGCGCGGCCATCTCAGCGACCTTCTGCGGCGTGTCGTCATCGTGGCTGGCCAAGGCGATGCAGCGGTCGCGCGCCAGGGCAGCCAGCCGGGCCATCCGTGCCGGTGCTAGCTTACGCGATTCGACCTTGCTCGAACCGATCGTCACGGCCTCGGCTTCTGAGACGTGATACGTCCGGACCATGTAGCCGACATAGGCCGCCAGGTCGCCGAACTGGCCCTGGCCGGGCGAATGATCCATGAACGACAGCATGTCGACCTGGCAGGCGCGCAGTAGCTCGGCCAGCGGCTCCTCGCTGCCGTCATCGGTGACCTCGAAGCGGGCGTGCACCTTGTGGTCAACCAGACCGCGGAACGCCCGCACCTCGCGGACCACCGCCGCGGCGACCGCCGGGTCGCGTACGCCCCACTCGCCTCCAGCGAAGCTGATCGCGTGGTACACCGTGGTGATGCCGGCATTGAGATTGCGGCGGTCGCTGTTGGCCAGGGCGAAGCCATGTGCGAAGGCGACCTTCGGACGCGGCTCGACCTCTTTCTCTAGGGCGTCGCAATGCAGGTCGATCAGTCCTGGAAGACACAGCGCACCCCCGCCGTCCAGTTCGCGATCGAACTGCGGAGCGACAGGGCAGATGGCGGCGATGTGATCATCCTCGACCAGCAGTGAGCCGTCCCGGACGACGATCTGAGGCGTGACGATGTCGACAGCAGTGATCAGGCGGCGCATGGCAACTCCGTGGGACGTTTGAGCGTGACCACCTGGTCGGCCAGGGCTTCGACCAGGACCGGGTCATGGAAGATAGCGAGAACGGCGACTCCGGAGGTCTTGGCCGCACGGATCGCGGCCACCACCAGCTCGGCGGAACGTTGGTCGAGACTGGCGGTCGGCTCGTCGAGCATGAGCAACCGCGGCTGCAGCACGAGGCCACGCGCCAGGTTGACGCGCTGCCGTTCGCCACCGCTGAAGGTTGCTGGCGGCACGTCCCACAGACGCTCTGGCAGGTCGAGTTCGCGCAGGCGCTGGCGAGCCGCTGCCCGGGCTTCGTCGCGGGCGATGCCAAGCGCTGCAAGCGGGGCGGCGACCACGTCGACGGTCCCCTGGCGTGGCAGGCAGTGGAGAAACTGCGTGACGTAGGCGAGGTCCCGCCGGCGCACGCGCAACGCAGCGTGCTCATCGCAGGTCGCGAGATCAACCGTCGGATCGCCATGCAGGACCATGCTGCCGGCCTGCGGCAGGTAGGTGCGATAGACGCACTTCAGCACCGTGCTCTTGCCCGCCCCGCTGGGGCCGACCAGGGCGGTCAGCTGTCCGGCCTCGACTGTAAACGTCGCATCGTGGACGCTGGGGATTGACTTGCCCTGATGGTGCAGGGTGAACGACTTGGACAGGCCGGTGACGCTCAGGACGATGCTCATAAGGCGCTCATGACCAGCTGCTGGGTGTAGGCATGCTGCGGGTCTTCAAGGATCTGGTCGGTCAGACCGGCCTCGACCACCCGGCCATGACGCAGGACGATGGTGCGGCTGGCCAGCAGCCTGACCACGCCCAGGTCATGGGTGACGACGATCATCGCCACGCCCAGCTCGCGCTGGATTTCCAAGATCAGATCGAGGATGCGCGCCTGCACCGACAGGTCGAGGCCGGTCGTCACCTCGTCAAGGAAGAGTAGTTCCGGTCGCGGGGCCAGGGCGCGAGCGATCTGCAAACGCTGCTGCATGCCGCCGCTGAATTGACCGGGCTGGTGGTCGATGCGCCCGCGCGGCACTTCGGTGCGGTCAAGCAACCCGAGCGCGGTTTCGCGGATGACCGCGAAACGCCGCTCGCCGCCGCACAGCAAACGCTCGGCGATGTTGCCACCGGCGCTGACCCCGAAGTTCAGGCCGAGATGCGGATTCTGGTGCACCATGCCGAAGCGGGTGTCGCGCAGACGACGGATCTCCACCTCGTCGACCTGGGCCAGCTCGTGACTGCGACCGTCGCTTTCACGGAAGGTCGCCGACCCTGCCGTCATTCGGTCATCAAGATGCAGCAGCTTGACCACGCTGCTCTTGCCGCTGCCACTCTCGCCCATGACGCCGAGGATCTCGCCCGGCCACAGTTCGAAGGAGACCTCGGCCAACGCGACAACGCTGCCGCAGGCCGGGCAGATGTTGCGGCCTTGGGCATCACCGGTCAGGCGCACGCAGTCGGAGCAGCCGCGGCCGTAGATGCGGGTCAGTCCTGATGCAGTCAGGACCGGGGTTTCACGCACCATTGGGATACCCCAGATTTTCGGAACAGCGGTCCTGGTCGTTGCACTGCCAACGCGAGGCCTGGCCGGTTAGCGGGATCTCATCAAGAAAGGTATCGTCGGCCCCGCAGCGCTGGCAGCGGTTGCGCTTTCCCGCGGCATCGTGGAATCGTTCGACCTCAAAGGGCACGTCGTCGAAGGCCAGCGGCACCACATTGGTGAATGGCGGCACCGCGTAGAGTTTCTTTTCTCGCCCGGCGCCAAACAGATGTGCCACGGGACTACGATGCAGCTTGGGCAGATCCCAACGCGGGATCGGCGAAGGATCGATCACATAGCGGCCGGCAACGCGCGCCGGATAGCGGTTACTGATCGCGACCTCGCGGAAGCGCACCACGTCCTCGTACAGTTTGACCCACAGGCGGGCGTAGTCGCCATGCGCATGGCTCGCCCGCCGTTTGGCCTCGCTCGGCTCGACAATCTGCAGGGGATCCGGATAGGGTACCTGATAGACCATGATCTGACCTGTGACCAGCGGACGTTCCGGCACGCGATGGCGGGTCTGGATAATCGTCGCCTCGGGGGTGCGCGTGACGGTGGACAGCTCAGGACACGAGGCGGCGATGAACCGGCGCAGGCTAACTGCATTGACCGAATCGTCGGCACCCTGATCGATGACTTTCAGCCGGTCCTCGGGGGTGGCGATCGCCAGGGTGATCTGCATGCCGCCAGTACCGAAGCCGCGCGCGATCGGCATCTCGCGACTGGCGTAGGGCACTTGGTAGCCGGGGATGGCCAGCGCCTTGAGCAGGCCACGGCGGATCTCGCGGACGGCGAAATCGTCGAGAAATCCAAACTGCGTCCCGGGATTCGTCTGGGGGACGTCGGACGTGGGGGTCACGCGCCCCCCTGCAGCTTCGCCGCACTGCTGCGGATGTTCTCCAAATCGCTCTGAAAGGTGACGTAATGCGGCAACTTGTAGTGGCTGCAGAAGCCCATCGCTTCGATGCCGTCGACGTGGCAGACGACGAACTCGGGATCTTCCGCCGGATGGCGCACGCCCCGCTCATCGCCCGAGAGCATGGCACGGTCGCACATTGCCATGGCAATGGCTTTGACCTCGTTGTGACCAAGGCATCCACCGTAGCCGAGCAGGATGCGCGGCGGTCCTTCACCGGGCCCGCCGCCGTGGGTGGCGACGATCTCGCATTCGGTGACCAGCACTTCGCCGGCCTCGACCAATTCGCCGGTCAGCGGGTGGGGCAGCATCACCGGCAGGTAGCCGACACGCAGTTCTGCCACTGTCGGATGCAGATAGCCGTAGCCACGCATGGTGGTGTAGGCCATGGTCAGCACGCCACCGGTCTCACCGCGGGTCAGATGGGCGAGCCGGGCCGGTCGTGGGATCGGGAACGTGACCGGGGCGCGGGTGATGTCGACAGCGGGCTGGGCCGGTCCCGCATCCTGGAGCAGCCCTTCGGCGCGCAGGCCATCGACGACCTTGGGGAAATCGCCAGCCGTTGCGGGAACACCGGGGATCGCCTGGGCAGCTGCCCGGAATGCCGCGGGGTCCTCATCAAGCAGATCGAGCCGGAACAGCCGCTGCAGATAGTCGGTGCTGGGACCCAGGCGCTGTCCACCGGGGATCTCTTTGAAAGCCGATGAAATGCGGCGGATCAGGCGCATCGACGAGCCACGATGCGGCGCACTCTCGCCAAGCCGCGGCAGATTGCTGCGATGGGCCCGCAGGATGAATGCAGCCTCTAGAGGATCGCCCTGGGCCTGCTTGATCGCCAGGGCGGCCAGACGCGGATCGTACAAACCACCCTCGCCCATCACCCGATCGACCAGCAGCCGCAGCTGGTGCCGGATCGCGTCGACCTGCAGCGGATCGCCCGCGCCTGGGCCTGGCTCGGTGCCGCCGGCACGCAGCACATCAAGGGCACGAATCGCCTCGGCGATGGCCGCCTCACCGCCTCGGACAGCGACGTAGCCCATGTCAGATCTCCATCGCGATCGAGCGCGGAATGCAGGCGATGCGACGCGCGTCGCACAGGATCAAGTCGACTCCAAGCGGGAAGGCGCACCACGCCGAGCGGGCGATCCACCAGCGCGGATCGATGCCCAGAACGCGCAGCTCGCCCACGCCGTCGATGCCCGGGCCGGTCAGACGCAGGGCGGGGCCCTCGCCGACCGCCTGGCAGTCGAGCACCACGGTGGCTCCCCGCTCGGGCGCCAGCAACGTGCCCCGTGCTGGTGTCAGCCGGGCTGGATCGCGGGTGCCGTCTGCGAGGACGAACGTCGCGATATCGACGCCAGCCGTCCGCGCACCCAGCCGCGAACGATCTCCGTCGCTCAGTATCCCATGCGTGTCGTGCAAGGTGGTCGCGGCGTCGCACAGTCCGGCCAGAACGGCCAGGCGGGCGCGCGCACCACCGCTCCATTCGCCCAGGTCGGCCACTGTCCCAGGTCTGGCCCAAGCATCGAGCAACACACGGAACACTCGGCGCTGGCCGACGGCCACCCAGGGATGGTCGAGCGCGATCACGCGTCCTCCTGTCCGAGCTCGCTGAAATCTACCCGTGTGCGCTCAAGGATTGCCGCACGAACGCCATCGACCTGGGCACGGATGGCCGTTCCCTCGTTGCGCAGGCGTGCGACCTCGTCGGCGCCGGGCCAGCCAGATCGGGCAATGGCATCACAGACCGCCGCAGCGGTGGCTAGTTCGCGATCCGCATGCATCAGCACCGCCCCACCACGCGCCTCGCCACGCTGGGGATCGTGCAGGGCGATGCAGGCCTGGCCGACCGGCACCTCGCCGATGTACCAGCCATCACCACGCACCGGTTCTGTGATCTGCACCAGCCAGAGACCCTCCTGCGGCACGCTGAGGTGTTCGACCCTGCGCCCCTGGCTCAGGACCGCCGCCAGATCGATCACCGCGGTGCGCGGCGCTAGGGCGAGGTCGCAGTCAGGCATGGGGTGCATCCTGGTGTTCAATGACGATCTCAAGGCGGTCGGCGCGGATGCAACTGACGGCATATTCGAAGGGCGCGCCGTTGGCGAGGTCGACATTGATGGTGCGCAAGCGCAGCGCCGGCATGCCATCGGCAAGGGCGAGCTGGCGCGCCACCGCCGCCAACGGCTGGATCGCACTGATCGCCGTGCTTCGCCGCATCGGACGGACGCCATATTGGCCGGCTAGCAGCGCGTGGAGAGATCCGCCCCGATACTCGGCAGCCAACCGAGGGAACGGCGCAAGCGGCAGCCAGTGGTCGATCAGGCTCACTGGTTCGCCGTCCACTTCGCGCAGGGTAGTCAGGCGCCAGACCGTATTGCCGATGCGCAGGCGCAGCGCAGCGGCGACCTCCACCTGAGCAGGCTCACAGGCGGCTGCCAGCAGCTTAGCCGAGGAGGACCGGCCAGCAGCGGCGAGATTATCGCTGAAGCGGGCCTGCGCGTGCAGCGGATAAGCGACTGGCGGTTCCATCACGAAGGTACCGAGTCCGCGCCGACGTCCGATCACACCCTGCAACGCTAACAAGTCGATCGCGTGACGCAGGGTGTGGCGGTTGATGCCGAAACGGGCCGCTAGTTCCGGCTCGGGAGGCAGCCGATCGCCCGGCACATGTCGGCTGCGAACCTCCTCGGCCAAACGTTCGGCCACCTGCAGATAGATGGCGCGCGGGCCATCGCGTTCGATCGGCGCCGCGTCAGCCATGACGGAAATCACGGGGTGTCGATCGCGAACGACACGCCGTGGTCACGGAAGCCGAGCCGGCGATAGAAGCGATGGGCGTCTGGCCGCTTCCGGTTGCTCGACAAGGCGATCTTGTAGCAGCCCGCTTCGGCAGCGCGCTGGGCGGCGTGCCGCATCATCAGTGCACCTATACCTTGGCCGCGCAGCTCACGCGCCACCACCACGCTCTCGACGATGCCCGCCGGGGCGCCGCTGTGGCCGAGGTTCTCCATCACGTGCATGGTGTAGGTCCCGATGGTTACCCTGTCCCGTTCCACCACCCACACCGCCATACGCGGCGTTCCCTGCATTCGGGCAAAGATCTCGCGGGCACGCTCCAGCGGCATCGGCGGATCTGCCGGTGACAATTCAGCGATAAGGGCCAGCACCGCGGGCAGATCGCTTTCGACCGCCCGGCGCAGGGTGACGGCGGACGCGGCCATGGGTTGACTCGTGGAAACCATGCGAGCGAGCATGCGCCAGGCTGGTGAAGCAACCATGAAGATCCGGGGAGCGGTGACCGCAGGAACCGGTGGTCTATCCAGACGTGGCTTGGACGACCGTCTGCAAGCCGTTGCAGAATAATCACTTGGCTGGTTCGACTCGAATACTGGCAGGGTCGACATCCGTCAGCGCTACAAGCCTGGTAGCGGTTCATCTACGCTTCTCGGGTGATTCACGCCACGTTCGCCATTCCGTCCAGCGTGCACGTCCAGCCCGAAAGACATGGAGGACGCATGGCGACTACAACTCGACGACTCGATGCCAGCTCGGTCACCTTAGCCAACGTGTCGCGGTCCTT
>JBBQCI010000036.1:0-35851 GCA_038318565.1 Planctomycetota bacterium
GATCCGCAGCACGCCTTCGCCCTGCTGGCCGCCGAGGCCGCGGCCGCGGCCGTCGATCCGCGCCGCATGGAGCTGGTACCGCCGATGGTCGTGCGCGTCCGTCTCGCCGCGCCAACCTTGGGCGAGCGCTTCCCGGTCATGTACGGACTGGACGCCGCCATGGCCGAGATCTCCGGCGATCTGCCCGGTGCCATCAGCGCGATGGACCGCCTGCTAGAGCTGCGTCCTGATGACCGTACCGCGCGCTGGCAACGGGCCCGACTGCGCCTGCGCAGCGGCGACCGCGGCGGAGCCCTGGCCGACTGCAACGCTCTGCTGGTTTCGGTGCCCGATGACCCGGACGCCCTGTCGATGCGCAGCCGCGTACGCGCCGACACCGGCGATCGCGTCGGTGCCTTGGCCGATGCCGACCGCGTCGTCGCTCTCCGCCCCGGTTGCCCGGCCCTGCTGGCGCGCGCCCGGGTGCGCAAGCAGCTGGGTGATGAGACCGCCTTGACGGCCGACCTCGACGCCCTGATCGCCGCCGCGCGCGATGGCGGAGACTCGCTCATCCTGATCGACGCACTCGATGTGACCGCTGATGCGGCAATGCAACGCAAGCTGCTGGAGCGCGCCAGTCAACTCGGCAATGCCGACGCCTCGCTGCGCCTGCGACGGATGCGCTGAGCGGTCACAACTAGCAGGCTAGTGACAAGCCGCCTCTTCGGTGGCCAATTGGGTAATGTGGGCGACGAAGCCGGCATCCTCGCCCTCGCAGAGCCGGGGCAGGGCGTCACGGAAATCGCTGCGACAGCACCATTCGCGCATGTAGTCCTCCCAGCTCAGCCACAACCTGCGCTGCTGCTTGGACATCACGTCTTCGTAGACCAGCAGGTAGGCCCGTTCGAACAGCGAGATAAGGATGGAGAACAGCACCCAGCGGCGCTCGGTCTGCTCGTCATTGACCGGGCTAATCGGCCCAAGGCTCATCAACCGCAGATCGGCGTTCACCAACACCAGCTTGAGGAACTCTGTGTATTCGGCAGACAACTTCTGGTAGACCTCGTCGTCGTCGTTCTGGCGCTCTTTGCGCTGTTCCAAGATGAACACCCAGATGGCCAGGGGCAGGCCGACCACGGTGACGACGTAGGAGGCGATCTCCCACCATTCGCGCCAATCTGGTCCGGTCGGTTCCATCGCGCGCGCATTGTGCTGAGCGCGCGACGCATTCCAATCCCGAGCGTGCAGCTGACCGTCGACCTCGGCCCCCGTTCCTACCCCATCCACATCGGACCCGGGCTGCTCGCCCAGGCCGGCACCCTGATCGCTCCGCATCTGGCCGGTGGCCGCGTGTTGGTCGTGGCTGACGCTACGGTTGCGGCCCTGCATGGCGCCACCCTGATGGCCTCGTTGGCGGCGGCCGGGATCGACGCGGCGATCGAGGTTTTCCCGGCCGGAGAACCCTCGAAGACCCTGGCCACCGCCGAGCGGCTGTGGGCAGCGTGCGCCCGCGAGCGCATCGACCGCAGCGGCTGCGTCATCGGCTTCGGCGGCGGGGTCTCAGGCGATCTCGCTGGCTTCGTCGCCGCGTGCTGGATGCGCGGCGTGCGCTTCGTCCAGGTGCCGACCACTCTGCTCGCCATGGTCGACAGCGCGGTAGGCGGCAAGACCGGCGTCGACACCGCCTTCGGCAAGAACCTGGTAGGAGCCTTCTGTCAGCCGGCCTGCGTCATCGCCGACCCTGCGGTGTTGGGCACCATGGTCCCGCGCGAGTACCGCGCCGGCCTAGCCGAAGTGCTGAAGTACGGCGTGATCAAGGATCCCGCCTTGCTCGGCTGGCTGGAGTCGAACGCCGAAGCTCTGCGCGAGCGCGATCCCGCCGCGATTGCACACGCTGTGCATGAAAGCTGCCGGATCAAAGCCTGGTATGTGAAGGAGGACGAGTTCGAACGCGGTCCGCGTGCCGAACTGAACTACGGCCACACCTTCGGCCACGCCCTGGAGACCGAGGCCGGCTATGCCGCCTACCTGCACGGCGAGGCGGTCGGCATCGGCATGCGCATGGCGTGCGCGCTGTCCGCCCGGCTCGGCACGCTGCGTGATGCCGGTCTGGCCGCCCGCCAGGACGCCCTGCTGACGCGCCTCGGACTGCCCCTGGCGCACAATGCCCGCGACAGCGACGAGATCGGGCGGCTGATCGCGCGCACCGCCTTGGACAAGAAATCTTCGAAAGGTCGCGTCAGGTTCATCCTGCCGATCGAGCCCGGCCGCATGGAATTGCGCCCGGTCGACGATGCCGCTGCCGTTGCCGAGGCGTTCCGTACCGGCTGCACGGCCCCCAGCCACGCATGACTCCCTCCGACGCCCTGCTTCGCCTCGCCCTGGTGCCTGGCGTCGGCCCGATCTTGGCCGCGCGGCTCGAAACAGCGTTTGGTGAGGTCGGCGGGGTGTTCGCCCAGCGCATGGATGCGTTGCAGCAGGTCGAGGGCATCGGCGCCGACAAGGCGCGTCGGATCTGCGATCCGCGCGGCGAGGATCACGTCGCCGACGAACGCGCCCGCTGTGCCGCTGCCGGGGTGCGCATCCTAACCCGTCACGACCCGGGATGGCCCAAGGATTTCGTCTCGCTGCCCGATCCACCGCTAGCGCTGTGGGTGCTTGGCGAACTACAGCCGCGCGACCGCCTCGCCGTCGCGATCGTCGGCCCCCGTCGGGCCAGTGCCTACGGCCATCGCACCGCCCAGCGCCTGTCAACCGGGCTCGCCCGGGTCGGCGCGACCGTGGTGTCGGGCCTAGCCCGCGGGGTCGACACCGCCGCACACGAGGCCGCCCTTAACGTCCAGGGACGCACCGTCGCGGTGCTCGGGAGCGGCATCGGCCGCTGCTATCCCGAGGAGAACCGCCCGCTGGCCGAACGCATCGCGGCCGGCAACGGCGCCGTCCTCTCGGAGATGCCCTTCGATGCCCCGCCGACGCCTGGCACCTTCCCCCGGCGCAACCGTCTGGTCGCCGCGCTGTCCTTGGCCGTGCTGGTGGTCGAGGCGGGCGAGACCAGCGGCGCGCTGATCACCGCGCGGCTCGGTGGCGAACTGGGCAAGCAGGTGCTGGTGGTGCCCGGGCCGATCGACCGGCCCGAGCACGTCGGCTCGAACAAGCTGATCCGCGATGGCGCGGTGCTGGTCACCTGCCTAGAGGACATCCTCGCCGAGGTCGGACCACTCGCCACCCTCGCCGGAGCCGGAGCTGGCACCGCCGCCGTCGACAAAGCGGGCACCGCCACGCTGTCCAGTCGTGAACGCCAGCTGTGGCAGCTGCTTGACGACGAGCCGCGCGGAGTCGACGAGATGACCCGCACAACCCAGATCCCACCGAGCGCGATCAGCGCCACGCTGCTGTCACTAGAGCTCAAGCGACTGGCACGCAAGGTGCCTGGCGGCTACGTTCGCGCCGACTGATCCGCCGTGGTTACGGCACGATCATATAGGTGACGCTCTTCATCCCGCTGAACTCATTCTTCCTCGACTGCACTTTGATCGTATCGCCAACCTTCCCAGTCGGCTTCGCGGCGGCGAAATCGTTCAGCACGATCTTCTGTCCCGCCAGATCTGCGACATAGAAGCGCGCCAGATAGCCGCCGTCATTGATGTCGTAGACCTCCAGGATGGTGGCGGCTGTCGCCGTCGGCTTGGCGCCCGTCGCCCCGGCGTAGGCCTTGTAGCCCTGGTAGCCAAACCAGCCAATACCGGCGAAGATGATCAGATTCAGCGAAAGGGAGAGGATCAGGATGATGTTACGCATGGTGAGCCTTGGCCTGGTTCGGAGGTATAGTGGGCAAGAACCGGCAATCCACAATCGACGCCAAAACGACAACGAACGCTCCTGGGCGCGGCCCACTCCTTGCCGCCTGCGGCTTTCCGCGATGCTGCGCGCATGCCCCGTCGTCCGGTCTGCTACGTCACCGCTCCCAGCTGGCCAGCGCGCAGCCCCTCTGAGGCCGCAGAAACGCGGGCTTCACTACAGCCGCTGGCCGAGGCCTGCGGCTGGGAGGTACGCATCTCGCCGCTCCTCGAACGCGTCTGGGCCGGTCACGGCGCCTGGACCGAGCCGGCCGAGCGCCTCGCCGACTTGCGCATCGCCCTGCGCCATGAGGTGGTGTGGGCGCATCGCGGCGGTTTTGGCTGCGTCCAACTGCTGCCCGAGGCGCTGAAGCTGCGCGCGCGCGGCCGCCCGGCCTTCGCCGGCTACAGCGATAACACCGTGCTGCATGCACTGTGGTGGAAGAACGGTTGGGAGGAGGCGTTCTATACCGGTCGGCCGGCGCGCAGCTCGGGCAGCCGCCAGCTCTCGTCGCTGCTGACCCTGGTGCGTGGCGAAGGCCTCGACCTGAATGCCGCCAATACGCTCGGCACCCGGCCGCTCGCCGACGGCCATGCCGAAGGCCGCCTGTTCGTCGCCTGCCTCAGCGTGCTCGCCCATCTCGCCGGCACGCCGCTGCAACCGGACCTGCGCGGCGCCATCCTGTGCCTGGAAGACGTCGACGAGAAACCCTACAGCGTCGAGTTCGCCCTGTCCCAACTCCATCTCGCCGGGGCGCTGCGCGGCATCCGCGGACTGGCCGCCGGCTTCATCACCTATACCGAGAAGAGCGACTACAGCGGTCCGCACATCGACACGGTGCTGGCCCGCTGGGGCAAACGCCTGGGCGTGCCGGTGGTCGATCGCCTGCCATTCGGCCACATCGACGACCACTTGGTGCTGCCAACCGGCCGGACCGCGACGCTGGACGTCAAGCGTGGCCGCTGGTCGCTGCAGGTCCACGGACGGAAGACGCCGCCGTGGATGGCGTGACACAGACTCTGCCCGGATCGCGGGCCGACCAAGCCACTATCGCCCTGCCGCCGGGCGACACACAGCGACTTAGCGTCGAACTACCCAAGCTGATCGGGCCATACCGCATTGAGCGCCAGCTTGGCGAGGGCGGCATGGGCGTGGTACTGCATGGTGTGCACAGCTTGCTGCAACGGCCAGCGGCCCTGAAGCTCATGCGTCCCGAAATCGCCGCCGACCGCGGGTTCGTCGATCGCTTCATGCGCGAGGCGCGCTCGGCCGCCGCCGTGCATCACCAGCACCTGGTGGCGATCTACGATGCCGGCGAGACCGACGGCCGGACTTGGCTGGCCTTCGAATTCGTGCCGGGCGGCGATCTCGATGCCGAACTCGCCCGTGGCGGACCGATGGCACCGGTGCGGGCCCTTGAACTCGTCGCACAATGCGCCGATGGCCTGCAAGCTCTGGGTGAGGCCGGACTGGTTCACCGCGACATCAAACCGCACAACATCTTCCTCGATGCCACGGGCCGCGCCAAGCTAGGCGACTTCGGCCTCGCCCGCCAGACTGCCGACAGCGACCGCATGACCATGACCGGCACCGGCATGGGCACGCCGGCCTACATGTCGCCCGAGCAGGCCAACGGCGATCCTTCGATCGACATCCGCGCTGACATTCACGCCCTCGGCGGCACGCTCTACACCCTGCTGACCAAGCGGACGCCGTTCACCGGGGCGACGCCGTGGGCGGTGGTCAATGCCGTGGTCAACGAGCCAGTGCCGGATCCGCGCAGCGTGCGGCCAGACCTGTCCGCCGAGCTCAGCGGCATCATCGCGCGGGCGATGGCGAAACGGCGCGAAGATCGCTTTCAGACCCCCAGTGAACTGGCCGCCGCCTGCCGCGCAGCGATTGCTCGATTGAGTGGAATTCCTCCGTCCGGCATTGTCGCTACGCTGCCCAGTCTGCTGGGCCAGGTCGGCCTGATCGGCCCGTTCTCGGGCGCTGGAGCCTGGTGGTTGGCGGCCTCGTCTGCCGCGCTGCTGTTGTTGCCGATCGGACTCCGCCCGCTGTGCGCCCTGGACCCCGACTGGGTCGGACCCGGCTACGCCCAACCCGCGCAGTGGGGTCAGTGGCTCGGCTTCAGCGCTATTGCCGCCGCGCTGCTCTGGCAGCCGCTGCGGATCGCGCGCGGCGAACGGCCCGGCCGTGGCGCCCTGCTCGCCACCACCCTGCTGACCGGCGTGGTCGGCGGCGTCCTGCTGTGGTGCGCCTGGCGGGCCGTGCTGGATGCAACCGACGCCTCGCGCAGCTGGCAACCGGTGGTCGCGATCAGCACGACGATCGCCGGCCTGGGCTGGCTGGTGTGGTGGGCCAGACGTAGTTGGAGCCGTGACGCCAGCGTGGTTGCCGATCAGATGACGCACCTCGCCCAATGCGCCATACCGCTGCTGGTCGCCACCTTGGCCGGCCTGCTCATCGCCTCTGGGGATCAGGTCACAACCAACGACTCGTGGAGCAACCGACTGCTCGCACGCGCTGGAGAGGACGAGGCGGCCTGGGCTATGGCCATCGCCGCGCCGCTGGCCACAGCCATCATTGCACCGCTATTGCGGACGCGGGTACGCTGGTGAAACAAGCACTCGCAGCCGTGCTGATGATGATCACCATCCTCCTGGCCGGCGTCCTGGCCGGCATGCCCGGGCTGGCCCATGCCGCTGCCGCCCGCTGGCAGCCAGGCGAGGCTCTCGGCGGCCGCCTTGCCGTGGTCGATGGACTCGCCCTGCTGGAACTATCCGGAACGCCAGCCGAACGCGGGCGGCAGGCCGCCGCCCTGGTCGGCCTGCAGGGCCGTGACCTACTGTCGGTCATGCGCTTCAGTCCGACCGCCCGGCTGACCGACCAGGCCCGGCTCACTGTCGTCTTGGCCGCCACCAGGCCCGGCGATCGTGCCGAGCTGAACGCGTTTGCCGATGCTCTGGGGGTCGACCGCGACGCCCTGCTACTGGCCAACGCCACGATCGAGACGCTATGCAGCGCGGTGGTTCACCTGCCCACCGCGACGGTGGCGCGCAACATGGATTTCTTCCCGCCCGGCCCGCTCGGCCAGGCGACCATCGTCCAGTTGGTGCGCGAGCCCGGTCGCCACACCTACGCAGCGGTCGGCTGGCCGGCGATGTCTGGAGTGATCAGCGGGATCAATGACACCGGACTGAGCGCCAACATCCTGCTCCACTGGAAAGGCGGACAGCCGGTTCCCGGCGAGCCGCTCGCCTTCCGCGTACGGGCCATCCTCCAGGATTGCACCGACGTCGAAACGGGCTTGGCCGCCCTCGGTGCCGCACCGGTTGGCTCGCGTCACTACGTCCTACTCGCCGATACCCACAGCGCGGCCCTGGCGTGGTGGACCCCGGAAGGGCTGCAGGTCGACCGACCGGGCAGTGAGGGCTGGCTAGTGGCGAGCAACGCCTCGCGCGAGAACGGCATTCCGCGACCAGACGACAATCGCGGCACCTGTCTGATGCGCGCGTGTGCCGTGGCCGGCGCTACGCCTGATCCCACCTGGTTCCGCCGCGTCGTCTCGGCCAGCTACCTGCCCATGCTCAACGCCCAGGCGATGGTCTTCGCGATGCGCCAACGCCGGCTGGACCTCGCGGTTGCCGAGGGCCTTCAGCCGGCCGCATTGCGTGCTTGGCACACGGTCGAACTCGGTCCGCTGCTCGATGGGGCTTCGGTCGAGCAGGCTGTGGTGCGCAGCCTACCGCCCGAGCAGCCGATGACGCACTACCTGCGCTCTGACCGCTAGGCTAGAAACTTAGCCAGTCGATCCCGCGCAGTTTCGCGGCGATGCCCTTGATGGCGTTTTGAGCCGGGCCGCTGGCGATCGGCTGGCGTCTGCGCACCGCGGTCAGTACCAGTTCATCGCGCGGGATGATGCCGAGCAGCTCAATGTCGCGGCCGAGGTGCTTGGTGCACACCGCTTTTAGACGCGCAAACGTGGTCAGGCCGTCCTGCTGGTCGCGCGCCATGTTGATGATGATGCGCACATCGCGGCCAGGCTCGGCCTGCTCCAGCACCTTGATCAGAGCATAGGCGTCGGCCAGCGAGGTCGGTTCCGGGGTCAGCACAACGCAGGTGACGCGGGCGGCGCGGCAGGCGGCGATGACCTCGCGGCCGATGCCGGCCGGGGTGTCGAGGATCAGCGGGGCGCGCACACGCCCAAGACGTTCAAGGCCGAGAAACAGACGGTGCAGCTCTTGCTGGCCAAGATTGGCCAGCGCATCGACGCCCGAGGCGGCGGGGATCAGGCCAACGCCGAGCGGACTTTCGCACACCACGCTGGCGATGTCGCGACCGGCGAAGATCACTTCGGCTAGGTTCGCCACCGGATCGACGCCAAGAATCAGGTCGGCGTTGGCCAAGCCCAGATCGAGATCGACCAGCAGGGGCTTGGCCGAGGCCGCCAGATGAATCGCCAGATTGACCGCAACGCAGGTCTTACCGACCCCGCCTTTGCCGCCGGTGACGCAAAATCCCGACAACCGGGGCAGCGGCGGAACCGGCGTGGCGCGCAGGGATGCGGCTTGGTCAGGCATGTGCCGGCAGCGAAATGCTGAAATGCCTAAATACCGCCGTGGTCATGCCCACGACGATCGCATGCGCCGGTCGATATTCCAGCAGGCCGGCAGACATCCTCATCCCAAGGTCGCCAGACCAGGCAACAACCGCTCGACCACTAGCGCAGGGTCGGCACAGACCAAATCGTCGGGGACTTCCTGGCCGGTGCCGAACCAGCGCACCGGCAGGCGGTGACGGCGCAGGCAGCCGTATAACCGTCCGGGTTCGGCGCATTCGTCGAGCTTGGTGACGATGGCGTGCTCGATCGGCAGGATACTGAAGCGTTCGACCGCGGCGGCGAATTCGGTGCGCCCGGCATTGCCCGCCACCGCCAGGGCGACCGACAGGCCGGGACAGGCACGGCAGAAGCCTTTCAGCTCCATCAGCCGGGCTTCGTCGGCCGGGCTGCGTCCGCTGGTGTCGACCAAGACATGGTCGCGGTCGGCGAAGCGGGCGAGAACGCGAGCAAGTTCGGCCGGCGTCGAGGCGACCTCCATCGGCACGTCGAGCAGATCGGCGAAAGCACGCAACTGATCCTGGGCTCCGACGCGGTAGGTATCGATGGTGACCAAGGCGATGCGCGCCTTGCGCTTCAGCACCAGTTCACCAGCCAGCTTGGCGATGGTCGTGGTCTTGCCCACGCCGGTGGGTCCGACCACCAGCAGCCGACGCGGCACCGTCCAGTCGAAGGGTGCTGCCGGTGGCAACGCACGCGCCAGGACCAGGCGGGCGAAATCGCGGCGGCGGTCAGGATCAAGTCGTTCGCCGGCAGCACCGCAGGCGGTGTCGAGTTCGGCGAGGACCTCGTCGGGGCAGCCATGCGCGCGCAGTTCGTCGGCCAGCTCGCCCAGGTGGTCGTTGCGCGCAGGGATACCAGCGGCGAGACGAGTCATCTCCCGGCGGATGGCGGCCAGTTCTGCGGAAATGTCCGGGGTCCGCGGCGCGGTTTCCACCACCCGCTGCTGCAGAGCGGCGGCCTGGGTTTTGGTCTTGGCTGGTTCATCGTCGCTGGCCGCGACCACCTCATAGCCCATGCGCGGCGAGAGTAGGCCTGGCTCTTTCCACGGCCGGGTCTCGATGATCAGGGCACGATCACCGAGTTCGGCGCGCACCTTGGTGAGCGCCTCGTTGACGGTGCGGCCGGTATAAGTCCTGACGATCATTTGGGTTCACCTCAGGTTCATGGCTTCGTCAGGGAGACCGTGCCAACCACCTCAACCGGCACGGTGCCGATCTCGGAGTACGACAGCACGGCTAGGTCGGCGTGGAAACGGCTGGTGATCTGGCGCAACTGACGGCGCAGACCAGCGGTGGTCAGCAACACTGCGTCGCGGCCGAGGGCGCTGGATTCCTGCAAGCTGCGACCGATCTGATCGATCAGCGCACTGGCCTCGGCCGGACTGACCGCGATCTGCCCGGCCCCGCCTGGCGTGCCCAGGCTGCCGGACAGGCGGCTTTCGGTCGCTGGATCGAAGATGATCGCATTCAAGCGGCCCTGCGCATCGAGGTGCGGGCCGACCACGGCACGGCCCATGCGGCTGCGCGCCTGCTCGGCAAGCAGCGCCGGATCGGCGGTCGGAGCGTCGGCGACCGCTTCCAGAATCTTTTCGAGATTGTTGATCGGCACACGCTCTTCGAGCAAGTGGCCGAGTACCTTCTGCACCGCGCCCAGCTTGGCGCCGGTCTCGATCTCTTTGACCAGGGCCGGGGCGTCCTTCTTGAGCGCCGCCAGCAAGCCCTGCACATCTTCGCGGTTGAGCACCTGATGGGCGTTGGCGCGCAGCACCTGGGTCAGGTGGGTGATGAAGACGCTCGCCGGATCGGTGACCGTCCAGCCGACCGACTCGGCCTCGCCACGCCGGTTACTGTCGATCCACACCGCATTGAGGCCGAAGGCCGGCTCCTTGGTGGTTTGGCCCTGCATCGGCGAGGTGACGCCGCCTCCGTCGATCGCCAGCATGCGATCGGGATACAGCTCGAAACGCGCCACCTCCTGGCCATGAACCAGGATGCGGTAGCAGTTGGGCGGCAGCTGGATGTTGTCCTTGATGCGGATCGGCGGGACGAGCAGTCCGCCGTCGCGCGCCAACTGACGACGCAGCGTGGTGATGCGATCGAGCAGCTGGCCACCGCGGTCCTTGTCGACCAGCGGGATGAGGCGGTAGCCGATCTCGACGCCCAAACGGTCGCTCGGCAGGATGTCTTCGGGTTTCTCCTCATGCACCGGCATCGCTATCGCTTCGGCCCTGGCCGTCGCTTCAGCTTGCTCGGTGTGCGCGTTGCGCAGGACGTAGGCCAGGGCCAGCATCGAACCGCCGATACCGACGAAGATCAGCAGCGGCATGCCTGGGACCAGACCGAATAGGCAGATCACACCGCCGGCGATCGCTAGTGGCTTCGGCTTGAGGAAGACCTCGCGGGCGAGAGCCGAGCCGGCTGTCTCGCTGCTGCGCGTCTTGGTGATGATCATGCCCGAGCCGATGGTGATCAGGATGCTCGGGATCTGGCTGACCAGACCGTCGCCGATGGCGAGCAGGGCGAAGGTCTTCAGCGCGGTGGCGGCATCCATGTTCATCATCGCCATGCCGATGACGAAGCCGGCCGAGATGTTGACGATGGTAATGATCAAACCGGCAATGGCGTCGCCTTTGACGAACTTGCTGGCACCGTCCATGGCACCGTAGAACTCGGCCTCCTGGGAGATCTTCTCGCGCCGGGCGCGGGCATCCTTCTCGTTGATCAGGCCGGCGTTGAGGTCGGCGTCGATCGCCATCTGTTTGCCGGGCATCGCATCAAGCACGAAGCGCGCGGCGACTTCCGAGATGCGTCCGGCGCCTTTGGTCACGACCACCAGCTGGACGATCAGCAGGATGACGAAGACGACGAGGCCGACGACGAAGTTGCCGCCCACCACCACGTTGCCCATCGACTCGATCACTGCGCCACCGGTGCCGGTGAGCAAGATCAACTTGGTCGAGGCGACGTTCAAACCGAGACGGAACATCGTCGTCACCAGCAGCAGGCTGGGGAAGGCGTTGAACTCCAACGGCTCCTTGACGTAGACGCAGACCAGGAAGATGAGCAGCGACAGCGCGATGTTCAGGCCGATCAAGGTACTGAGGATGCCCGCCGGCAACGGCATCAGCAAGATGGCGATGATGCCGACCAGGCCGACGGCGAAGAGCGCTTCGGTCCGCTTGGCCACCCGTTCGAGGGTCGTTCCGAGCATGGTCGGTGCTGCGTCGGCCATCCGTCCTCCGGGCGTCCAGGCGCGCGACGGCGGTGTCGCGGCATGCGACACCCGGCGTCAGAACGCGTGGGGCCGGGGGGAAGGAGGCGTCAGGCGTGCCAAGCGTCGCCGGTGGGTCTATTCGGATCCACCAGCTCGAATAGCTCTAATGCCCTTACGCCAGTCCATCCCCGTCCCACCCGCAGCCATGGGGTGAGCGGACAGACGCAGCATACCATGGACCCATGACCACCGCATCCCGCAGCGCTCTCCAGCCTCTCTCCGACCGCCAAATCGCCGCCTACGCTCGCGACGGCTACCTCGACGGCGGCCCCCTGCTGACCGCCGACGAGGTCGAGGATCTGCGCGGCGAGCTTGATCGCGTCATCGCTGAGCGTGAACGCAGCGACCGGCCCCAGCCAGTGCAGATCGTCAACCTCAGCGGCGATCCCGCCGCCACCGTCTGGCAGGTGGTGAACATCTGGCAGGCCAGCCCAGCCTATGCCCGCCTACTACGCCATCCACGTTTGGCCGCGATGCTCGGTCAGCTCGCCGGCGGACCGGTCCACCTGTGGCACGATCAGATCCAGTACAAGCCGGCTGGTCACGGCGGGGTCAACTGGTGGCACCAGGACGGGCCGTACTGGCCGGTGTTGGCGCCGCAGGACAGCCTGCTGACTGCGTGGATCGCCCTCGACGAGGTCTCCCTCGACAATGGCTGCATGAGCATGGTGCCAGGCAGCCACCGCTGGGGCGACACGATCAATCACCTGCACGCCTGCGGCGAGCGCTCGCGCGACTTCTGGCGCTCGCTTGGCGAGGTCCACGGTGACGAGCCGGTCTACGTGGTTCCGCGGCCGGTCGCCCTCGGCGGGGTGCACTTCCATCATGCGCTGACCTGGCATGGCTCGCACGAGAACCGCAGCGCACGTCCGCGTCGCGCCATCGCCATTCATGTGCAGACGGCCAGAACGGTGTATGAGCCGAAGAGTCCGCATCCGTGCGAGCGGTTTATTACGGCGAAGCCAGGGGAGAAGGTGATCGGGGGGGCGTTTCCAGTGCTGGGGTGAACGGGAACAGTTGAAGAACGCAGCCCCGGGCAGGCTGCCCGGGGCGACGGGCGACCAAGCTGGCCGCGCTCCGCTACCTTCCGCGGGAGAGGGAGGGCGGGAAGCCCATGACGTTGCGGAAGACACGGGAAAAGTGGTACGGATCGGGGAAGCCCCAGCGCTCGGCGGCGGCGGCGACAGTGCAGCCGCCGACGTGCAGGTCGTGCCAGGCGCGCAGGACCCGCTCGCGACGGATGAAGTCGCCGGGAGTGACGCCAAGGCCCTGCTTGAACAGCGCATTGACGTGCTGCGGGGTCAGGCCAAAGGCGTGGGCGATGTGGCCACGATCCAGTGGCCGGTCGAGACGCTCACGGATCCACGCCTGCATCTCGGCGAGGCGCTTGGACGGAGCTGATGCGGCTGGCGCACCCCACGCCTCAAACAGATGCAGCCAGATGACGCGCACGAGGTCGCGGCACAGCGCCGTGCGAGCCGGTCCGTAGCCCTGCCACGCGTCGGCCAGACGCCGGAACGCCGCCAGCACGAACGGTGCCGCTACCAGTTCAGTCACGGTCTGCGGTGCAAGCAGCGGGCGATAGCCGTCGTCTGCCCACGTAGTGCCATCAGCAACCAATTCGCCGTGCCAACAGGCCAAACCGCAGCGGCCGGCGGCGTGGATTGGTTCCAACTCGTGCTGCACGGCAGGCGGGATGAACAACACCGAACCTTCCGGCGCCGTCTGCCAGTCCTCGCCAACCACGCGATAGCGGAACCGGCCAGCATGGACCAGACACAGCTCAGGGTCATGCTCCCAGCGCGGGCCCCAACGCATGCCCGGCGGCGCGTCGAACCAGTTAGCGATACGCAGGGTCGGATCGAGCTGGTCGTGACCCACCGTTCGCATGGCCCTGGTCGTATTCCCATCCAGGCCGAGCGCACCCGTGGGCATGGAGCGGCCTGGACGTGCGTATGATCACGGCATGACCGCCATCCTCGCCCCGACCGACCGCGAACGCGCCCTTGCTGTGCTGCGCTTCCAGCCCACCGACCGCCTGCCAGTGGTGCACTTCGGGTTCTGGTCTGAAACGCTGCTGCGCTGGGCCGACCAGGGCCACCTGCCGCACGATCTCGCCCGCGCCTGGGGCGATGGCAACGATGCCGACGCCGAGATCGGCCGGCGTCTCGGCTTTGATGGCAACTGGTACAGCTGCACCCACATGGATACCGGACTGCGACCCGGATTCCCACGGGAGATTCTGCGCGAGCTGCCTGATGGTTCCCGCCATGTCCGCAATGGCGATGGCGTGGTTGTGCTGGAGTCGCCCGAGGCCGGGTCGATCCCAGCCGAAATTTCCCACCTGTTGACCGATCGCGCCAGCTGGACCACTCACTACCGCGACCGCTTGGCCTGGCATCCTGACCGGGTCGACCAGGCCCGGGTGCGCCGCAGTGCCGGCGACTGGCCAGCGTTCGCCGCCGGCGGCGAAACCTTCCTGCGCGATCAGCCGCGCGATTTTCTGCTTGGCCTGCATTGCGGCAGTCTGATCGGAACGATCCGCAACATCATTGGCGTCGAGGGTCTCAGCTATCTCGCGTCCGATGATCCCGAGCTGCTGGAGGAGATCATCACGGTCAACGCTGACCTCGCCTACCGCTGTGTCGAACGAGCACTGGCCGGTGGCGCGCGCTTCGACTTCGGTCACTTCTGGGAGGATATCTGCTACAAGAGCGGCCCGCTGGTCTCACCACGCCTGTTCGCCCGGGTCGTCGCTCCGCACTACGCCCGCATCACCGCCCTGCTCGCTCGCCACGGTATCGATATCGTCTCGGTCGACTGCGACGGCAAGATCGATGCGCTGCTGCCGCACTGGCTGGACGCCGGGGTGAACACCATGTTTCCGATCGAGGTCGGCACCTGGCGCGCCAGTCTGGCGCCGTGGCGAGAACGCTTCGGCCAGCGCGTCCGCGGGGTCGGCGGCATGGACAAGACGGTGTTCGCCCATGACCGCGCCGCCATCGACGCCGAAGTCGAACGACTGCGCCCGCTAATCGCACTGGGAGGCTTCATCCCTTGTCCCGACCACCGCATCGCACCGGACGCCGAATGGGATCTGGTCAGACACTATACCGACCGGCTGCGCACGCTGGCCTGAATGGAGATCGCGCCCAGGTCCCCACAACCGCACGCTTCGGCCAACCTGCAGTTCCAGGTCACCTGAACCCGTCACAGGTCAACTGAACCAGTCACCCAGCGAACGGCCTGAACCCACGCACCATCATCCCGCGCTGAGACCAGCGGCTGCGCCCGGCAGCCGCACGCGCCTCGGCGCTCTCGGCATCCTTGCGGATCTTGGTTGAGGTCGCCCCGACGACGACGTAGTCCTGGGCGTTGCGGTAGCGGTGGATGCACACCGGACGCGAGGCCTTGGAGCGGTTGGTCTGCGAGCCGTGGATGGTGTGAACGTGGAAGATGATCGCGTCGCCGGCCTGGCCGCAGATCGGCACGGCACGCTCCCACGGCCACTGGCCGCCATCGAGACCGAGATGGCTGAAGGTGTCGACGTGCGGGATCAGGCCACAGCGGTGCGAACCGGGAATGACGTGCAGGGCGCCATTTTCCATATTCGTATCGACAACGTAGTTGAGCACCGCCATCGGCCCGTCGAAGCGGTGCTCGAAGTATGCCGAGTCCTGGTGCAGGTGCTTGGGATGGCCGCCGACCGGTTCTTTGTAGAGTACCTGGCCATCCATGAAGAGCTCGACATCGGGCCCGATCAATGCAGCTGCGAGGTCGCACATGGTGTCATCGAGGGCCGATCGCAGCATCGCCCCGGAGGTGCGGTAGCTACAGCCCAGCACCATGATCTGCTTGTCGCGGCTGAAGCCCTGCGGTGCCGGCAGAAACAGCGTGCCGTCCGGTGTGGTCCAACCCTCGTGCACTTGCTCAGCCTGCGGCAGCAGGGTCAGGGCCTGGACGGCGGCGCGCTCGAGGTCGGCGCGCACCTCGGCCATGTAGCGGCTGAACAGGCCGCGGATGACCAGGGCGCCATGCTCACGGTAGATGGCGGCGGCACGCGCCAGGTCGAGGCCTTTTGCGGGTAGTTCCAGATCTACGATGCCGACCGTGGGACGGACCGGGATGTCGGTGACCGTGCGGTCGACCGCAGTGGTGGCGGGGAGTCGTGCCGAGAGATCAGATTTGAGCTGCATGCGGCCATCCTACCACGGCCATGCGAGAGCCCATGGACGCAAGCGGCGCCGCTATATCCTATTCCGTCATGACCCCCCTGGCTGGCGATGACCTGCTCCATCTGCGCGTGCTCACCGCCGACCACATCACCATCGATCAGGGGTGGAGCGCCCGCGATATACGCTCGCCGTATTGGCGCATTTACCGCAACCGTCACGACGGCGCGGAACTGCAGCTGCCTGGTGGCGGCCGCCACCGCATCACCGCCCGGCACCTCCATCTGGTGCCAGCCTGGGTCGCGTTCACCTGCCGCTGCTCTGCGCGGATCGATCACCTCTACACCCACGTCGACCTGCTCGGCGTACCTGGTGCGGTGGTGCGCGAGGTGTTCCCACGCCCGCTGGCGGTGTCCCTGGACGAGGCGCTGATCGCCTCGTGCGACCGACTCGGTGAGCGGCTCGCCGATCCCACACTGGCCCCGGCAGCGCTGTTGTGCGCGATCAAATCAGTGGCCTACGAGGCCTTCGCCCGTGTCTTTGCCAGCCTGCCGCTGGCCCAGGCCGAGCGCTGCATCGAACTGCGTCGCGGCAACCACGCGGTCGCGCCAGCCCTGCACATGATTGACTTCAGCCCGCATACGGCCCACGCCAACGCCGTGCTCGCCCATGCCTGCAGCCTTAGCGAAGATCACTTCATCCGTCGCTTCCGCTCTTTGGTCGGGCAGACCCCGGCGCAATACATCCTCGAACGGCGCATCACCGCCGCAGCCCAACGCCTGCTCGCTGGCGAGGAGACGATCGACGAGATCGCCACCGCCTGCGGCTTCCCCGACCGCTTCTATTTCACCCGTATGTTCCGCCGGCGCATCGGGCTGCCACCAGCGGCCTACCGAGCGCGCGGCCGGGTCTGACGGGATCGGACATGGCGGTAGCGGTCGCGTGCATATCGGACCCGGAGGTCTGGATATGCTTGCGGCAACGGAGCTCACCATGTCCTACGCCGACGGTCTCGCCGCCATCAACCTGCAGATGCCGCCCCGGGTGCCACGCACCGAGTACTCGGCCGAATCATATCACTGGGATCTGGTCTCGGCGGTGACTGGCCGACGCATCACCAGCGAGACCCCCGATGACCAGCGCACGCAAGCCTCGCGCGATTTCGAGCGGGCCTGGAACTACGACTTCCGCTGGTCGATCGCCGTGCATGGCGAGGCCTTCGGCGCCCTGCGTACCCGCATGGGGCATGCCTCCTACGCCAGCAACGGCTCCGACATCGACCGCGTCGTTACCAATCCGTTCACTGACCCGGCGCAAGTCCTCGCCTTCGATCCGTGGCTGGCCCTCGGGGCGATCGACAGGCCGGCCCTGGTCAAGCGTTTCAACGACAGCTACCGCGCCAACTGCGCGGCTAACCCCGACGCCGTCAACATGACCGGCATCTACGTGACCATGGTATCGGGGCTGATTGAGCTGTTCGGCTGGGACATGTTGCTGGTCGCCGCCGGCGAGGACGCTGAAGCCTTCGGCGCGATGACCAACCGCTACGCCTCGTGGATCCAACAACACTTCGACTGCCTTGCCGCCTGTGAAGCGCCGGTGGTGATGGTCCATGATGACATCGTATGGACCTCGGGCGCGTTCATCCGCCCGGCCTGGTACCGCCGCTTCATCTTCCCCAACTACGCCAAACTGTTCGCCCCCCTGCGCGCCGCCGACAAGCGCATCGCCTACACCAGTGACGGCAATTTCACCGCCTTCATCGACGACATCGCCGCCAGCGGCGTGCATGGCTTCGTCATGGAGCCGTGCACCGACATGGCGCAGCTCGCGGCGCGCTACGGCAAGACGCACTTCTTCATCGGCAATGCCGACACCCGCATCCTGCTGTCCGGTTCGAAGGATGATATCCGCCGCGAGGTCGAACGCTGCATGGCCATCGGCAAGCCCTGCCCGGGCTGGTTCATGGCGGTGGGCAACCACATCCCGGCCAACACGCCGGTGGAGAATGCCTTGTGGTACAACCGCTGCTACGAGGAGCTGTCGCGGCGCTGAGACGGTGGTCCGTTGTTCGCCAAGCACAGCGAAGGCGCCATCGTGGTTGGCCTACCTGCTGGCTGGCTGGCGGCGGCCTGGGACCACGCTGCGTTTGGCTGGATGTCCCTTGTCTGTGCTGGACTTGCGGCGATCGGCCTAGCCTACCTCGCTAGCGTCCATGCAGTAGAGCTGTTCCTGGTTGGAGACTGGAACTTCGGCGGAGCGCTTGCATGGTGCCCGCACTCGGAGAACGGCCGTATGCACATTGACGGAAAGCGGGCCTACGAGCTGCAATTGGCAGCCAGCGGCAAGGGTCTTGATCAGCTGACTGCGACCAGCCTTTCCGCTGACGAGGGTCTGTCGCGGCCTTACGCGATTCGAGTCCTGGTCCACAGCCTGATCCCAGGCGACCCCGGGTCGTTCGATCCAGGATCGTGGCTGCGCAAGACGGTCGGCGTCGGCCTGGCCCGCGATGCCGATCCAACCTGGTTCCATGGCTTGGTCGTGGCGGTCGACCACGTTGGCACCGATCAGGACCATCGTCAGATCTTCAGCCTCGAGCTCGCCCCGGCCCTTTCCCTCCTGCTGCTGACCCGCAGGACGCGAGTCTTCCTGGACCTGAAGCCGCTCGACGTGGTGATGTCTGTGCTGTCTGAAGGCTCGGTCACGGTCGACCTGAAGGCGACCGGAGCCGGTGGCGTGATGCGCCACATCACCCAGTTCGAAGAAAGCGACTTTGCCTTCGTTTCACGACTACTTGAGCAGGAGGGCGCCTGCTATTGGTTCACCCACACCAAGTCGGCTCACACCATGGTGATTGGTGATGCCGCGAACCACCACCCCGGCAAGGACGCCGCCATCCACGGTTCCTTCACCGGTGCGCCAAAAGCCGGACCAGAGGGCGAAGGCGTGGTCACCGAACTGAGCCACCGCTTCGAGATCGCCAGCAAGGAAGCCTTCGTGCGCGACTACAGCGAAGGCCACCCCAAGCAGACAGCCATGGGCCAGAAGTCGGCGCCGACCCTGCCTGGCATTGGCGGCAAACACCACGAGGCCGACTACCACGTGACGATGACTGACGCCGACGCCACCGCCTACGCCAGCCGGCTAGCCGAAGCCCTGGTCGGGCGGACCAGTCGTCTAGTCGGCGTCAGTGGCGTACTCGCCTACCGTGCCGGCGCCCGTGTGGCGGTGGCCGGCAAAGAGGACTACGCCGAACATTTACTGCTGACAGAAGTGCGGCACACCTTCGCTGACGACAGCTATCGCAACACGTTCCAGGCGGTGCCGGTCGGGCGGCTGCCCTGGCGGCCCCTGCGCAGCACGCCGATCCCGCGTATCGACGGCCTGGTGCCCGCTATCGTCACGAGCGCTGCCGGCGATCAGGGCCAGGGCATCGACGGGTCCTACAAGGTCCGGCTGCTGAACTCGGACGACACCCAGGAGCGTGTCGTTCGCATGGCCCAGCCAAACACTGGGCCGGGCCAAGGCATCCACTTTCCGTTGCCGGTGAATACCGAGGTCATGCTCTCCCACGCCTACGGTCATCCCGACCGACCGATCATCGCTGGAGCGATGCATAACGGTGAGGACGCCAGCCAGATCCTTGAGGCCAACAAGACCCAGGCCGTCATCCGAACCCCGTCCAACCATTCGCTGGTGTTCGAGGACAAAGGCGGCAGCGAATCGATCACCTTCACCTCCAGCGGGGATTGGACCCGCTCGGTGGCGCGCAACTCGACTACCAGCGTTGGCGGTAACGATTCCACCTCGATCACCGGCACCGCCGATGCGGCGATCACCAAGGATGCCTCGCTCGATGTCAGCGACGGCAACCTGACCGTGACCGTGGCCAAGAACCTGACCGTGGCCACGACCGGCATCACCTCGTTCCATGCCGACGAGAGCGGCACCGGACTCACCGCCACGGCACCGAAGATTACCCTGACGGCCGACAGCGAACTGAAGCTGGTGGTCGGCGGCAGTTCCATAACCATCACCGCCAGCGACATCACCCTTACTGCCGCCACCGTGCATATCCTCGGCACCACGACCGTAACCGGCCCAGCCATCACCCTCACCGCCGACAACGACGCGAAAGTGACCGGCTCAGCGCTGAAGCTCAAGGGGACCGCCACGGCCGAGCTGAAGGGGCCGGCCGTGACCGTGCACGGCGATACCACTGCCGAACTGAATTCCCCCGCGGTGACGGTCAGCGGCACTGCCACCGTGACGATCGGCGGCGGCCAGGTGGCGATCAACCAGTAGCGGCTCCGGTGGTCAGTTCAGGCGGATAGCTTCGCCGGCGACCTCGACGTCGCCACCGGCCCGCACCTCGACCCCGCCGCTGGCGCGGAGCGTGATCGACTCGGCCGCGAACTCGAGGTGCCCGGCGACCTCGACGCGCTGGTCGGATCGCGCCAGACGAATGACCGGGCCATCGCTGCCCGGTTCGATGGTCAGCAGGCTGCGGCCATCCTGGCCACGCACCTCCAGGGCCTCATCGGCGCGCAATTCTACTGCCGCTGCCGGCCGGGGCTGCGGACGGGCTGTGGACAGGCCATCGACGACTCCGGCGACCAGGGCCTCTGGCCAATTGCCTGGCCGCAGCAGCAGTACGCGGTCGTCACGGCGGACCGCCAGGTGGGCCAGACAGGGCAGCCACAAATCGAGGATGCCAGACGGGGTCGGCATGCGCACCAGCACACGGCCTGGGCGCTGGGGATTGCGATCATCCAGCACCGTGCCGATCAGCATGCCGGATCCGGCCTCTAGGCCCGGCTGCGCGACCATCAGGCTGAGCAGATCGGCCGGTGCAGCGGGGGGTTCAGTGGACATCGCCACGGGCTGCGGGGTAGCCGGGTCCATCATGGGGTCTTCCTGGTCATCGCCGCGGCCAGCTGTTCGCGCAACGGCACCGGTGCAACGAACGGCACAGCTTCCTCGCCATCGAGCTGGGCGCTAATCGGGATGTGTTTGTGAATACCTGGGATGAATGGCCGCGGCAGGTCGGCCTCGGCGGCGAACACCAGGCTGAGGCTCAAGCGGTCGGGCTGGCAGATGATGTGGTGCAGCCGCGCCGCGCGCTGCGTGCTCCTACCTTCGATGACAAAGGTCACCTCCGCCGCAATCGGCGGCAGCGCCGTCTCCACACGGGGATACTCGGGATGGAGGTTGGTGAAGACGATCGGCAGGCCGGTCTGCGGCCGCACGATGCCCAGGCCTGGCACCGCTCCCTGGTAGAAGCGCTGGTCGATGCCGCCCTCGCGGCAACGCCCGGCGAGGAACCCCGCCGGCAGCAGGCCGCGCGCGACCTCCGGCAGCTCGGCACCGTCCGGGGCGGGGAACCACGGATCGCTGTCCCGGCCGAACCACAACAGGCGCGGAAACGATACGGGGGAGGTCCAGTCGAGGCCGGCCGGCAGCGGCTGACGCCACCACTGCCTGGCATCGCCGACCACCAGTCGGTCCTCGCCCAGCGGATCCGCCGGATCCTCTAGACAGGGCGCCAACAGCCCTTCGACCGCACCCGGCTCGACGATGTAGCCGCGGCCGAACGGGTTGCGCGGATACATGCCGGGATGGTCGAAACTGGTACGCATGGCAGCCTGATAGCGTTCCTCAGCGGTCATGGTGGCCTGTCCAGGCACGGCAACCCGCCAATCGATCCCGCCATACGCCAGATCCCAGGTCAAGGGCATGGCGGTGAAGGGCTTGGGCTCGCCGAACCGGGGACGTCCCTGGCGCCAGACGAGGGCGCGCTCGCCCCACACTTGGATCTGGCGAGTCAGACGTCCGACGCTCAGGCCGGCGACCAGTTCCCGCACCGGCGAGGCGGCATGTGCGCTGCCCTGGACCACCACATCGGTGGCGGCCTTGGTCAGCCAGAAATCACTACCGCCCATCAGCGGCCGTTCGTCCTTGGCCGGGGCGCGCCAGTCATGCAGCAGGGGCTGGGCCGCGGCGCGCACGCAGCGCCCCTTCTCGATGACGTAGGTCTGCTTGAACAGGGCGACGACCTGTTCGGTCGCCCCCTTCAGCGGCATCAGGATGAGTTCGGCGTCGAGCCCAGGGCGGAGCGGCTTGCGGCTCATGGCGCCACCGGAGTGCCTGCCACCTGCGTCCCGGCGGCAGTGTCGCCACGAACAAACGGAACCGAGCCGTTGCCGGAGATGACCGCTCCGCCCGGGTCCGGGTTCGGCGTAAAGCTCAAACCCGCGCCCAGGAAGGGCATGCCGATGGAGGCGGAGAAGGTGGCGTTGCCGGTCAACCCGCTGGTACCGAAGCCGACCAGGCTGGTGAGCAGCCCCTTGGCGTTGTTGGTGACGACCGTGCGCAGGAACTCATTGGCGATGCGCCGCTCCATGTTGGCGGCGATGCGCCGACCGACACCGGTGCGGTCGCTGGCGATGTAGTCGATGGCCATGGAGGCGGCGACGTTGATCACCCCCACCAAGACGTCGAGCCAGGTGATCCCGACGGTGCAGCGGTTCAGCAGGTTGATCGGCGACAATGCGGTCGGCGCCGCCATCGGGTCGCCGCAGGTCATCATGGGGATCGGCGGCAGCCCAAGCAGCTGCGCCGCCGCCACCGCCGTCCCGTTCATCTTCACTGTGCTCGCTGACATCACCGGCTTGCGGCTGCTGAACAGCCAGTAGAGCGGAGGCCAGATGTTGGGCGCCGGCGGAATGGTGATGTCGGGCACCATCATACCGCAGTCATGGCCGTCGAGCACAACCCAGGTGCCCTTGCAGGTCACTGGCTTGGCACCGTTGCTGAACTTGTTCTGGTTCATCGCAAAGCCGTAGATCCACATGAACGGCGCGACCATCTCCACCGAGGGGACCGGGGCGGGCGCTGGCTGGGGCGGCACCTGGAGGTTGTGGGCGAGGAAGCCAAACGAGAAGTCGGTGACCGTGTTGACGCTCACTTGCATGGTTCGCTCCAGCCTTCCTCAAGACGCAGCCGAGCTATCCGCGGAGCGCCGTCGGGGGGCGGCAGCGCCACCGTGGCGCGGAAGGTGATGGTGAAGCCGCCCTCCTCGGGCAGCAGCACCAGCATCTGCGGAACCGCCACGATGGTCCGCTGTTGGCCGGCGGCGGTGAGGTCCAGTTCGGGCCGCAGACGCGGCAGGGGGAAGCGCCATGCGCCGCCCGGCGTGACGCCGGTTAGCGCCAGCGCGGCTCCACCAGGTGGCGGAGCCGGCAGCACCCAGCAGGGATGGGCGCGATGGAACAGCCCCGGTCCGGCCACCGGCTGGCCTGGTTCGACCGCAAGGCGCAGGCCGTGCAGCGACGAGGTCACCGGCACCGGCGCCCAGCACGCCGGGTCCGGGGCATCCTTCCAGGTTCGCACCGGATGGTCCGGATCCTCGAGGTTGGGCAGCAGGCGCGTGGGGTCAAAGCGCGGATATCCTTTGGGACACTTGAGTGCCTTGCCCAGTGCTTCGGCATCCGCTGCGGCATCCCAACCGCGCCCGGCCGGATTACGCACGTCGCAGGCGTCGACAAAGGATTCGTGGTCGACTTCGACCGCCGCCTTGCCGCCGAAGGCACGGTCCCAGGTCAACGGCAGGCTGATGAACGGCACGGGCTCGGTGATGCGCGCACCGAACAATCCGCGCTCCCAGCGCCGGTCACCGGTGACCAGCAGGGCGCGTCGCGCCGAACCAATTTCTAACCCCACGGTCAGGGACGGTACCGGCCGGCCGGTCGGAGCGTGCGCCCGGCCAAGCAGCATCACCTCAAAGGCCGGGTCGATGCGCGGCAAGTCGTCCCGCGGCAGTGATCCGAGCGGGGTCGGCGTATCCTCGGCATTGAGCGGATATGGCTTCTGTCCATCGAGCGCAGGGGCGCCGCCGCCGCCGATACGCCAAGTCGCCTTGACCACCAGCATGCCGACGCGGTCGCGGTAGCCCGGCACCGGAGCGACCGTGAAGCTGGCCGGGGCCGGGGTGGCGTTGCTCAGTTCCATATGCCGCTATCTGACCTTGGATCCCAGCTGTACTGGCGCCAGAGGGAAATCCCAGTCCTTCTCGGCCGATGGCACCGCCTTCGACTACACGTTTAACTTCACCGCTACGTCGTTGTTCGAGCGCTGCTTCGGCGTCGGCGTCGAACGCCGCTTCGGCGTCGGCGTCGAACGCCGCATGGCCATCGGCAAACACTGCCCTGGCTGGTTCTTGGCGGTGGGCTCACTAGCGTCCATGTAGTAGAGCAACCGCTGGTTGGAGACTGGAACTGCGGCGAAGCGCTTGCATGGTGCCCGCACTCGGAGAACGGCCGTATGCACATTGACGGGAAGCGGGCCTACGAGCTGCAATTGGCAGCCAGCGACAAGGGCCTTGATCAGCTGACTGCGACCAGCCTGTCCGCCGACGAGGGACTGTCGCGGCCCTACACGATTCGAGTTCGGGTCCACAGCCTGATACCGGGCGACCCAGGATCGTTCGATCCGGGTTCGTGGCTGCGCAAGAAGGTCGGCGTCAGCCTGGCCCGCGATGCCGATCCAACCTGGTTCCATGGCTTGGTCGTGGCAGTCGACCACGTCGGCACCGATCAGGACCATCGCCAGATTTTCAGTCTCGAGCTCGCCCCAGCACTCTTCCTCTTGCAGCTGACCCGCAGGACGCGCGTGTTCCTGGATATGAAGCCGCTCGACGTGGTGAAGTCTGTGCTGTCCGAAGGCTCGGTCGCGATTGACTTAAAGGCGACCGGAGCCGGTGGCGTGATGCGCCACATCACCCAGTTCGAAGAGAGCGATTTCGCCTTCGTCTCGCGGCTGCTTGAGCAGGAAGGTGCCTGCTATTGGTTCACTCACACCAAGTCGGCCCACACCATGGTCATTGGCGACGCCGCAAATCACCACCCCGGCAAAGACACCGCCATCCACGGCTCGTTCGCCGGCGCTCCAAAGGCCGGACCCGAGAGCGAAGGTGTGGTCACCGAACTGAGCCACCGCTTCGAGATCGCCAGCAAGGAGGCCTTCGTCTGTGACTATAGCGAAGGTCACCCCAAGCAGACCGCGGTGGGCCAGAAATCGGCGCCGACCCTGCCCGGTATCGGCGGTAAGCACCACGAAGCCGACTACCACGTGACGATGAAGGACGCCGACGCTACCGCCTATGCCGGTCGGCTGGCCGAAGCCCTGGTCGGACGGACCAGCCGCCTGGTCGGAGTCAGCGGCATCCTTGCCTACCGCGCCGGCTCCCGCGTGGCGGTGGCCGGCAAGGAGGACTACGCCGAGCATCTGCTGCTCACCGAAGTGCAGCACACCTTCGGCGACGACAGTTACCGCAATGCGTTTCAGGCAGTGCCAGTTGGGCGGCTGCCCTGGCGGCCCCTGCGCAGCACGCCGGTCCCGCGCATCGACGGCCTGGTACCAGCCATCGTCACGAGCACTGCTGGCGATCAGGGCCAGGGCATCGACGGGTCCTACAAGGTCCGGCTGCTGAACTCGGACGACGCCGCGGAGCGTGTCGTGCGCATGGCGCAGCCGTACACCGGGCCGGGCCAGGGCATTCACTTCCCGCTACCTGTGAACACCGAAGTCATGCTCTCCCATGCCTATGGTCATCCCGATCGGCCGATCATCGCCGGTGCGATGCACAACGGTGAGGACGCCAGCCAGATTCTGGACAAGAACAAGACCCAGTGCGTCGTGCGCAGCGCCTCCGGCTCATCGATGGTCTTCGAAGACGAGAAAGGCTCAGAGTCGATCACGCTCACCAGCGTGAAGGAACACGTTCTGTGCTTCAGCGACAAGGACGACCTAGTTTCACTGCACGTCGAAGGCGACTACAAGGTCGATGTCAAGGCGACCGAGTCTAGGACCATTGGCACCGACAAGTCCGAGAAGATTGGCGGGGAGTCCTCCTTAGAGGTATCCAAGACCAGCTCGACGAAGATCAAAGGTGACACAACCGTCTCGATCGGTGGCGCCTACGCCGGTGACGTCGCCGGCACCGCCGAGATGAGCGTCACCAAGGACACCACGCTGACCCTGAGCGGCGTGCTGGACGTCACCGTGACCAAGAACATGACCCTGAGCTGCGATGGCACCGGCATGTGGTCGAGCAAAAAAGACCTCTCGCTGGATACCGATGCCAAGTTCAGCCTCAGCTCTGCCAAGAGCAGTTCGTGGAAGGCCGATGGCATCACCGTCGACTCCAAGGGCGACGTGGTGATCAAGGCCGGCGAGGCGTCGATCACGATGAAGAAGTCCGGCGAGATCGTGATCAAGGGAAGCAAGATCAAGATTGAGGGCTCGGGCGACGTGGTCGTCAAGGGCTCAAAGACCGCGGTAAACTGAGCGGATCCATCCATGCCAAAATCCAGCACTGTGACAGCTGCGCGCAGCTCCCGCCCTTCCTCTGCAACACGTCCGAACGCTTCGCCACCTGAGCCATTGGCTCCGACAAGTCCCCGCCTGTGCACCGTCACCCGTCGTGACGATGATGGTCGAATCTGGCTGAACGGCATGTCCGAACCCGCCCTCCTCATCGCGTCCCTGCCGCCGCTCACTCCGGGCCAGAACGTGCTCGCCCAACCGATCGGCACGTCGCTGGTAATCCTCGGCGTGGTATGCGATCGCCAGAAGCTCGACACCGGCAGCTGCGAGATCTCCGCCGAACGCGAGATCGTGCTGCGCAGCGGCGCTGCCAGCCTGACCCTGACCCAGGCCGGCAAGGTGATCATTGACGGCGAATACGTACTCAGCCGTTCACGAGGCGTGAACAAGATCAAGGGCGGATCCGTCCAGATCAATTGAGCCATGAGCGACCCTGAACTCATTCGTGAACATGCCGACGAATGCCGCTTCTTGTGGCATCAGCGACAGATTGCAGTCTTTCAGCCGCACATCGGACTGATGGCCCTCGGCCGGCTCGATCGCCGGCTGCTCGCCCATCTCGACGGACTCCGCGTTGCCGGCCCAGCGGCGATCCCTCTGGTGCTGCAACAGATCGAGACGGAATCGTCAGCGGCGTGGGCGGCGGCCATCCTGTGCGCTGAAGCCGGCCGTCTGGTGCTACTGGACGACCGTTTGGCCGGATCGTCCGGCCCGATTGCCGCGGCTGCCGCCAACGCCAGCGCCTGGATGACCGCCCCGGTGGCCGAACGCGCCATTGCTCATTGGGCGGCGAATCCTGCCACCGTCGCGGTGGCCGCGCAGGCCGCCGGCCATCTCGGCCAGCCCGACGCCCGTTTGGCGCAATGGGCAACGGCGGTCGAATCGCATGTGTCGACTGCTGCCTTGGGCTCGTCACTGCGCCTGGGCATCACGCCGGTTATTGCCGATGCCGCCAGGAAGCGCGCGCTGGATCCGGGTACGGTGCAAACCGCCCTCGCAGTGCTGGCTTTGTCTGGCGATGCACCGGCGGCCGACCGGCTGCTCGCTAGCCTCGCTCCTATCCGCGGATGGACTCTTCTGGCAGTCATCGCCAGCAGATGCGCATCGCCCGGCCATCGTGAGTCGGTGTTGGCCGCCGGAGGCCGACTGGGCTGCATGATCGCTGGAACCAGTGGGGATCCGTCCGTGGTACCCAGGCTGATGCCGTGGATGGACGACCCGCGCCACGCGCGCGCGGCTGGCGAGGCGCTGTCCCTGATCACTGGAGTCGATCTGCCCTCGGCCGGTCTGGTGCAACACAGCCCGCCGACAGTGGCCAATGGCCCCAGCGAGGATTCCGCCGACGCCGATGTGTCGATGGACCCTGACGAGGATCTGCCGTGGCCTGACCGTCAAGCCGTCGAGGCTTGGTGGAACGGACGTCCATCGACAAACGGTAGGCAGCTTGGTGGCAAGCCGGCATCCGAGGCACACAGCCTCCTGACGGTGGAGAACCAGCGCCTGCGCTGGTGTGCGGCCGTGGAATCTGCGATCTCTGGCCGCACGGGCATCTTCCCGGTCGATGCCCCGGCTCTCCTCCAGCGCAAACTGCTGGGACCCGCGACATGATGCTCCAGCTGATCAACAAGACCTCGATGCCCGGAGTCCTGGTGGCGGGCATCGACCACCAGGATCGACCGATCGTCACCGTCGTGGTGAAGGCGACCTGCGTCCTGGCCGGCCCGCCGCCCGCCGTCGCCGAGCCGATCCACTTTGCTGCGGTGCCTTGGGACAAGGCGGAAGGCAGCGCCAAACGGCCATCCGATGTCGCTCCGGCGGCGAAGGGTACCGATGTCCTCGTCTGCGACGAGGCGGTGATGCGCCGCCCGACCAGCGAGCAGATCGCCACCATCGCACTCAAGGATGCCGAGCTACGCCTACGCCTGCGTGGTCCCCGCCAGTGGGAAAAAGGCTTGTTGCGCTGGGGCGCCACCGACGCAAAGCCGTTCACCCGTCTCGCCCTGCGCTGGGAGAACGCGGTCGGAGGCATCGACGCCAAGGGTCGTCGCTGCGCCGAGAATCCAGTCGGCCTCGGTTGGGCCAATCCCATCGAGGGGGGTTCGCTGCCGTGCATCGAGGATCCCTCCGCGCCCTTCGATCGTCCGGGGGATCGACCAGCCCCGGCCTGCTGCGCCGCAGTCGCGGCGGATTGGCAACCACGACTCGCTCATGCCGGAACCTACGATGCGGCCTGGAAGGAATCACGCGCGCCATTGCTACCCAAGGATTTCGATTCCCGGTTCCACCGCCAGGCTCCCGGAACCCTGGCCTTGGCTCGGCACCTCGCCCCCGGCGAGCAGGTGCGCCTCGACGGATTCACCGCCGAACCGTTGGCTCCATTCGTCATCCCCGCCGTCACGCCACAGATCATCCTGCGCATCGCCGGCCGCGACCGCAACGTAACGCCCACTCTCGATCAACTGGTCTTCCTGCCCGGCGTCGGCCTGGCCACCCTGACTTGGCGCTACACGCTCGCCATCGAGGCGACCGCGCTGCAAGTAGCGTGGGTTGTGATGCCGAAGGGCTCGTCGTGACGTTGCACATCCGCGCCATAGACGCGTGCACGCCGCTGGGCGACGGCGCAAGCACCGCGGCGGCGATCCTAGCCGGCATATCCAGACTCAGCCTTGACCAGCAACTCCCGACCCGACCGCATGACGAGGAGTGGGATCCCTGGGAGGAAGCGACCAGCGCACGTATACGCCTTCCTGCGCTGCGGTATCGCGTGCGCACCGAACGCCTGCTCGCCCTGGCCCAGCTCGCCAGCCGCGACCTGGCTGCCCAGGCGGGCTTGCGCCGCAAGGACGTGCCGCGCTGTGCGCTGCTCCTCGGTCTCCCGGCCGTCGATACCGTCACCGCCGCCTGGGGGCTGCCCCGCACGGCGAGCGCCCTGGCCAACCGACTGGGCCTGGACGGCTTGGCTGTGGTCGAAGCGCATCCGCTCGGCCGTACCGCAACGATGGAACTGCTCGACCGGGCCACCGTCCTGCTCGCCGCTGGGACCGCCGATCTGGTGATGGTGGTGGTGGTCGACTCGCTCGTCGACGACGAGCGGCACGACGCCCTCGACCTGGCGGGCCGGGTGCGTAGCAGCCGTAGTCCGGCAGGCATGATGCCCGGCGAAGCCGCCGTCGGCCTGATCGTCTCCGCTACAGCCAGCGGCAGCGGGACCACCGTCCTGGCCACTGGCCACGGACGCGAGATGCAGATGATTGGCGGCCCGGCGATCAGTACAGCCGGCGGATTATGCCAGGCGATCGGCGGGCTGCTGCCGGATAGCCCGGTGTGGGCCCTGCCCGACCTCACCGGCGAGGACTACCGTGCCCGCGAATGGGGCTTGGCGCTGTCGCGCCTGACCCCGCGCCTGTCGGTCGCGGACCTGTCCCACCCGGCGTCCAGTATTGGCGACTGCGGCGCAGCGGCGGCGGCCGTCCAGCTGCTGGTTGCCTGCGGTGGCCTACAGCGCGGCTGGGCCATCTGCGATCACGCCCTGATCACCGCCGGCGATGACGATGGTCGCCGTTCAGCACTACTGCTGGGACGAGGAGCCTGACATGCCCGCTACTGTCAGCGTCAACTTCCGCACCGTGGTCCATAAGGCTTCCAACGGCATGAGCATGGCCTTCCCGGACGTGTGCAAGACGCCCGCACCGCCCGCACCCTTCGTCCCTATACCCTATCCCAACATCGCGATGAGCGCGGACACAGCGTCTGGATCCAGTCAGGTCAAATGCGACGGCAATCCAGTGTGCATCGAGGGCAGCAATTTCTCGAAGAGCAACGGCGATGAGGCCGGCAGTGCCGGCGGCGGGATGATCTCCAGCTGCATCCAGGGCAAGGCCGAGTTCGTCAACTACAGCTTCGACGTGCAGATCGAAGGCAAGGGTGTCTGCCGCCTGGCCGATCTGCTGCTGCACAACAAGGGCGGCGGCCCGAACACTCCGCCATTTCCGCTGATCCAGCCGCCCTCGCCACCGGGGCTCATCCTTGATGATCCGACCGAGGAGGACAACGAGCTGCAGGAGATCGAATTCGACGACGCCAACACCCCGATGGATGAGTGAGACCACGCCATGACTGAAGAGCAATGGGTCAACCTACCGAGCGAACAGGTTCATGTCACTGATGGGATCACCACCCTCGCCCGCGTCGGCCCGGTGCGCATCCGCTATCGCATGCGCGGCGCGACCCTCTCGGCGTTCCGCATTCGCACGGTGCCCGATCCTGGAGATGCCGCCTACACCGCCAACGAGCGCACGCGCAACCGCAATTACCGGCTGATCGTCTCCACCGCCCAAAACGGCGGCGTCGCAGAAGGCCGACTGTTGAAGACGGTCAAACTGCCGGCGGCCGGTGGCAACGTCTATGCCCTGCGTGCGCTCTATCGCGGCCACGAAGTACGCTCTTCGATCACCGTCGAGAGTCGGCGCCGGCTCTACTATCAGGTCATGCACATGGCCGGGATGACCGCCCACTCCACCGCGAATCTTGAACAGGCGGTGTGGGATCCCGCCAAGAAGTTCTACGTTCAGTTGCTGCGCAAGCCCGCGGGGGCTAGCGAGATCCCGATCCATCAGTCTATACAAATTGACATCGACGATCACCTGGTCATCGAGACAGCGCTCAATGACCCAGCCGTCTTCCAGCTGGGACCCTACGGGCGATTTGGCTTCGTCCTCTGTTTCGCCCGATACATCGTCAGCAGCCGCGACCAGACCCTGACCGTCTCTTGCCCGGTCAGCCAGCCTGGCCGTCTGTTTCAACGCGTGCCCAACGGCTACGAGCTGACCCTGCCTGCGGGCACCCACCTGTGGTATGGCATGGACGATATCGATGACGCGGCCAACAGCTGGCTCATCTCGGTCGTCGGCTGCGCTTTCACTGATGCCGATGGAACCGTCTCGGCAATCACCGTCAATCGTGACGATCTGGTGGTTCTTCCCGATCACGACTTCGCTCATGGTGGCCGCCGACGGATCTTTCTCGTCCTCGACGACACTCGACTCCCGCGAGCCTTCTTCGGAGCCACCCGCGGCAGCCTGCAGCTGTCGCTTGATCTGCGCCTTGTCGACAGCTGGACCAACGGCTATCAATGGCGCAACACCGTGGTCATCGCCAATCGCGTAGTGTGGGAGGACATGTCTGCCGCTGTCCGGGAGTACACCCTGGTCCACGAGATCGGCCATCGCCTCGGCATGGCAGCCAGCGGCACGCCCAGTGCTTCCATGCCTGCGATCGCTCCGCAGGCCCCCTGGGCCGCCGCCCACACGCCCGATGTCCATGCCCAATACTACGACCAGTCGTGGGGGGGACATGCTGGCGGCCACTGTCAGAACGGAGCCAACTGGGACGGCACCAACTGGGGAGGCGCGCCGAGCTGCGTGATGTTCGGTGCCGACGGCGTTGGGTGGGTGAATGCCGATGGGTCGGTAACCATCAACCAGGCTCCTCCCCAGTTCTGCCCGCTATGCGAACCGCAGGTACGCAAAGCCGACCTCAGCCACTAGGACAGGACCATGCCTGACAACCCGTTTTCCACGGTCCCGCCCAATTCTATGCGCATTGTGCCGGTCTCGCCGCGCCCGCCGGAACCTACCTTCCGCGGATTGCTCCTCGCCGGACCCGATCGGGCCGTGCTGATCTCGCCTGGACGAAGTGGACCGCTGAGCACCAGCCCACACCGTCTGGTGGTCTGCGCCTCAATCACTTATTCCCTGCTTGATCGGCGCCGCTTTTCAGCCGACGGCAACGCCGATCCACTGGCTGGACTGTGCGTGACGGTCAGCGAACCACGCCTGGGCTTCGCCGCCACCGGACGCATGCCGCGCATGCCGATCATCTCGCGTCAGCCCAACGATCCTGCCGTCAGCGATGCCGAGGCCGAGCGCTTCGTGATGACGAGCTACGTCAATCCCAATCTTCCTGACGTCGTGCCGATGCCGGCCAAGGCCGGTCGCTACCATGTCCATCTCGACTGGGGCCCATGGTGCTCACCCGTGATCACCATCGTCGTCTCGCTACCGGAGTGACCATGCCTCTTCCGTCCACCGCTCGACTCCAGATCGACCTGCCCGCCGTGGCCGATGAGCATATCGTCACGAGAGCCGCTGGCACGTCGCGGCTTGGCGAACCACTGATCATCATGGGCCGCTTCCGACTGTCCGCTGCGCGCCGGGCGGCACTCGGCTGCGAGCCGCATCGTGCGTTGACTCTGACCACCATCGTTGGGCTAGCTGGCGCCTGCCACGGCGGGTTTCCGTTTGCCAGCGCAGCGCTATTCGCCGATGACGTTCAGGATGACGGGCGGCTGGTCACCGGCTGGTTCACCGTCGACGCTGCCGCTGTGAGCGGCTTTCGCTACGCCGGTGTCCACCACCTCACATGCAGTCTGGATGGACTAATTGCGCCGCCGGTACGCGTCGTGGTTGCATAATCCACATAGGTCATTCCGACCGTCCCGCCGAGTTCTATCTCGCCTACAGCACGCAGGCGATCAAGCTCGACCTCACACCGACCCGAAGGGATGCTCGATGGATCCGTTGAACATCTCTGACTTCAACGGCGAACTGCATCCGTTGGTTGAGAATAACATCCGTGATTTTTGGCGTGGCTACGCAGGTCTCGTTCATGATTGGAATGAAGCAATCATGGATGACGGGTGGCATAGTATCAACATGAGTGATCTTGATGCCATTGCTGTTAGTCGCCTCGGGGTCCCCGAATCTGATCGCGCCCGCTATAACTGGCAGACAAATAGCGGCGGTCTACTTACCCTTGGGTGGTGGCTAAATGGGGCACATGCAGCGACAGCGCAAAGGGGCGTCGTCGAGTACAAGATGGGTTGTCCAACAGCAGATGGAGCGAGATCAAACTCGGTAGAGTTGCGTAATCGTAATATCACGTTTCTTTGGTTTGACGAAATAGACGCAAATGACGAAATAGACGCAAATACGTACGCGGAGGTCAAAGATAAGCTTGAAAAAGGGAGTCTGTTGGGGAAGGTGGGAGGTCTAGTTGAAGCGACTGTGGACTTCCTCTATGAGAATCCAGTCATAGACGGATCTTTTGATATCAGCATCTCATTTGTTAGCGTTTGGCCGGCTACATCAAAGTACGCCTTTCAGAAAGCGGCAGCGCAATGAGGATCGTCCTTGGTGTTCTGCTTGCCACAGCTGTGATTGGTTTGGCTATTTACATGTATGATCGATTGGCCGACGGTAGACAAGATCCTGTCGTCTTGAAGTTTGAACTCAGATCTGTGTTGGTAGATGATAGGAGACAGGGTCGTTTTCTGTATGTCGGCGGTAAGGATTTGGCATCTTCGTTTTCAGTCGTATTCCCCAAGGCTACGCGAGATGGGTATGAGGGTGAGGGGTTGACGGAAATGGAGCGTAGTGATCTGCTAAAGTCGAGCGCGTTGTCCGACAAGGACCTCTCGTCTTTTTCCTTGTCGTTAGTCGGTCGCGAGTGGTCGCCCGAAATGATCCATGGCTATTCTTCATGTCTAGGCCGTTTGTATCACAGTGAACCGTCTGGTAAGACCGTGGTGTTTTTGACTCTACAAAGATAGAGGCCATTTCCCCCTTCCCCCCTAGTGGTGCGATGACCAGTTGACCTGAAATTCGGACCGCCCCCATGGCGGTGAGTGACAAACGAGACACGTAGCGCAGCAGCACAATGTCCGCTGTCCATTTTCGTATGGGGCTGCGATTGCCAATTTATTAGGCAAGCAATACGGATTCGCGGCCTCCAGTCGAACGGCTGACGCTGCAGGTCTGAACGAATGCGCGCTGTCAGGCCACGCGACGGAAGGACTTGAGCAGACCGTTCAGTGATTCGTCGCAGACGATCTCCCCGGTTCCGGCCTTCCAGGGACCGACCGGCACATTGCCGATGCCTTGATGTGGGCGCTCGGCGTTATAATGCCGGATGTACGCTTTCACATAGTGCCGCAGGTGTGCTTCCGAAACAAAGACAGTTGTAAAGAAAGTAGTAGACACACTACCTTTTATCTGCCGCGCTTCACTGGGCAGGATATGTTCACGAAATTTGGCCATGCGGGATTACTGGATGATTGATCGCAAAGGTAGTGTGTCTACATTATTCCTGTCTACATTATTCCAGACGCAATTCGACTACGATGCGGTGGGTAACCTCCTCAATCGTTGATGCGGAAAATGGTACGACGTCGTATACTTACACTGCCCGGAACGAGCGTGCGTCCGAGACGCTGCCCGGCAGTACCGGCGGGACACGTCAGTGGACCTATGACCCGCTGGGTCGACTGGCAACCATGACGGATCAGCGAGGCATCGTCACCACGCATACCTACGATCTGTCCAATCGCCTGACCGATCGCACCACCACCGATGGTGGCCATGACAGCTATGTCCTCGACCTCCTCGGTCGTCCCACCCAAGCAACGGCAGCCCGTTCGGGAGTCGTCATCAAACGGATGTACACCACCCGTGGCCAACTCGCGAGCGAGACTACGACCTGGACGCGGCGCGACGCCGCCCTGCCAGCGAGTCGGACAGTGGGCTTCGCCTACGACGCCCTGGGTCGCCGGACAGCTGTCACCTATCCAGATGACCGCGGTCTGGTGGTTGGCTACACCGCCCGGCACCAGGGTGCCTCGCTGACCATGGCAGGCACCAGCGTGTCGACCATGACCTATGATCTGGGTGGTCGCCTGGACAGCCGGGTGTTCGGCAACGGTCTGCGCGACACACGGACGTTCAGTGACGACAACCGCCTGCTGAGCACCGTGGTTGGTGCTGCACCCCCGGCCCAGTCTGTTGTGAGCCTGAGCTACACCTACGACGCACAGCGGCGGAAAACGGACGAGACCGATGGGGTGCGTTCCGGGCACAACCAGTCGTTCGGCTACGACCGTGGCGATCGGCTGATCGACTGGCAGGCCGGGACCTCCACGCAGCAGTGGGCGTTGTCGCCAGTAGGCGACTGGCGTGCGACTCAGCGCGACGGGTTGATGGAATCCCGTACCCATACCCCGGTGCATGAGATCGCCTCGCGCAACGGCGTAACGGTGGCACATGACGCGGCCGGCAACCTGACGCAGACAGCCGAGGGTCAGCGCTTCGCCTGGGATGCCGAGAATCGCATGACTGTCGCCGACACAGCCACCAACGACGATGGGATATCTGGCCGGGCGACCTACGCTTACGACGCCTTTAGACGCCGGGTGTCCAAGGCAGCCCACGGTACCACCACGCGCTACGTCCACGAGGGCTGGCAGGTGCTGCAGGAACTCGACGGACCGACCCTGGTGCCGCCGGCCTCAGTGCTTGATGACGGATCCTTGGCCGCGCTCGCGACCATTCCGCCCGGCGCCATGCTCCCCAACACGACAGACGCTGCGGGCCAGCCGCAGTTCCCGACCCGCATCAACCTGCAGCCCGAGACGACCACCATCCCCGAGGGTTTCATCGCGGACAAGGGCCGGGCGAACGGCCTGCGTACCAATGGCCTGAGCTACGGCTGGCTGAACAACGGCACTGCCACAGCCCGCACGGACGCC
>JBBQCI010000037.1:0-35795 GCA_038318565.1 Planctomycetota bacterium
GGTCTCGCCGGCCTGTTGCTCGCTGGACTCGCCCTGATCGGGCTCCGTCCCCGCCGCCGGATCTGACGTGACTGATCCGGCCAGCCCGTCGCCGCGCGACGTGCAGGACATCATCCAGACCCGCATGGCGGGAGAGATGCAGCCGGTCAATCCGTCGCCTGAAGTGGTGACACGCGTCACGGAACCGGATGCCCAGACGCAAATCGCCACGCGGGACGGGAATACCACCTGTCTGCCCAGCGAGCACGAGGCGACCACCCGACTGCCCGGCCCACCGGTAGATCCAGAGGCCACCCGGCCGTCGACCGCGGCTGCCAGCGCCTTCGCCCAGACGCGGGTCAGCACCGGTCAGCCCGATACCGGTGCGATCACCAAGGGCACGACCGGCCGCTTCACTGGTTCGGTCACCCGGCTGGGTCGCACCCGCACCAACAGCAGCCTGCCGCACGATACTCAGCAACTCGATCTGCGGCTGCAAGTGTCACGACCGAGTGTGCTGGCCGACCTTGGCCGGCTCGGCCCAGACAGCATTCCGCCAGGGGTGCGTAAACTCATCGACGATCACGGCACCGAAGGCCGTTACGCCGTCGAGAAGCCGCTCGCCCAGGGCGGCATGGGCGCGGTGCTGCTGATCAAGGACGGTGACTTCCAGCGTCCCGCTGCGATGAAGGTGATGCTGTCGCGCTTCGCCCAAAGTCCCGAGGCACTGGAACGCTTTCTCGCCGAGGCTCAGGTCACCGCGCAGCTCGAACATCCCAATATCGTGCCGATCCACGATCTTGGGATCATGGAGGACGGCACCGTCTACTTCACCATGAAGTTCATCGAGGGCGAGTCCCTTGGTGGCGTGGTCAAGCGGCTGAAGAGCGATGATCCGGCGGTGGCTGCCAAAGCTGCCGAGGAATGGTCGATCGAACACACCCTGCTGACCTTCCTCAAGGTCCTCGACGGCATGAGCTACGCCCACGCCAAGGGCGTGGTTCACCGCGACATCAAGCCAGACAACATCATGCTCGGCGGCCACGGCGAGGTGCTGGTGGTCGACTGGGGCATCGCCAAAGTCCTCGGCCGCGACGAATTGGGCAAAACCCAAGGCGTCGTGCATCTGCGCGATGGCGACGCTCTCTCGCTAACTCGCGAAGGTTCGGCGATGGGTACGCTGTACTATATGCCGCCCGAGCAGGCGCGTGGCGAGCTATCGGCGATCGACGCGCGCAGCGATGTCTACAGCCTCGGGGCGACGCTGTACGAACTGCTGACCCTCAAGCGACCGGTCACCGGTGGCAGTGCCGCCGACATCATCGCCAAGGTGGTCAATGGCGAGATCACCCCGATCCGCGAGGCCAAGCCCGATCTGCACGAGGACCTCGCCGCAGTGGTGATGAAGGCATTGGCCTTCAACCCCGACCGCCGTTATGCGCGGTGCAGCGACTTCGCCGACGACATCCGCAATCACCTTGCCGGCCTGGCGGTGGTGGCCCGTCGCCGCAATGTTGTCGAACGGATCGGCGCCTTCATCGCCCGCAACAAGAAGCAGGTCGCGATCGGAGCCGGCCTGACCGCCTTCGCCATCGCCTGTGCTGCGGTCACGGTGTCGTGGATGCGTGCCAAAGACGAGGCCGCCTGGGATGCCGGCGTGGTCAAGGCCCGCGCCGCCGCCGAGGCCAGCCGCTGGCAGGAGTCCTATGACGCCGCCACCTGGGTCGGCGACAACCGTCCCGAAGCGGTCGAGCTGCGCGTGCACGCCTTCGCCGCACTTGAGGCGGAGAAGAAGCAGCGGGAAGATACCGCCCGCAACGAGGCGAATCGCGCCAAGGCGATGCAGCTTACCGCCGAGGCCCGCGATGCGGCTGCCACGCGCAACTGGCAGCTGTCGAGCGACCGGGCCAAGGCCGCCCTGGCCATCATCCCGGTTGACGAGGCGCAGGAGCTGCTCGCCCGAGCGAGTGCCGCGCTCACCGAGACGCGCCGGATCGAACTCGAACGCCTTGCCGCTGAACGCAAAGCCGCCGGCGACACTGCCCTGACCGCCGCCAAGGCGCTGCCGCCACTTGACCCCGCCTTTGCCCCGAAGCTCGCCGAGGCGCGCGCGGCCTATGCCAAGAGCGCGGCCGATGGGGTCGCGGCCCCTGGCATCGAATCCGCACTTTCCGATGCGGCCAAATTGCAGGAACAGGCTGATACCGCCCGCGCCGCCGATGCGCGCGCCGCGCAGGCCCGGGACGAAGCAGCCAAGCGCCGCGCCCAAGCCGAGGCCGCCATCGTTGCAGCGGTCGCGGCCCTTGATGCCGGACAACCGGACACCGCCGCCGAACAGATCGCCATCGCCCGCAAACTGCAGCCTGACGACGAACGGGCCAATGAGCTGCGCGACCGCATCGCCCTGCAGCTGCGCGATCGCGACGCGGCACGCAACGCCGCCGCCGCCCGCACCCAAGCCCGTACCACCGCGGCTGCGGCCCTGGTCAAAGCGCGCGCCGCCGAATCTGCCATGCGTGCTGCCTTGGCTGACGTTGCGGCTCGCGACAGCGAAGCCAAACGCCTCGAGCTCGAACTCAAAACCCAGCCGCTGGAGCGCAAGGCCGCGCTGGTCGCGGCACGAGATGCGGCGCAGGGCGCTCGCGCCCGGGTCGCCGAGCAATGGGCGCTGGGCGAAGGCTCTGCGCGCACCGCCTTCGATGCCCTCTCTGGCGAGCCCAGCCATGCCGATGCAGTGGCAGCGCGCGACCTGCTGATCAGTCTATATCGCGGCCGGCTCGACGACGCGCGCCGCAACGCCGCTCTGCCCGAGGCGGCCGCGTTCGGCAACCTGCTGCGTCGCCTGGGCGTCGATGTCGACGCCCCGGAAACCGGAACCCTGACCATCGACGGCACCACCGCCACGCTGACCGTGCGTCGACTGGCCGAGGACGGCAATGGCCGCCTGGTCGCTCGCGATCCACCGCTGCCCAGTCTGGCTGCCGGCCTGCCGCTGACCCTGCCGCAGGGCCGTTACGAGATCCGGGCCGGCGACGAACTCGCCAGCGTGGTGATCGCTCCAGGCAGCAACCAGCGCTTTTCGTGGGCACCGGCTAAGCGTCCGCAGATCCCGTTGATGCGTCTGCGTTGGGTTCCGGCGACAGCGGGATTCTGGCTGGCCGAAGACGAGGTGACTCAAGCGTCCTACGCCGAGTTTCTCAAGGATCCGGCCGTCTTTGCGCAGGCGCAACGCAGCTACGCCGCATTCATGGACCACAGCCGCAATGATCTGGAGCTACTGCCGCGCGAAGGCACCTCGCCGGATGACCTGAACTGGGCACCGGTTGATGCGGACGGCAAGCTGAACTCGATGGCTTTGCAGACCACTGCCGATGCGCGCCAGCCGGTGCGAGGCGTATCGCGGCTCGATGCCGAGGCCTTCTGCCGCTGGCTGTCGGCGAAAACTGGGCAGAAGATTCGCTTGCCCAGCGCCAGCGAGCGCCTGTCCGCAGCCAGTGGCGGCGACAACCGCCGGCTCTATCCCTGGGGCCCCGGGTTCGACTTCGCCCTGGCCTCCACCGCCTTGCCGAAGAAGACCGTCCCGCCCGCGGTGGGTAGTTCTGTCACCGACCTCGGCCCGTTCGGCCATCGCGACCTCGCCGGCAGCGTGCGCGAATGGGTCAGTGATCCCGGCCTGGCCCATCCCGGCACCATCGCCGGCGGCGCCTACACCGACGACATGCGCGGCGTCTTCCGCTGCGATTACGTCGAAAGCACTCCTCCTACGTCCGCATTCTCTGCCATCGGCTTCCGCATTCTGGTCGAACCGTGAAACGCACATCAACACTCCTGCTTCTCATCGCCCTCGGTATCGCCGCCGAAGGTGACAACCCCACCCCGGCCGCAGCTACACCAGGGCCAGTTCCGACACCAGTGGAAGCTTCCCCTGTGGAAGCGGCCCCCGCCGCCCCGGAGGCAGCCGCCCCAACAGCAGCGCCTAATTCCCCGGCTGCCAGCGCTTCCGCCACCGTCGAGCCGCCACCAAGCGCGGTCACCACGACCACGGCCCCGCCAGCACCGACCCGGCGTGCCGGCATGCGCGTCGCCCGCGTCGCCGGGGCGCCGCCAGCCTGGGACGGACGACTCCGTCTTGGAGCCGGTTACGACTCCAACGCCCTGCTTGAGAGCAATCCCGATCAGGCGCAAAGCGCGACCGTGTCCTATAACGGCGAAGCGGCGATCGGCTGGCGTCCGATCGCCAACGAGCGTGATTTCGTCAAGGCTACCGGAACGATCGGCTACGACCGCCGACCGGGACTGGACGATCTCGACACCACGAAGTTCGCCCTGGGCGTCTCAGGCGCCCGCCAAAACGACGAAATCACCACCGGCGGCAGCCTGTCGGCAGCACGTTACTGGCTCGACGGCGATGGTGCTGCAGCCGAACTGCGTGGCGGCGTCAGCCTCGGCTGGCTGCGCACCTCCAGCGCCGATTTGCTGGCCCTGGAACTGGCGCTGATCCACTTCAACGAGGCCAACGACGATCTGCAGGGCGTCGAAGGGCTGTTCAATCTCGGCCACGCCGACGACCGCAGCGGCACGCTGACCGCGCTGGCCTGGCGCCACTGGTGGCGGCTTGGCGACGGCAGCCGCATCGAGGGCGCCGTGCGTTCCGGCCGTTTCTTCGCCAACAGCGAGATTGAGAACTACGCGCTGATCCAGCCGTGGGTCGCTGTGCGCTTCAAGCCGGAAGGCTGGGATCTGCAAGCGAAGGCCTCGGTCGAAGGCCGCGTCTACGATGCCGAGCGGACCCCCGGCGACGGCGCCGAGAACACCATCATCGGCGCCCTCTCTGCCAGCGCCGACCGGCGCCTTGGACACAGCCTGTGGCTCGGCGCGTACGCCGCCCTCAGTGCCCGCGACAGCACCTACGACGAGCGCGATTACGAGCGTTGGCAGGTCGGTGCCCGTCTCACCTGGACCATTGCTTCGGAGGAATGACATCCATGCGCTACCTCATCCCCCTTCTCCTCGCTGCCGGCTCGTGGGCAGCTGATCCAGTCGGCCTGTGGCGCTTTGGTGTTGGCCAGGTCGACGGCCAACCCGCCAAGGTCGGCACCATGGTGCTGACCGGCCAAGAAGTCGTTGCGGGCAAGGATGCTCCGCTGCGCCTGATCTGCCACGAGGCCCCGGGCATCACCACCGTGCTGGCCGCTGGCTCGGCTGGCCGTTTCGCCATCGAGGCGGTCGCCGACGGTGGCCGCCTGCTGGTCTTTGAACTCGACCGCGGTGCGGTGCAGATGGACGTCACCGACAAGGCCCCCTACAGCGGCATCCGCGTGCGCGGCGCCGCCCTGGAGGTCAAAGTCAGTGGCACGCTGTTCGTGGTCGAACGCACCAGCCGCGACGCTGACTACGTCGCCCTGGTGCGCGGCAAGGTCAATGTCGGCCTCAAACCCGACGTGGCCAAGACGCTTGGCAAGGCTGGTGATCTTGAGCTCAATGAGCGCCAGGGCGTCTCGGGCGACACCACGACTGGCGTCGGCACCCCGACCGACCTCACGGCCCGGCCGCAGATCACCTTCTCGGCGGCGGCCCGCAACTCGGTGGCCGACCAGGGCAGTGGCGCCAGCGATCAGGGCACCGACTGGGGCACTGATCTGGCCAGCGAACTGACCGGCGCGATGCTAGAAGGCAGCGGTGCGGCCGGCATGGCAGGCGGCCTGGCCGGGGATGACAACCTGTTCATCCAGGTCGCAGAAGAACTGGCCGACAGCTTCTCCGAACTCGGCACGCAGCCGGAACCAGTGGTCGACCAGGCCAGCCAAACGACAGGCCCCGGCACGCCATCAGGCCCAGCCGGACTGCCCCCACCGCCACCACCACCATTGAACTGAGTGCGGAAACGAACAACCCCGGGCGATCGCCCGGGGTTGTCTATTTCTGGCAACGGACAGATCGCTTATTCAGCGACGCGCGAGTTACGCTTGCGGTCATTTTCCAGCAGGAAGAGCTTGCGCATGCGGATCGACTTGGGCGTCACCTCGACCAGCTCGTCGAGGCGGATGTATTCCAGCGCCTCTTCCAGCGAGAACTTGCGCGGCGGGGTGATGCGGATGGCTTCATCCGCTCCACTGCTGCGCACGTTGGTCAGCTTCTTCTCTTTGTTCAGGTTCACGATCATGTCGCTGTCCTTGGCGTTCTCGCCAACGACTTGACCCTCATAGAGCGGCTCACCGACATCGCAGAAGAAGGATCCACGGTCCTGCAGCATGAACAGACCGTAGGCGACCACATTGCCGCCATTACCGCTGATGATCGCGCCGTTGACGCGCTTCTCGATGTCACCGCGATACGGGGCGTAGCCCTGGTACAACGTGTTGAGGGTAGCTTCACCCTGGGTCGAGCTGAGCAGCAGATTGCGCAGGCCCATCAGGCCACGCGCCGGGATGGTGAACTCAAGGTGCTGGAAACTGCCCTTGACCTCCATCACGACCAGTTCGGCACGACGCGACAGCAGCAGCGACATGACCTTTGAGGCATGCGTCTCGGGCACGTCGATGACGGCCAGCTCGATCGGCTCGATCTTCTTGCCGTGCTCGTCCTGCTTGAAGATCACGCGCGGCGGTCCAACCTGGAATTCGTAGTTCTCGCGCCGCATCGACTCGATGAGCACGGCGAGGTGCAGCACGCCACGTCCAGCAACCTCGAACACGTCAGGTGCTTCGGTGTCGGAGAAGCGCATGGCGACGTTCTTCTGCGCCTCGCGCAGTAGGCGGGCCTTCAACTCGCGGCTCTGCAGCGGCTTGCCTTCCTGCCCGGTCAGCGGGCTGGTGGTTACGCCGAAGGTCATCTTGATGGTCGGCTCGTCGATCGGAATCGGCGGCAACGCGATCGGGTGATCGACATCGCAAATGGTGTCGCTGATGTTGATCTGCTCGAGGCCGGTGACGACGACGATGTCGCCGGCCTGGGCTTCCTTGATCTCTTCGCGGCCCATGCCGTTGAAGCGGTGCAACTGCAGGGCGCGGCCACGCGACGGGATCGCATCTGGACCCTTCATCACGGAGACCGCTTGGCCAGCTTTGATCGAGCCGGCGGAAATGCGGCCGATCGCCATACGACCAACGAAGTCATTGTGATCGATGTTGCCACACTGCAGCTGCAGCGGGCCGTTGGGATCGATCACTGGGCCGGGGATCTCGTTCTTGATCATCTCAAAGAGCGACTGGAGGTCGCGGCCGGGGCCGGCCGGAGCGTCGAGCATCGCCCGGCCTTTGGCCAGGTCGTCGGCCATGAAGCCGATGCGGCCGGAGCCGTAGACGACCGGGAAGTCGAGCTGCCAGTCCTCGGCGCCGAGTTCGACGCACAGGTCAAAGATCTTGTCGACCACGGTCTCGGGCTCGCAACGTGGCTTGTCGATCTTATTGACCACCAGGATCAGCTTGAGACCGGCCTGGATCGCCTTGCGGGTGACGAAGCGGGTCTGCGGCAGCGGGCCTTCAAAGGCGTCGACCAGGATGAGGGCGCCATCGGCCATGCGCATAACGCGCTCGACCTCGCCGCCAAAGTCAGCGTGTCCCGGAGTGTCGACGATGTTGATGCGCAGGTCACCGTAGTGGACCGCGCAGTTTTTCGCCAAGATGGTGATGCCGCGTTCTCGCTCCTGGTCATTGGAGTCCATCGCGCAGTCGACGACGTGCTGCTTGGCGTGGAATGCACCACCCTGCTTCAGCAGCCCGTCGACGAGCGTGGTCTTGCCATGGTCAACGTGGGCGATGATGGCGATGTTTCGGACGTCGGCGCGGCGAGGCTTGTCGCCAGGAGGCTGGGCAGTCATGCGGGGCGGGGTTCTATGGCTCAATCCCGCCGGGGGAAGCAGTCATTCCCTCATGCCGATCCGGTCAGCGCAAATAGGCGAAGGCGCTACGCACCATCATGCCGAGTAAGACAGCAAGAAACACGTCGGCAAATCCTAGACTTCCCACCCATTGTCCGGCATTTCCGCCGTTCCGGAGGACCTCAATTAAGCCGGTCCTCCACATAAAGAAGGCGAGTGACCCGAACACCGCCAGGAACAGCGAGATCTGCCTAGCCAGAGTCTGATTCCTGGTAACGGCAATGGCGCTGAAGTAGATCAACTGACCGCCATCCATGGGAAAGATCGGCATCATGTTGAATATAAAGAGCGATTTGTTGACCATCTCAGAAATCAACAACCCCTGTCCAAGGAGACTGAGGCCTTGCGGGCCGACAAGGACCCCGGGGGAATGGATGCGCAGCTGTTCGAAAGCGATACCAGAGCCCAACCACAGGGCCAAACTGACTGCCGGCCCTGCTGCGACGATGGCGATCTCCCGACCGATCCGTTCGCTATCCCGACGGGATGAACATAATCCACCAAATGCCCACAAGGTGATGGTTATGCCATGCGCTCCCAGGGCCTTGGCCATGAGTCCATGACCCAGCTCATGCAAGATGACGGCCACAATCAGGGCGATCAGGACCAGCAGGATATATTCGACACCGCCGCCTGACGAACCGCCCCAGACCATCAGCACGAGGACGAAGGCGCTCCAGTGGAGGAAGATCGGTACACCGGCAAGGTTGCCGATGTACCACGCTTCGCGTTGAAGGTTATTGAGCATGGCTAGTCGACCCGTTCAGCCGTGACGTCGACGATCTTGCCACCCTTGCCCAGCCGGGCATCAGGCCGCAATGGGCCGCGTGGCGGCATGCCCGGAAATCCACCCGGAAAGCCGGCGCCGGGCGGCATGCCGGGAAAACCGCCGCCGCCCATCATCTTGCCCATCTGACGACGGACCAGGGACATGGCGACCGTTTGCCCGAGTTTGCCGAACAACGCCTGGATCGGCGGCAGCAGCAGCAAAATGCCGACCACATCAAGGAAGAATCCCGGCACGATCAGCAGGATGCCCGCAAGCATGCGCACCATCAGTCTGCCAGCATCGGCGTTCTGGCCGAGCATGCTGCCCATCAACACGGTTGGCAGGCGGTTGATCGCGCTGCGCACCGACATGATGCCGATAACGATCAGGACACCTTGGATGAGAATGATCGGCAGGACCGTATCGACCCAGGTCGTCCCGCCGATCAGGCTACGGGCATGGCTACGCAGCAGGTCGCTCGCCAACACAAAGCTGTAGCCTTCGCCGGTCAGGACGGCCAGCACCAACAGGACACCAAGACAGCCGAGCAGCGGCATTACCGGGGAATCTCGATATTACTGATGCCCAAGCTTTGGCAGCGCTCCTGCAGCTCCAGAACCCGGTCGTACGATACGCCTGGGGCACGCAGGATGCGTATCTGAAGCCTGGTTCGTCCAAGCTTCTCGTTCGGCGCATCGCTCGCCCTGCGGTGCAACTCGCGGTCGAGCCGGTCGGATCCGATGACACGACCGTCCAGCAAGTAACCGCCGTCGGCGGTGATCTCGATATCGGCGATTGGGGGCGGGTCTGGTCGTGTATCAGCATCGCAACCTGCCACGACGAGCAGGGCGGCAGCGAGCAGCAGCCGGAGCATGTTCAGACCTTCGGCGGCGGCTGGGGAGCCGACATGTCGCGCGCAACGGCGCCGGACGGAGTCTGCGGCGAAATCGCGGCCTGCGGCTGGGTCGGGGCCTCAGGCGCTGCAGTCGTCACGTCATCGGTATTCATGCCCTTTTTGAACTCCTTCACCGACGAGCCGAGACCACGCATGATCTCAGGCAGCCGGCGCCCGAACAGCAGCAGGGCAACGAACAGGATGATCATGATATGCCAGCCGCTGAGATCGAAGATCGCAGGAATCAGATCGGGACGTTCCATGGGTTGGGTATGCTAGGGACGGAACGGAGTGGGCAATGGGGACTGGCTGGGAGCCTGGCGGAGACAGGCGACTAGGGGTCACATGGAGCTTGCCCCGTTGCGCAAACAGCCTGTTTTCGCGGATTCCGCAAACTCGCGACCGAGGGAGACAGAATCCGCAAAACCAGGAGCCTGGCGGAGAAACCCCGACAGGCTCCAAGGCCGCCGCCGCCTGCCTCGTGACAGGCCGTCTGCAGCCATAGCTTTCCGCCCTCGCAAGGAGACGATCCATGGTCCACGTCAGAGACGGCATCCGGGTAGCGAAGTTCGGCGGCACCAGTGTCGCCACGGCAGTTCAGCTGCTGAAGGTCAAGGCGATCATCGAGGCCGATCCGCGGCGCAGCGTGGTGGTGGTCAGCGCCCCGGGCAAGGCGCACGCCAAGGATACCAAGGTCACTGACCTGCTCTACCTAGCCTATGAACTGGCAGCCAAGGGTCAGTTGATCGACTCGGTGTGGAACCAGGTCGAGACGCGCTTTTTGGAGATCGTCCGCGATCTGCATCTAGCGCTGGATCTCAAGTCGGTCTTGGCCGAGGCCAAGGCACGCATCCAGGGTGGAGCCTCGGCCGACTACGCCGCCAGCCGAGGGGAGGCAATCCACGGAGTGGTCTGCGCCGCCCTGCTGGGTGCCACGTACATTGATGCCGCCGAGGTGGTGTTCTTCGACAAGACCGGGCGGCTGGATGGCTCACGGACCTACGCCGCGATTGCCAAGCGCTGCGCCGGCCAGCGGCGCGTGTGCATCCCAGGTTTCTACGGCAGCGCCAACAACGGCGAGGTGAAGACCTTCTCGCGCGGCGGTTCCGACGTCACCGGCTCGATCGTCGCCAACGCGGTTGATGCGGCGCTGTACGAGAACTGGACCGACGTCAGTGGATTCCTCATGACCGATCCGCGCATCGTCGCCGAGGCCAAGGGCATCGCCGAGATCACTTATGGAGAACTGCGCGAGCTGTCGTACATGGGCGCCAGTGTGCTGCATGAGGAAGCCGTGTTCCCGGTACGCGAAAAGCGCATCCCGATCAACATCAAGAACACCAATAAACCCGAGGACGCCGGCACCCTGATCCTCGCCGATCGCGATCCCGGGCACCAGGTGGTGGTCGGCATCGCCGGCACCAAGGGCTTCACTGTGGTCGCGCTGGAAAAGGCGCTGATGAACAGCGAAGTCGGCTTCGCGCGCAAGGTTTTGGACGTCTTCGCCAGCCACGGCATTTCGATCGAACACATGCCCACCGGCATCGACACCATGTCGGTAATCGTCTCTGACAAGCAGCTGGGCGGCAAGCTAGAGGCCGTCATCGAAGACCTCCAGGGCTCGGTGCGGCCGGACACCATCAAGGCGATGCCTGGCATGGCGATGATCGCCACCGTCGGCCAGGGCATGAGCCACGCGATCGGCACGGCCGCCCGCCTGTTCGCCGCCCTCGCCCGTTCGCGCGTCAACATCCGCATGATCGACCAGGGCTCATCGGAGCAGAACATCATCGTCGGCGTCGAAGAAGCCGACCTTGCCACCGCCATCAAGTCGATTTACGCCGAATTTGCGTAGTTTCGGTAGCCGCTCCCCGGCTAGGCTCGGCTCACGAGCCTGCGCTTACCGGTACCTCGACGGACGGCCTTGGGTGCATATCCCGGGGGTCGGTAGGCAACCGTGCGCTCATCCCGCGCAGGCCCAGCCACCAACCTCTTGCAGTCTGAACACCGCAGCCACATGGTGAACATATCGGAGGTGGATGCTCCGCATCTCGCCGAGCAACCAACCTCCTCCCCCAGCCCGGAAGGTCCCCGACCGCGATGTCGCCTGCCAGCCGCCCCAAGACGTTCGTCATCGACACCAACGTGCTTTTGCACAACCCGGCTTCTTTGTTCGCCTTCGCCGACAATCACGTCGTCATACCCATGGTCGTGCTTGAGGAGCTCGACAAATTTAAGAGCGCCAGCAACGAGCTGGGCCAGAACTCGCGCGAGGTCGCGCGCACCCTCGATCGCTTGCGCAGTCAGGGCAGCCTGCGCGAGGGTGTGAAAACACCGCAAGGTGGCACCATCCAGGTGGTGATGGGCTGGGACGCCCTCGACGGCATGGTGCCGGGGGTCAACGACAACCGCATCCTCGGTTGCGCCCACCATCTGAAGACCCAGGGCAAGCAGGTGTTCTTCATCTCGAAGGACATCAATGCGCGGGTCAAGGCCGATGCGCTCGACATCCCGAGTGAAGATTTCAAGGCGATGCGGGTCAACATCGATGAGCTGTATTCCGGCTTCGTCTTGGTCGACCTAGCCAGCGACGAGGTCGACGATCTGGCGGGCAAGAAGTCAGTCGACCCAGCAGCCGTGGTGCCCAAGGAGGATCTCCCGCTGGTGTGGAATCAATTCGTCGTGCTGCGCGACCGCGCCGACAAGGAGCACATCTCCATCCTACGTTATGATGGCAAGGACGGCAAACTGAAGCCGTTGTCCCAGGATCCGCCCGAACTCTACAGCGTGGTGCCGCGCAGCCCCGAACAACGCATGGCCTTTGAGCTGCTGCTGAACGACAACATCAAGCTGGTCACCCTGGTCGGTCGCGCCGGCACTGGCAAGACCCTGCTCGCCCTGGCCTGCGGCCTAAGCAAGGTGATCGACAGCGAACGCTATAAAAAACTGCTGGTATCCCGCCCGATCATGCCGCTGGGCGCCGACATCGGCTATCTGCCCGGCACCAAGGACGAGAAGCTGACCCACTGGATGGGTCCGATCTTCGACAACCTGCATTTCCTGCTCGCCAGCGAAGAGCGCGATCCCGACGACGTGATCAAACGTCTGATCGCCGAAGAGACGATCACCATGGAGGCCTTGACCTACATCCGTGGCCGTTCGATCGCACGTCAGTTCGTCATCGTCGACGAAGCGCAGAACCTGACCCCGCACGAGATCAAGACGATCGTCTCGCGTGCCGGCGAGGACACCAAGGTGGTGCTGACCGGCGATCCGCACCAAATCGACAACCCGTACCTCGACTCCAGCTCCAACGGCCTGACCCACGTGGTCGAACGCCTGCGCGGCCAAGAGTTGGCCGGCCATGTCACGTTCACCAAGTCCGAACGCTCGGAACTTGCCGGGGTCGCCGCCGATATGCTGTAGTTCGGGGACTCTGTCCCCGGGCTAAAGCCGGTAGCCAGCGACGGCCCCGGTTTGGTCGGCGATCACGACCACGCCAGGCAACAGCAGCGGCGGAGCCATCGGCGCTGCGCCATGTGCGATGCGACGGACGGTGACGCCATCTGCCAGCCGGATGATGGTAATCACACCGCCGTCATCAGCGACAGCGGCAAGACCGAGACCAAGAGCCGCCTGCTGCGGGCGACCGGACACGGAGGTGCGCCAGCGTGGTTTCACTAGATCGCTTGCCCAGGTGGCTATGTCGACCGAGCGATCGGATCGAGCGAGGATGACCGCGTCGCCGTCGCTCGCAGGTATGGCTAGTCCGGCTTCCGACAACCAGGGATGCGGCACGATTTGAGCACCGCCCTTGCCCAGCTGGACGAGGTCGATACCGGCCCCAGTTGCAACCAGTATGCGCCCACCAGGCAGGCTGGCGGCCGGACCGATGCGTGGAGCTCGCAGGGCAAAGCGGGCCGTTTCGCTGCCATCCTCCTCGACCACATGCACCGACTGGTTGTCGATGACCACAATTTTGTCGTCGCCACGATATAGCAGTGGGACGGCAGCCCCCATCGACAAGCCCGCCAGCCGCCAGACCTCGCGCTCGCCGTCACGGGCGATCAGGGCCCGCTTGCCCTCGAGGTCCTCGACGGTGATCGCCAGGCGACCGCCTGCGCGATAGACCAGCTCGATTTCAAGGCGACACAGTGGGGCGCCAGCCAGCCGACGTACCGGCACCGCCCGATCCAGGGTAGGTAGAATCTGGCGCTGCTCGCCGTCGGTCGTGGCGAAGGACCACCCGGCGTCGACCTGGCTCCACCAGGGCATCAACATGGTGCCGGGCAAGGTCAGGGCGCGAGTCGCCCCGGTGGCAGTATCGACAACCGTCGCCCCATCCGGTGCCAGGATGAGCGCCGCATTGCCGACCGCGTGCAGACCAAGCCAGGCCGGACGCTTGGTTGGAGCAGCGATCCGCCAGACCGGCGCCAGTCCAAGCGCCATGTTCAGTGACCGTTCTTCGGGATCGCTAGACGCGGGCAGGACTGAACGGGCCGGCGCATAACCGGGTGCAACGACCTCCACATGCGTGTCGGCCCCAGGCAAACGGCTGAATCGGCCGTCGAAAGACGACAGTTCAACGCCATCGACGCGGATGCGCACCCTGGCAAGCGGCGCGCCGGTATCGGCGTCCGTGACGACCAGCCGGGCAGGCAAGGGTAGCCACGCTGCGTTCCTGGTATCTGGATACGCAAGCAACGCTTGGACTGCCTGATCGAGGGCCTCGCCGTGCCGACCTTGGGCGCGCGCCGCTTCGATCGCCGCCTGGCCTGGCACGGTAGAGACCGGAGCAGGCACCTGTTCGACCGGCGGAGGCACCACCGGCGTCTCGCGGATCCGTGGAACCGCCGGCGCAGGCACCGGGGTTATGCGCTGGGGCGGATTGGGACGATCGGCTGCGGCGGCAGCAGCGGCAGCAGCGGGCACCTCGTAGCCACGCTGGAAGATCGCCCGGTACCACAGCCAACCACCTTGGTTGGCCGCGGCAAAGGCGCGCAATTGGCGGCTGCGCTCGCCAGGTTCAGCGATCGCTTCCAGCCCGGCACGTTCGCGTTCCGCCATCAGATTGTGCACCACCGGTGGCCAGATCCACAGGTTGACGGCCAGCAGGATTGCGCTGAGCGCGCCGATAATGAGGCCCCGCAGACGACGACGTCCGCGGGCGTGCCGCACGGCCTCGCTGGCGAGATCGGTTAGGCGGCGGCTTTCACCGGTGTCGCGAGCCAGGCTTGAGGCCCGACGCCACTCGACCGCTGCCGCATCCCAGCTGCCGCCGGCGGCTAGTCGTTCGGCTCCGGCAGCGATAGCTGCCACTTCGGCCTTGATGCCGCGTTCGCGGGCCCGGTCCATCGCGCCTGGTGACAGTAGGCTAGAGCTGCTGGCGGCGCCCCCCTTGCGATCTGTAGGCAGCGGCGTGGCCAGCCCTGGGAATGGCGTGGCCAGGGTCGGTGGCGGCACCACGCGCGATTCACCGCCAGGTGGACGGGCGATACGCGAGCCGATCGCCGGAGCCTGGGCCGTGCGCGAGCCGATTGCCCGGGCCTGGGTCGTGCGCGAGCCTACCGGCGGCGCAGTGGATGCAGCCGGGGCAACCGGGGCAGGTGACGGCTTGGTGGCATCCACTGGCCGCAGCCAGTCAGGAATGGCCGGCGGGCCACTTACTTGGCCGGCTGCAGCTGCCGGCGGCTGGGTGCGCTGCCGCCCTGACGGCTTGGCGCCGGGGATCGGCGGTGGGAGGTCGACGTCGAGATCGGCATGCGCACTGCGCTTGCCGGAACTGCTCTGGCTACCATTGCCGCGACCAGTGGCGTGTTCGACCAAGGCACGGATCGGACCATTGGTCTTGCGCAGCACCGAAGCGGTACCTGTGAGATGAACGAGCAGGTTCTCAGCCTCGTCGATCAACTCGCGCACATCGAAGCAGCGGTCGTCGGGGCGCTTCTGCATCATGCGCTTGATCAATGACTCGACCCGTGGCTCGAGATCGGCGCGGTAGGTACGAACACTCGGCACCGGATCGACCTTGTGTTTCAGCATGATGCTGAACGGCGTCTCTCCATCGTAGGGGAGATGGCCGGTCAACATCAGGAAGGCGGTGCAGCCCAGGTTGTAAACGTCGCTACGTGTGTCGACCTCGACCCCGTCGCACTGCTCGGGACTCATGAAGGCCGGCGTGCCGACGCGCACGCCCACCGAGGTCACTTCGGAGTCGCCGGCGCTGCCCTTGGCCAGACCGAAGTCCGAGACCTTGCAGAGGCCGCTGGTGGCGACCATCAGGTTGTCCGGCTTGATGTCGCGATGGATGACGCCCTTCTCGGCGGCCTGCTCAAGGCCAAGCAGGGCCTGGCGCAGGATGTCGAGAGTCTCGATCTGCGAGAGCGTCGGCTGGCGACGCAGGACCTCACCGAGATCCCACCCGTCGACATATTCGATGATCATGAAGTAGACGCCCTGCTGAGGGTCGTCACCGAAATCATAGATCTGCAGAATGTTGGCGTGGTTGATGCGGGCGAGACTCTTGGCCTCGCGTTCGAAACGCTGGATGAAGTTGCGGTTGCGTGCCAATTCCGGCGGCAGGACCTTGATTGCGACGCTGCGGTCGAGCGACAGCTGGCGGGCGTGATAGACCGCGCCCATGCCGCCTTCGCCCAGCTTGCGATCGATCTGGCAGCCACGCAGAATGCGGCCGATCAGACGATCTGTGCCGGACTGGGCGCCAGGCGTCAGTCGGCCGGTCGAACGCTGAAAACTGGTACCGCAGGCCGGACAGCGCTGGTCGTCGGCACCTGGCTTGCCGACGAAGCCATGCCCGCAGACCGGGCAATGGGTACGGTCGCCGAGATTGTCGGTCGACGGGCGGAAGGCGATTTCGCTGACCGGATGCGGGCTGCGGCCGGCGCGCCGCGACTCCTCTTCCAGCCGATCGAAGGGTAGGTTGCCGTCTGGGCTGGGGATGCTCTTGGGGGGCGTACGACGCTCAGTCAGGGCAGCAGTTGCGCCGCTGCCTTCAACCGGCATGTATTCATTGCTGCCCTGGGGCGTCCAGACATGACCGCAGGAATCGCAGGTGACGGCGACGCCGACCTCGAGCGGCCCGGGATGGATCGCCTTGCAACGCGGGCAGCAGCGCGAGGAGCTGCTCATGGCTGGACTCCGGCCGGTGCTGGCGGCTGGGGCTTACCCAGCCAGCCTTGGCGAACTGCGACCAAGGCGAATAGGGTCACCACGATGACCGTGATGATCAAGGCGATCTGCCAGGCTCGGCGGCGCCAGGCCAGGCGCTGACGCAACAGTACGATGTCGCGTTCCAGTTGCACATCGCTGACCGATGAGCTGGTGGTCGAGGCGGCTGAATCGCGGTGTACCTCGCGGCCCTGTTCCAGCAGGACAAGCGCCCCACGCAGATCACCGCGGTTGATGGCGGCGGCAGCTCGCCCGCGCAGGTCGCCGATGCGGTCGTCATGCTCCTGCTTGCGCGCCTCACGTTCTTTGCTGCGCAGCACCGAACGCGCCCGCTTGTCCTGTTCGCGGTCGGCAAGACGGGCCCAGATCGCAGCCGCCTCGGCATAGCGCTTCTGTTCGAAGAGTTTCCCAGCCTCGCTTTCCTGCAGCTGCAGAGTGGCGGGATCTCCGCCTTCCTTGAGGACATTGCCACAACGCCCGCACACCGCCGCCTCGGGGCGGTTGAGATGGCCACACATCGGGCAGGTACGCGAATCGGCAACCTTGCGTGGAGCCCGTTCCGAGCCGGTACGCTCCAGTACACCACGCACCGATTCGGTGCCTGGCGCCGACCGTGCGGCGGACGCCCGAGAGCTGACGGCCGACTCGGCGGGAGATGCGGCCGGGAAGGCTGCCTGAACCTCGGCCACCTGGGGAGCCGGCGGCAGCGGGACCAGAGCGGCCATTTCGTGGCTGGGCCGTGGACGATTTTCCGGGTCGCCGCGACCGAACACGCCCATCTGTACCCCGACATCAATCCATGCCTGACGGCAGGTCTCGGCGTCGGCATAGCGGTCCTCAGGCTTTTTGGCCAGCATGCGCATGACCACCGAGGACAGTGCGGGCGAAATGCCCGGCACCACTTCGTGCGGCTGCGGCGGCACGAATTCGCGCTGCTTGGTCATCACCTCGAAAGAGGAGTTGCCGGTAAACGGCTTTTGCCCGGTAAGAGCGAACCAGGCCGTGACCCCGAAAGCGTAGATGTCGGAACGGACATCCAGCTTCTGACCCATACACTGCTCGGGGCTCATGTAGGCCGGCGTGCCCATGGCCAGACCGACGGCCGTCAAATCCGTATGATCATCCTTACGCGAGACATCCTTGGCGAGTCCAAAGTCGGCGATCTTGGCGACGTTGTCCTTGGTGATCAGGATGTTATCCGGTTTGATGTCACGGTGTACGATGCCATGCGCGCCGACGTGGCCGAGACCGGCCAGACACTGCACGATCAGCGGCACCACCTCGGCCGGGGGCAACAGCAGCCGATCCGAGATCAACTTGGCCAGCGAATTGCCATCGACGAATTCGTTGACCATGAAACGCAGGCCATCGGTCAAACCAAAGTCGTATACCCCAACGATGTTGGGGTGGGTGATCCGAGCGATCGCCTTGGCTTCACGCTCGAAACGCTTAATGAACTCGTCGTTGTCGTAGAGCGCCTTCGATAGGATCTTGATCGCGACCACGCGGTCGAGGCTGACCTGGCGGGCCTTGTAAACCTCGCCCATGCCGCCCTGGCCGATCTTGGCCTCCAACTGGTAGCCGCCGAACATCCGGCCGCTGATCAGGCGCGTAGCCGGCTGTTCAACAGATTCTGGGGCGGCTGGCAGAGCAGGCACCGATGGGGCCGGTTCGGGTGGCGGCGGAGCTCCAAGCTCGGGCAGGGCCACGGCGGCGGACAAATCAGGAGAACCAGGGCTGAATTCTGCGCCGACATTCATATCCTGGGTCATCCGCTGACCAGGAGGAGTCAATCCGTGGACTTCGGGCAGCTGGCCAGCGAAGCCAGCTTCAGAGCCGGCCTCGGCCTGGTCCTTCCCCATGTCCAGCCCGGTAACATCGGGTAGGCTCGGCAGGGTCGGGGCGGGATCTGGATCGTTGGCATTTACCATGTGGGACCGGGCTTCCCCTGTTCTAGGCTTCGCCACCGGCATGTACAAGCCCGCGGGGTCACTCGCTCGTTAGGTGGGTTGGACGGAGAATGTCGCCGTCATGGGTTCACAGTGACCCTGATATGTCGTCGATCCATGCCGCAGGTCGTCTATAGCAGGGGTTGCAGGTTGGACACGGCCGGGTGAAGTGCCAGGGTGCCCTCGCTTCTCGACTTGGTCGGCAATACGCCGCTTATGGACATCTCCACCTTCGCTGGCCGCCCTGGCGTCCGGCTTCTCGCCAAGTGCGAGGGCAACAATCCTGCGTCCTCGGTCAAGGACCGGGCTGCCAAGGGCATGGTTTTAGGGGCTCTGAAGCGCGGCACCCTGCGAGCGGGCATGCGCTTGGTCGAGGCCACCAGCGGCAACACCGGCATCGCCCTCGCCATGATCGCCAAGGCGGTCGGCATCGAGATGCACTTGGTGATGCCCGATTCCCTGACCGTCGAGCGTACCCAGACGATGCGGGCCTTTGGCGCCACCGTGCATTTGGTCAACGGCACCATGGAGGACGCCCGCGACACCGCCGTAGCGATGGTCGCCAAGACCGCCGGGCAACCGGATGCGTTCGTGATGCTCAACCAGTTCGACAATCCCGACAACGCCCTGGCCCATGAGCTGTCCACCGGCCCCGAGATCTGGCGCGACACCGACGGCCAGGTCACCCATTTCGTCTCGGCTATGGGCACCACCGGCACGATCATGGGCGTGTCGCGCGCGCTCAAGGCGCTATCGCCAGCGATCCAGATCGTCGGCTGCCAGCCGGCCGAAGGCAGCCAGATTCCCGGCATCCGCCGCTGGCCGCCGGCCTACCTGCCGAAGATCTTCGAACGCAGCCGGGTCGATCGGGTGGTCGATGTGTCGGCCAAGGACGCTGAGGCGACCGCCCGCCGCCTCGCCCGCGAGACCGGGTTGTTCACCGGCCCCTCGGCCGGCGGTGCCTGCTGGGCGGCCGTCCGCCTCGCCCAGGAGTTGAGCGAAGGCTGCATCGTCTTCATCGCCTGCGACCGCGGCGACCGCTACCTGAGCAGCGATTTGTTCGCCGCCGGTTGAAGCTTCAGCCTTAGCCGGTGACGGCCTCGTACGAACGGCCGCCCTTCTTCTGCATGTAGTTCACGAACGCGTGGTTGCACACTCGGGTGCCGCCCGGCGTCGGATAGTCGCCAGTGAAGTACCAGTCGCCGCTGTGCTGGGTGATGGCATTACGCAAGCCCTGCACGGTCTGATAGACAATGCGAACTTCGCCGGCGAAATCCTTCGGCCGCACCAAATCCGCGATGCGCACGCTAATTTCCTCGTCGCTGAACTGGGCGTACAGCCGCTTGACGTGGTTGGGCGCGACCTCGCCCGGCTTGATCGCCTTGCAGTCGGCAAGGATCTCGTCGAGCAGCTTGGCGTTACCCCGTTCACGGGTCAGGGATATGGCGGCCTCGAAGGCTATGAACTTGCCGAGCTCGCTCATGTCGATGCCGTAGCAGTCCGGATAGCGGATCTGTGGAGCACTACTGAGGATGACGATCAACTTGGGTTTCAGGCGGGCGAGCATGCGCAGGATCGACTGGCGCAGGGTGGTGCCGCGGACGATTGAATCGTCGATCGCGACGATGTTGTCGAGGCCCGGCCGCAGGATGCCACGGGTGACGTCGTAGATGTGCGCGACGAGATCGCCGCGGTCGTCCTCGCCGGTGATGAAGGTGCGCAGCTTGGCGTCCTTCTGCGCCGCCTTCTCGGCCCACGGACGGATCGCGAGGATCTCGCGCAGCCGCTCTGGAGTAAGCTGACCCTGAGCCTGGAGGTCCAGGATCTGCTTTTCCTTCCACTCGGCCAGCCACGCCTCAAGCCCCTCGATCAAGCCATAATAGGCGCTTTCCGCGGTATTCGGGATGTACGAGATGACGCTGCGCGACAGTTCGTGGTCGATCGCCTTGAGTAGCGCCGGCACCAATTCGGCACCGAGCGCTTTGCGCTCGCGGTAGATGTCGGCGTCATTGCCGCGGCTGAAGTAGATGCGTTCGAAGGTGCAGCTGCGCTTGGCCGCCGGGGCGAGGATCTCGACCTCCGAGGCCTTGCCGCGGTGATCAATGATCAGCGCGCAGCCGGGAGTCACTTCGCGCACCACTTGCGGCTCGACGTCGAAGCAGGTGACCAGCGCGGCGCGTTCGGAAGCAACCGCGACAACCTCGTCGTCCTCGTACCAGTAGCCCGGGCGGATACCGTTGGGATCGCGCAGGGCGAAGGTCGCGCCGTGGCCGACGATGCCGGCCATAAAGTATCCGCCGTCCCAGGCGCGCGCGGCACGCTTGAGCACTTTCGACAGGTCGAGCGAATCGGCCAGCGCGGCGCGCAGGACGTCGGCCTTCAGCTCTTCGCTCTCGGCCTTGCGCACGATCGCCTCGTTGGCGACGTCGAGGAAGTGGCCGATTTTCTCCATCACGGTGGCGGTGTCAGCCTCACCGACCGGATGCTGGCCCATATCGACCAACATGCGGAAGATTTCATCGGTATTGGTGAGATTGAAGTTGCCCGCCACGCATAGAGTGCGGCTTGGCCAGTTGCTGTGGCGGATGAACGGATGGCAGTTGTCGATGCCATAGCCGCCATGCGTGCCGTAGCGCAGATGGCCGAGGTAGGCCTCGCCGCAGAACGGATAGGCGGCCTTCAGCCCGTCGACGTCGTCGGGCTGTAAATTGCGCTCTTTGACTGCGCGGGCGTAGTCGTCGTGGACGTGCTTCCACAGCCGGTCGAGGCAGGTCTGCCCGCCTTCACGGTGACGCGTCAGGTACTGTTGGCCATATGCCGCTCCCTGGCGCAGCACCGCGATGCCGGCGCCATCCTGGCCGCGATTGCGCTGCTTTTCCATCAGCAGATAGAGCTTGCGCAGTCCCCACAGGGCCGAGCCATGGGCCTGCCGGTAGTGCGCCAGCGGCTTCTTCAGCCGGATGATGGCGATGCCGCACTCGTGCTTGATCGGATCGCTCACGAGCGGGTTCCAAGGTCAGGACTCATTTGACGATCCTTTCCATGCCACCGAGATACGGCCGCAGCACCGGCGGCACGATGACGCTGCCATCGGCCTGCTGGTAGGTTTCCAGAATGGCGATCAGGCAGCGTGGCAGTGCCAGCCCCGAACCGTTGAGGGTGTGGATCAGCTGCGGTTTACCGTCGGCACCGCGCACGCGGATGCCGGCCCGACGGCTTTGGAAGTCGCTGAAGGTCGAGCACGAGCTGACCTCCAGCCAACTCTTGGTGCCGGGGCTCCAGACTTCCAGGTCGTAGGTCATGGCCGAGCTGAATCCGGTATCGCCGGTGCACAGCTGCAGCACGCGGTGGTGCAGACCCAGCCCGCGCAGCAGGGCTTCAGCATGACTACGCATGGTGTCGAAGTCGGTGCGCGAACGCTCGGCCGTGGTGAACCACACCATCTCGACCTTGTCGAACTGGTGCACCCGGGTCATGCCGCGTGTGCCGATGCCGGCGGCGCCGGCCTCGCGGCGGAAGCACGGCGTGTGCGAGCAGTACTTCAGCGGCAGGCTGGCGGCATCGAGGATTTCGCCGGCATGCAGGTTGGTTACCGGCACCTCGGCAGTGGGGATGAGCAGGAGTTCGTCGTCCTTGCAGGCGTACAGCTGATCGGCGAACTTGGGCAGCTGGCCAGTGCCCTGCATGATGTGCGGGCTGACCAGGTAGGGCACCGCCCATTCGGTGTAGCCGTTGGCGAGGTGCTGGTCGAGGAACCAGCTGACCAGGGCGCGCGACAGCCGGGCGCCGGTGCCACGCAGGGTGACGAAACCCGAACCGGCGAGCTTGGCGCCGCGCTCGAAATCCATGATGCCCAGAGCCGGAGCGAGGTCCCAGTGGGCCTTGGGGGTGAAAGCGAACTGCGGCTCGTCGCCCCAGGTGGCGGCGGTACGGTTGTCGGCCGCATCCTTGCCCAGTGGCACCTCGGGCAGGCAGGGGTTGGGCAGATAGAGGAGCTTGTCGGACAGCTCCTTCTCGACCACTTCGCGCTCGAGATCGACCGCTTTCTGCTGATCGCCTAGAGCGCGCGCCTTGGCCTTGGCCTCTTCCAGCGCAGCCCCGCCAGCCTTGGCTAGCGGTCCGATCGCTTTGCTCGCCTGGTTCAACTCGGCCTTCAGCGCCTCGGCCCGGGTCTTCAGTTCACGGACTCTGGAGTCGTGGGCGAGCAGACTGTCGACATCGACGCTGGCACCACGGTCCCCCCAGGCCTTGCGGAAGGAATCGGGTGCAGAACGGAGCGCGGCGAGGTCGATCATGGGTGGAGAACTGTAGTTTAGGACCGGATGAAGATGGGCAAGCAGAGCACTGGACCGATCCACGTACGATGGCTAGGCTTGGCAACGACGGCCGCCCTTGCGGCTTGCCTCTGGCCCTGATCCAGGATCCTGAGGTGTGCGATCTAGCGTGCTGATCCTCCTGCCCTGCCTGCTGCTGACCGGCGAAGGCCCCGCCACCCTCACCACCGGGGACCGCGTGTGGGAGCTGACCGAGCCAGCGATCTACTACCAGGCGGCCTACCTCCAGCTGGCTAGCCGCTTCGTCACCGCCGTACGGGGCGATGCGGACGGCACCAGCGTGGTCAGCCAAATGACCTGACGCTGGTCAGCAACCATCTGGGGAGGCGAGTTGACGCAGTGGGTTGGCTGCCTGGGGCCGACCTCGACGGGAATGGCCTGGTCGATGCGACCGACCTTTCCTGGGCGACTTAGGCCGTGGCGCCGTAGCAGGAATCCACGGCGATCCACTGTCCGGATAAACGGACATAACCAGGGCTTCCGTCGCACCTGAGGTCGGGTAGCCTAAGGCCGATGTCTCCGAACCTTTGCTCGTGGTGTGTCGCCGCCTTGCTGACCTCGGCTGCAGGCGTCAGTGCCGCCGACGAGGGGCCCGACATCCATTTCTGGGTCATTGAAAACACCAAGCTGGAGGGCGGACAGCACCGCACCTCGGCGTTGTTCCTGTATCACCGGACGATCAACGCCGATGGCTCAACCTATTCCAGCCACTACCTGAACTACATCGACGCCCCTGGCTTCCGCGCCGTGCTGCCCCTGTGGTATGAGATCGGCGAACCTGGCCAGCGGCACCAGATGCTGGTGCCGCTGTGGTTCCAGGGACCCGGCTACAGCGTGGCCCCGCTGGCCATGTCGGGCTCGTGGCGACGTCAGGACGGCGGCAGCTCGACCTGGATCACACCGTTGTTCCATGCCGATCGCGATCGCACCGGCAAGATTGAGGACCTGCACCTGCTGAGCTGGTTGCAGGGGGACAACTACCGCCTGCTGTTGCCGGTGTTCTATCGGGCGGGTAAACCTGGGCGCGAGCATACCGGCGTGATACCGGCGTGGTTCTCGGGCCCTGGCTACTGGGCCTCACCACTGGCCCTGAGCGGCGGCTGGAAACGTGAGGACGGTGGCAGTTCGACCTGGATCACCCCGCTGTTTCACCAGGACCGTGATGCACAGGGCCGGATCGAGGACATGCATCTGCTGAATTGGCTGCACGGCCAGGACGGCGACGCGCTGATTCCACTCGCTTGGCGCAATGGACCCGCCGGGGCTCGGCACCATGGGTTGCTACCGCTATGGGTGGATGGTCCCGACTACTGGGGCTCACCGGGATTGCTCAGTGGCGGATGGCGCAACGACGGCGGCGGCCGCACCACCTGGGTGACCCCGCTGTTCCACCGCAGCACCGACGCGTCTGGGTCGACCACCTCGTTCCATGCCCTGAACTGGTTCCATAATGCGGATACGGATACTGTCGTCCCGCTGGCCTGGCTCGACCACAGTGGAACGACGACCACCGGCATGGTCATCCCGTTCTGGTTCGCGGGGCGCAACTGGTGGCTGGCACCGCCGCTGCTGTCGGGCGGCACTCGCGGCGCGGATGGCGGGAGCACGCAATGGATCACCCCACTTTACCACCACAGCACCAGTGGTGACGGCAAAAAGAGCAGTCGGCATCTGCTGACCTGGTTCTCGGGCGAGGACACCGGGCCCGGATCAGCGACCTACCAACTGCTGTTCCCGTTGTTCTATCACGATCGACGCGAGGTCGACGGCGCGATCGCCACCCATACCGCTGTGCTGCCGTTGTGGGTCGATGGCCCAGGCTATACCGTGGTGCCGCCCGCGCTGAGCGGCCGCTGGCGGACCGACGATGGCGGCATCTCGACGTGGATCACCCCGCTCTACCACCGCACTAATGCTGCTGACGGATCATTGCGCAGTCGCCATGCCGGGCTGTGGTATGAAGACCAGCGGCGCGAAGCGCCCGACGCGGACGGCTCGGCCAACGACAGCACCACGCGCATGCTGTTCCCGCTGTGGTGGCAGCACGACAGCACCGTCCACGGGGTGACCCGGCGTCGCTCGGCCCTGCTGCCGTTGTGGTACGCCGACCCAGACCTGACGGTCGTGCCACCGCTGCTATCATGGTGGCGGCAACGTCCGGACAGAAGTTCCTCACTCTGGGTGACACCGCTGTTCCACCGCAACCGCGATGCCGACGGCACTATCACCAGCCTACATGCCCTGACCTGGTTCCAGGCGGGTGACGATCGCATGCTGCTGCCATTCTTCTATCGGACCGGACCAGCGAATGACCGGAGTTACGGCGTGCTGCCGCTATGGCTGGCCAACCGCCAGGGTTGGACCGCACCACCCGCAATGTCCTGGCATCGCCGCTACGCCGACGGTTCGGACACCACATGGCTGACGCCACTGGCGCATGTCAGCCACCGGGCCGACGGCTCGATCGGCAGCCTGCATGTGCTGAATTGGATCCAGGGCGACGGCTGGGAATTCCTGTTCCCGATCGCCTACCGCAGCGGTCCGTCAGGGCAGAGACACCAGGGCATCATCCCGCTGGCCTTCAGCGGACCGAACGCGTGGAGTGTGCCACCCGCCCTGAGCGCCGGCTGGAAGCGCGCAGATGGCGGAATGACCACCTGGGTCACACCGCTGTTTCATGCCAGCCGCGCTGCCGACGGCTCGATCGACTCTCTGCACGCCGGGCCTTGGTTTCAGGGTCGCGACTGGCAGATGCTCTTCCCGCTCGCCTATCGCGGCGGCTCCCCCGGGGCACGTCACCAGGGCATCATCCCCCTGCTGTTCACCGGGCCGCACTCGTGGGCCGCGCCTCTGGCATTGTCGGGTGGCTGGACACGCGACAACGGTGGCTCGACCACCTGGGTCACCCCGCTGTTCCACCTGAGCCGCGATCGCGATGGGCACGTCGACAGCATGCATGCCCTGACCTGGCTGGATGGAGATCACCAGAGCGGCCTGCTGCCGCTGTGGATGCGCGGCAAGGATTGGCTGGTGGCACCACCACTGCTAAGCGCCCGCTGGCGTCGCGACGATGGCGGCCATGCCACGTGGATCACTCCATTGTTCCATACCGGCAGCGACGCCCACGGCACGATCACTGACTGGCACCTGCTGAACATCATCCACCAGGGCGACACTGACATCTTCGCCCCGTTGGCCTGGTCGAGCGGACCTCCCGAAAACCGCCAACGCGTGATTCTGCCGCTATACTTCCAGAACCGCGATCATCTGGTGGTGGCACCGCTGTACTATCGGACCGACAGTCCTCAGGGCCGGCACAGCGGACTGATTCCGCTCTGGTTCACGGGTCCCAACTGGTGGACCGCGCCCCTGGCCCTATCGGCCGGTTGGAGCAGCGCAGGCAGCGACACCAGCCTAGTTACCCCATTCTATCACCGCACCAGCAGGGCCGGCATCACCACGCATATGCATCTGCTCAATTACATATCCACCCAGGAAATGCAGGCGGTTGCACCAGTCTACTGGAGTTGGCGCAGCGATGACGGTGGGCGGCGCATGGTGCTGGCGCCACTGTGGTACCAGTATGCAGGTCCGGACGGCGAATTCTCCGCCACGGCGATGCCGCTGTTGTTCAACTACCACAAGGGACCACAGATCGACACGTCGCTGGGACGACAATTGTTCCCCTTCCTGGTGCAAAACGCCCCCAACGGCAGCGAGATCAATCTGTTGTGGCGGATCTTCCACCTGCGCACCCAGGGCGATTCCACCGAGATGATGATCTGGCCGCTCTGGTGGTCCGAACACCGCGCCAACGCTCCGACCCGCTGGCAGATCCTCGGTGGCCTGGTCGGGCGCGACTGCGATCGTGAACAGCACACTAGCCTTTCCTATGCCGCCTGGGGCGCCCTGCGCTTCGGTGGCAGCACCCCCTACGCGACCCCATGACCCCACCAATCACTATCATCCTGCTCATTACGCTTGCTCTGACGGCGTGTGCCACCCGCACCGGGCCGGATGCCGACTGGCGTATGCATATGGACGCTGGCGCCCGGGCGGCTGCGTCCGGTGACTCTATCAACGCCGAGCGTGAACTGCGGACCGCCCTCGACCGCGCCAACGCCCTGGGACCCGACAATCCCGAACGCGCCTCCACGTTGGCTGCGCTGGCCAACGTGCTGTCCGCACGAGGCGATGCGCAAGCCGAAGCGACCTGCCTTCAGGCGATCGCCGCCTGCGCTGCAGCATTCGGACCTGAAGACATCAATGTACTCACCATTCGCGACAGCCTGGCTCGGCTCCAGGTCAGCCGTGGTGATTTTAGTTCTGCTGAAATCACGCTCCGAGAAACGCTGGCAATCCGGACACGGACCTGCGGACCCGAAGGCGGCGACACGGCATACAACCAGGCGATGCTGGCCGATGTTCTGAGGACCGCCGGACGCGGCAGCCAAGCCGAATCGCTCTATCGTGCAGCCTTGGCAACCTGGCAGAAACTCGGAGGCAATGCCGAGAATAGCATATCAGCCGAACGAGGACTGGCGCACGTCCTCGCTGACCGCGAGGACTACATTGGAGCCCGCCAAGCGCTTGAACGGGCGATCCGTGCAACAACTGCCAACACGGTGGATCGGTCAACCGGGATACAGGTGCTCAGCGAGTTGGCCATGTTGCTTATCCAAGCCGGTGACCTGCCTGGTGCCGAACAGGCCACCAAAGAAACGATCACTGCCATCAAGGTGACGAACGGACTTGGAGCCATCGAACTTGTGCCCGCTCTCGATGCACGGGCTCGGGTGCTGGCCGCTCTAGGGCGAATCCCCGAAGCCACGACCACCATAGCGCAAGCCCTGAGCATAAGCGAACACAGGTACGGGGCCGAACATCCGACACTCATTCCGCTCCTCGACGCTCAGTCCCAGATTTTTGCAACGACCAACCTGTGGAATCAAGCCCGTACAAGTAACGAACGAGCCATGAACCTAATTCGGCAAAGCCAAGGTACCGACAATGCCGACTACCTTGGCACCCTCAATAGGCAGATCGTCTTCTGTACGGCCATGAACGACCTAGATAGAGCGATCATGCACAACGATCATCTTATCGCCATCTTAAGAAGGACCACGGCAGCGAACGACCCAAACACCGCGCTCGCCGTCCGCAACCACAACGATCTTTTGAGACGCCAACAGCGGGGCGTGAATACCGGCATACCTAGAGAAACCGGTGACGACGCACCATGAACGGCAGGTTAGAAATGGTGAAATATAAAGGAACGGCACCGGAAAATCCGTCGATAAACAAGGCGAATTCATGCCGATTGTTCCATTTTTTACGCCTGGGCTTTGATCGGTGTTGGGGAGAGACAGACCATGACCGGCGCTCCGAAGTTGTGAAACTCGCCCGCTCCCCTTGACCACAAACTACGCCCGGATGCGGCCTCCACACCGGCGGCGTGCGATCACTCGCCGACCTCGAACTGGTCGAGCGCGAATCGCGCGGCCGCGTCGATGTCACCATCGGCAGCGCCCTCGACATCTTCGGGGGCAGTGGCGTCGCCTGTACCGATTGCCTGGCGTGGAACCGGGCGCATGCCGGACAAGCGACTTAGCTGGAGTGGCGCATCACACATAGTTGTCTTCCGTTGATGACGTCTCGGTAGCACTGGCGACCTGGCAGCTGCGCCGCGAGCGTGCGGCCTGAGGACTTTCACGCATCGCCTGCTTCCGCTTGGCAACGCGCACCAAATGACGTAGAATGCAAGCGGAGAAACCTGCGTGACCGACCCCGGACACCTAGCGCTGCTCTTCGAGTATGCGCTCGACCTCATGTGCATCGCCGGCCGGGACGGCACGTTCATCGAAGTGAACCCGGCCTGGACGGGCGTACTGGGCTGGCCGTACGCCAAGCTCATCGGCCGACCGATGGCGGAGCTGGTCCACCCCGACGACCTCAGTGCAACCCTGGTTGCCCGCGCCCGACTCCACGGCGGTGAGGCGCCGGTCGCCTTCGAGAACCGCTATTGCACTGTATCCGGCGACTGGCGCTGGCTCAGCTGGAACCTCTCAGTCACGCCCGACGGCCGGGTCGTCGGCATCGCCCGCGACATAACCGAGACACGCCGCCTGCACGAGCGCCTCCGTGCCGCCGAATCCAGTCTTGATGCCATACTCGCACACGCCCCGATGGGCCTGCATCTGTGGGAAGCGAAGTCGGATGGACGCCTGGTCCTGGTCGCAGCGAATCCCGCAGCCGACCGCTTCACCGGCATCACGACCGCACCGCTCATCGGCAAGACCATTGAAGAGGCCTTCCCCGACACCATTCCGCATGGCCTGCCCGAGCGTTACCGCGCCGTCGCCCTCGGTCAGCAGCAGCCGTTCCGCCTCGACGGCATCCCCTACCGCGACGGCCGCATTGATGGATTTTTCGATGTTTGGCTGTTCCAGGTCCCGGGACGAAAAGCCGCAGCATTCTTCATCGAAGTCACCCCGCGTCTGACTGCCGAGCGCGACCTGCGCATCACCCTCGATTCTATCGGCGAAGGCGTCATCGCCAGCGACGCCAAGGGCTGCATCGTGCGGATGAACCCGGTGGCGCAGCAGCTGACCGGCTGGAACGTGGCGGAAGCCATGGGCCGACCGGTCGACGAGATCTTCCGCATCGTCCATGCCGATACCGGACACCGTGTGCAGAGTCCGGTCGAACGTGTGCTGCGCGAGGGACAGGTCGTCGGTTTGGCCAACCACACTGCCCTGGTCCGTCGCGACGGCTCGCGCCTGCAGATCGCCGACAGCGGCGCGCCAATCCGCCTGCCCGACGGCCGCATCACCGGCGTCGTTCTGGTTTTCCGCGACGTGACCCAGGAGTACGCCCTGCAGCGCCAGGTGCACCATACGCGCAAGATGGACGCCATCGGCCAGCTCACCGGGGGCATCGCCCACGACTTCAACAATCTGCTCGGCGGCATCATGGGCGGGGCCGACCTGTTGGCCCAGCAACCGCTTGATGCACGGGCGCAGCGCTGGGTCGAGATGATCTCATCGTCGGCCTCACGGGCAGCAGAACTGACCCAGAAACTGCTCGCATTCGGGCACAAATCGCAAAGTCAGACCGTGTCCTTCGATGTCGTCGCCACCGTGCACCAGGTGGCCTCGATCCTCGAACACACCATCGACCGCCGCATCGACCTGCGCGTCGAGGTGCCGGTCAACCCACTATGGATGCTGGGCGATCCGTCGCAGGTGCAGAGCGCCGTCCTCAACCTGTGCATCAACGCGCGGGACGCCATGCCCTCGGGCGGGCAGTTGCGCATCACCATGTCGCAGGCCGAGCTGACCGCGACTCCGCCGTGCCGTTCCGTCGTCGGGAACATCGAACCCGGCACGCATGTCGCGATCAGTGTCACCGACACCGGCTGCGGCATTTCCTCGGACCTCCTTGAGCGGATCTTCGAGCCGTTCTTCACCACCAAGGGGGCGGGCCAGGGTTCCGGTCTCGGCCTCGCCTCGGTCTTCGCCACCGCCTCGGCCCATTCCGGAGCGGTCACGGTGGACAGCGAGGCGGGACACGGCTCGATCTTCACCATGTATCTGCCGCTGCGTCCGGCCCACGACAGCGACACCAAGCCAGTGCGCGAGACCGGCAGCGGCCAACGCATCCTGGTGATCGACGACGAGCCGGCGATCCGCGAGACGGTGTCCGTCACTCTTGACGACCATGGATGGCAGGTCGAGACCGCTGCCGACTATCTCGCCGCCATCGCCGCCTGCCGCCGCCAGCGGCCAGATCTGGTGCTGCTCGACCTGGTCATGCCCGGAATGTCGGGGGCGGACCTCTTCGCCGAACTGCGGCGTATCCACCCCGAATTGCGCATCCTGCTGATGTCCGGCTACAACCTGCATGGAGCCAAGGCCGACGGTCTGCTCGCCAAAGGCGCTGCCGGCTTCCTGCAGAAGCCGTTCCGCAGTGACGATCTCGCCAACGCCGTCGCGCGGGCCCTCGCCGGGAGCTGAATCAGGACACAGCAAAGCCAACGTGCTACGCGCGCGGGTGCGCTCGCTGATAGGCCTCGCGCAGATCATCGATCGAGAGATGCGTATAGATCTGGGTGGTCGCGAGCGAGGCATGGCCGAGCAGTTCCTGAACACTGCGGATATCAGCCCCGGCGCGCAGCAGATGGGTCGCGAAACTATGCCGCAGGGTGTGCGGTGTGGTCCGGCCGGCGAGACCGGCCTCGGCGATCGCATCGCCGAGCATGCGGCGCACCTCACGCTGGTCGAGTCGTCCACCTCGACTGCCGCGGAACACCGCCGCATCTCGGGCACTGCGTCCGAACGTGGCATCGCGTACTCGGCGCCACTGCTCAAGCGCCTGGATCGCTGGCCTGCCAAGCGGCGCGAGCCGTTCCTTGCGGCCCTTGCCGCGCACCACCACCACGCCGCCCAGCAGATCCAGTCGTGCCTCGTCCAGACTGCACAGTTCACCGACCCGCATACCGGTGGAATACAGCGTCTCCAGCACGGCTCGGGCCCGGGCAGGCGCGAAGACCTCGCCCTGTGGCGCCGCGAGCAGGCGGGCAATCTCGTCGGGTTCCAGCCAGCGCGGCAGCTTGCGGCCGCGACGCGGAGCGCGCAGCAGTCCGGCCGGACTGGCCCCGAGACGTCCGGTCAGTGCCAACCACGTCCCAAAGGAGCGGATTGCTGCGACCAGCCGGGCGACCGAAGCAGGCGCAAGGTCCTGGGCGGCACGCGACGCGACATGGTCGCGCAGTCGGCGAGCGTCGAGATCGGCAACCGGCGTCTCGGCGCCAAAGCACGCGACCACGCCGGCCAGTTCGGCAGCGTAGCCACGCAGGGTATGCGGACTGGCCTGACGGGCATCACGCAGGGTCGCGAGAAAGGCCTCGACGTCGGCGGCGAGCGGCATCAGGTGGCGTATCCCGCCACGTCCGATTGCCTCACGCCGGGTAGATTTTCTGCAACTGGCCGCAATGCACGCACACCGTGGTGTAGGCTTCGGCCTTCGCCGCAGCGAGGAACGATTTCGCGCAATTGGTGCAGGTGACCATGCGTCCCGTCTCGGTGCCAGACGGCTGACGGGCGAAGGCGGCGCTGCCTTCAACGCCGCGTCGAGTGCGCGCCGTAAAGGTGGTCGGCGGCTGCGGCGTGGTTGTGCGAGACAGCCGAGCGGTGCCACCACCCAGGCCGCCATCTAACGAGCGGCGCAGCCGTGAGGTCGTGGTGATCGCGGTCGGAACGATCTGGCTGGGCCGTTTCTGATAGCCCGTCTTCGGCGGCTGGTTCGGTTGCACCGGAGCGGGCGGCGCGGCTGGCTGTGGCTTGAGACTGTCGGGTATGCGCGGTTCGAGGGCGATGTTGTTCTTGGGCGACCAGGCAGCCGGCATCGGCGCTGCGTTTGCCACAAGCGGTACCGGTGTTGCAGCTTGCGGGACGGCCCGCGGCTCCAGCGCACGCGACGGCTCTGCTGGCTCGCTGGTTGATGGTGTGCTTGTGCGGCGCATGACGCGCGAGGTACCAAAAAACGGCTGGTCCCCTGACTTCTCGGTCTGCTTACGGAAGGTCGAGGTGGTGGCATCGAGGAGGCGTTCGATCTCCTTGAGCTCGATAGGCTTGTCGAGAATGGCGACCACACCCAAACGCTTGGCCTCGGTCTCCAGGGAGGGGTTCAGCGAGCGATAGCCGGTAATGAAGACGAACGGGATGTCTTCTTTACGCATGCGCAGTTCACGCAGGAAAGACAGACCGTCCGCTTCGGGCATCACGAAGTCGCTGAGGATGAGATGATAGGACTCACCTGCCGACTTGCGCCGGGTGATGAGAACCATGGCCTCTTTGACGCTGGCCGCGACATCGACGCGACGGCAACGCTGGAGGAGGAATTCGGTGAGGAAGCGAACCGTCTCAGGACGGTCGTCCACCACTAGTACGTCAAGGGCTCCGATCATGCGCAGTAAGTCTGGCGAGCCTGGGGGCCGCAAGCAAGCGTGAGATCGCTGACTTCAACCCTTGCCCAGTTCCTGGCCGCGAGCTTCGGCAGCAGCCAATGCGCGCACCCACAGGGCCGAGAAATCACCCTGATCAAGTACCGCGAGGGCCGCAGCCGTGGTGCCGCCCGGGCTGGTGACCGCCTGACGCAGCGCCCCGGCCTGGCCAACGCCCTGCTGCATGAGGTAGGCGACCGAGCCGGCGATGGTCTGTCCAACCAGCATCTCGGCCTCGTCCTGGGTGAATCCGCGTGCCTGGGCGGCTGCGATCAACGCTTCGGCCATGCGGAAGACGTAGGCGGGGCCACTGCCGCTTACCGCTGTGATGGCATCCATGCGTGATTCGTCGGCTAGGCGCAGGACCTTGCCGCTGGGGGCGAAGAGGGATTCGGCGCGCGCCAGGTCTTCGACATCGGCGTGGGCGCCACGGCACAGGCCGACCATGCCTTGGCCGATCGCCAACGGCGTATTAGGCATGGCGCGGATGATACGTGCCCCAGCTGGCAGCATGGCAGCCAGCTTCGCCGTGGTGGTGCCCGCCAAAATCGAGACCAGGACTTTGTCTGGCGTCCAGGCCGCGGCCAGACCAGGAACCACGCTGGCTGCCATCTGCGGTTTGATGGCCAGTACCACCAACGCTCCGGCTGCGACTGCGACTGCATTGTCGACCACCACTTCGGCACCCAGAGCGGCCAGGGCAGCTCGCTTCTCGACCATCGGCTCAGCGACGGTCAGGCGGGGGCGAGGCGAGAGGGCTGCGAGACCCGTGATCATGGCGCTGGCCATGTTGCCGCCGCCGATGAACGAGATGGAAGAGAGCTGCTGCATGGGCGGCAGGATGGGGGAGGAATTTCCATTGCCACCGTCTGGGATGCCGCGGTCCATGCCCAGAACACAGCAGCGGCATGCAGCACGATGAATCACAGACAGTCCGCCGGATCCCCCACTTGCCACCCGGGTCAGGTCCTCACGCTGCCCATCCCACTCAGGAGCATCACATGGCCAAGCTGTCCATCGATCAGGTCGCCCTCTCCGGCAAGCGCGTCGTCATGCGCGTCGACTTCAACGTCCCGCAGGACAAGAAGACCGGTGCCATCACCAACGTGCAGCGCATTGCTGCCGCCATCCCGACCATCCAGTACGCCCTCGACAAGGGCGCCTCGGTGGTCCTGCTGTCCCACCTCGGCCGCCCGGATGGCGAAGTGAAGGCTAAGTACTCGCTGAAACCAATCGCTGAGAAGCTCGCCGAGCTGATCCAGAAGCCAGTCCAGTTCGTCGACGAGTGTGTCGGCGCCAAGGCCGAAGGTGCGGCGGCCGCGCTCAAGCCGGGTCAGATCCTGCTGCTGGAGAATGTGCGCTTCCACATCGAGGAAGAAGGCAAGGTCACCAAGAAGAAAGAAGACGGAACCGAGGAGAAGATCAAGGCCGACCCCAAGAAGGTCGAGGAATTCCGCGTCAGCCTCTCGAAGCTCGGCGACATCTACGTCAATGACGCCTTCGGCACCGCCCACCGCGCCCACAGCTCGATGGTCGGCATCAACCTCCCGATCAAGGCGAGCGGCTTCCTGATGAAGAAGGAACTCGACGCCTTCGCCGCCGTCATCGAATCGCCCAAGCGCCCGTTGCTCGCCATCCTCGGCGGCGCCAAGGTCGCTGACAAGATCCAGCTGATCAACAACCTGCTCGACAAGGCCAATGAGCTGATCATCGGCGGCGGGATGGCCTACACCTTCCTGAAGGTGCGCGATAACATGGCAATCGGCAAGTCGCTGTTCGACGCCGAAGGTGCCAAGATCGTCGGCGAACTGCTCGCCAAGGCCAAAGCCAAGGGCGTGCAGATCCACCTGCCGGTCGACTTCGTCGCCGCTGACAAGTTCGCCCCCGACGCCAACACCCAGACCGTCACCGTCGCCCAAGGTATTCCCGAAGGTTGGGAAGGACTCGACTGCGGCCCCGCGACCAACGCCAACGTCGCCGCCGTCATCGCCCGCGCCAAGACCGTGGTGTGGAACGGCCCGCTCGGCGTGTTTGAGTTCGAGAAGTTCGCTGCCGGCACCAAGGCTGCCATGGACGCGATGGTCAAAGTCACCACCACCGGGGCCGTGACCGTGATCGGCGGCGGCGACACCGCCACCGCAGCCGCCAAGTGGGGCACCGACACCAAGGTCACCCACTGTTCGACCGGCGGCGGAGCCAGCCTCGAACTGCTTGAAGGCAAGGTTCTGCCCGGCATCGCTGCCCTCAACGAGGCGAAGTAGTCGACTGTCCTGCCTCGCTCCGCCCTGCCCACTGAGGCTGGGACGAGACGGGGCACCTCTTGCGCTGGGCAGAAGCTGCTTAACTTGCCGCCCTTCTGACTGCGCTGGCCGCGTAGCTCAGCTGGTAGAGCAGCGGATTGAAAATCCGCGTGTCGCTGGTTCGATTCCGGCCGCGGCCACCAACGAACGACCCTCGCTATTAGGCGGGGGTTTTTCGTTAGTGGCCACGACACAGAATCGAACCAACCTCCTGCCGGGACGGCTGGAGGCCTTGCCGCCGAAAGCCTCGCCGCTGAAAGCCACGCAGGTGGCTTTCTAGACGCTATGCGCCTACGGCTTGGAGGTTCCTGTCCGGCCAACGGCCACCAACGAACGACCCTCGCTAAGAGGCGGGGTTAGCCGGCGTTTTCGACCGCCAGGCGTTGCTGGCAGCTCGGACACAGGCCGAACATCTCCAGGCGGTGGTGCCGCAGCACAAAACCATGTTTTTTGGCGATGGCGTTCTGCCGCTTCTCGATGCCTTCGTCCTCGAACTCGA
>JBBQCI010000038.1:0-34798 GCA_038318565.1 Planctomycetota bacterium
TTGTTGAATCCGGGCACGCGGGCGAAGATTTCGGCGAGCGCGCCGTAGACCAGGAAGCGGGTCGCCAAGGCTTTCCCGCTGCCGTTGAAGCCGGGCTCGATCACTTTCAAAATCGCACCGCTGTCAAAGCCGCGCATGATCTTGTCGAGGTCGGCTTCGGACAGTTTGCGAATCGCACTCATGCCTTTGGCAAGGATCTCGCCGTGGCTGCGGTGGCTGCCGAAGATGTGGTCGTCGATGCCCAGTTCGAGGGCCTGGCCGACTGACGAGGCCTCTTGACCAATCGAGAGGTGGGCCGGACCGGCGTGCTCGTACTTCACGCCCTCGTAGCTGCCCTCCATCTTGATCTTGTGCAGCATGGTCTCGAACTCGCGGATCAGGACCATGTCTTCGAGCACGCCAACCAAGGCGGACTTGCCGTAGCGGTTCAGCTCGTCGGCGATTGGCGTGCCGTACTGGCAGACCGGCACCTTGGGCGGCTCGATGAAGCTGGCGGCGCGGGCGGTGGCGGGATCGATGAACTGGGTCTTGGGCATGGGATTCTCGGCGGTTGAATCAGTGATGGAGGAGGGGGTAGATCGCGTCCTTCTGGGCTTCCGACACCGTCGGATGTGGCCAGATGACTTCGGCGAGCTCGTCGATGCGCAGCTCTGCTTCGATCGCGGTGGCGGCGCCAGCGATCATCTCGCCGGCCGCGCCGCCCACGATGTGCACGCCCAGGACGCGGCGGTCGGTGGCATGGAACAGGACCTTCACTAGGCCCTTGCCGTCGTTCTCGGCGATGAAGCGGCCATTGGCCTGCAGCGGCCACTTGGCGACGATGACCGGTGTACCTTCGGCCTTGGCGGCGGCTTCGGTCAAACCGACGCCGGCGACTTCGGGACTGGCATAAACCACGCCCGGCACCGCCTTCCACCGCATGCGGTCCTTGCGCCCGGCGATGGTGTTGACCACCACCTCGGCCTGGCGGCTGGCGACGTGCGCCAGCATAATGCGCGAGCAACAGTCGCCCGCCGCCCACACCCCGGGGATGTTGGTGCGGCCCTGATCGTCAACGCGGATGAGCCGCCGGTCGAGATCGACGCCGGCCGCTTCCAGGCCGAGGTTCTCGGTGTTGGGCGTGCGCCCGACCGAGCACAGCACGAGGTCTGCGGGGATATGCACGGCATTGCCGCCCCCGTCGACGGCATGGACACCGGCGGCATCGACCTTCTGCACCTTGTAGCCGAGGCGGAAGCTGACGCCCTTGGCACTCAGTTCTTCGCGCAAGATGCGCGCGCAGTCGGGATCGATCGCGCCGCCGATCTCGGGCATCAGTTCGATTACCTCGACCGCGACGCCGACTTGAGCGAAGAAGCAGGCGAACTCGACGCCGATGACACCGCCGCCAATTACCGCCAACTTCTTGGGCAGCGCACTCAGCGACAGGATGCCGCTGGAGTCGACTACGTTTGCTCCGTCGAGGCCGGGGATCGGCGGCTTGGCCGGACGGCTGCCGCTGGCGATCAGGACGTTCTTCGCCTCGTACACCGTCTCGCCGACCTGGACCTTACCGGCCGCGACCAGCTTCGCCGTGCCCTGCACGACGGTGACGCCGAATTTGCGCATCAGGCCCTTGATGCCCTGGCGCAGCTGGCCCTGCACCTTGGCCTTGCGCTCCTGCACCTTGGCGAAGTCGAGGGTGAGGTTGCTGGCGTTGACACCGAAGGCGGCTCCGTGCGAAGCCTGGTAGAACAACTTGCTGCACGCCAGCCACGTCTTGGTCGGGATGCAGCCCCAGTTGAGGCACACGCCGCCAAGGTGCTCTTCACGCTCGATTAGCAGCGTCTTCAGCTTGGATTCGCCAGCGCGTTCCGCCGCGACGTAGCCGGCGGGACCTCCGCCGATGACGATCAGGTCGTAGATTTCACTCATGTGCTGTCCTTAGGCCGCGACCACGAGGTCGATAGCTTCGATGGCTTTGACCAGCGCCTGTAGGAAGCGCGCAGCTGGCGCACCGTCGAGGCCCTGGTGATCAATGGTCAGCGACAGCGCGATCGAGGGGATGAACTCGACTCCTTTCGCTCCTTCGTACGGACGCAGGACGATGCCGCCGACGCCGAGAATGGCGATCTCAGGCACATTCAGCACCGGGGTGAAATGCTCGATGCCCAGAGCGCCGAGGTTGGTGACGGTGAAGGTGCTGCCGCTCAGCTGCTCGGGCTTCACTGCGCCCTCCTGACAGGCCTTGGCTAGCGACTTCACCTCGCGGCCGATTTCGGCCACACTCTTGCGCCCGGCGTCCTTGACCACCGGTACCATCAGACCGCGCTCGGTGTCGATCGCGACGCCGAGATGGATGTCGCTGAACTGACGGATCTTGTCGCCCAGGAAGTGCGCGTTCACCATCGGGAATTTCGGCAGGGTACGCGCGACCGCGAGCAGGATGAGGTCGTTGACCGACGGCGCGGCCAAGCCGACCGATTCGCCGGCCGCCTTATACCGCGCGCGCAGCGCGTTCATCGCCGTCGCTTTCGCGGTGGTGTTGAGGGTCAATTGCGCGGTCGTGCTGATCGACTGGCGCATGCGCTCGGCGATGACCTTGCGGATCGATTTGACCGGAATGTCGGTGACTGCGCCGGCGACCGGTGCGGCGACGGCCGGCGTAGCGGCAGCCAAGGGCGTCATGCGGTCTGCTGCGGTGACCGTGCCGGCCAGGCCGGTGCCCACAGCTGGGATCGTACCGCCGGCTGCCTTGGCCGCTGGGGTCATGCGCGGAGCGTTTGCGATATCGCGTTCAATGACCAACCCATTCGGCCCGCTGCCAGCAACGCCAGCAAGATCGACCCCCCTGTCCACCGCCGCCTCGCGCGCGCGCGGACTAGACCCGCCCTCTCCACCCGGAGCCCCACCCGGAGCGCGGGCCGCTGGCCCGCCCGTCACCCCGGCCGGCCCGGCCGGGGTTGTCGTTTGCGCAGCCACTGGCGTGCTCGCCTCAACAACCTGCGTTGTTGCCGTCCCTCCCAACAGCCCCGCAACGTCCTCCCCAGCATTACCAATCACCGCAATCGGCGTCTGCACCGGTACATCCTCGCCTTGTTTTCTGGCCTGCGTCAGCAGCACCCCGCTAGCCGTCGCGGGCACCTCGACGGTGGCCTTGTCGGTCTCCACCTCGCACAGCCCATCGCCTTCCTTGACGGCGTCGCCGACGTTCTTCATCCAGCGGACGATGATGCAGGATTCGACCGAATTACCCTGCTTAGGCAGGACGACGACAGTAGCCATGTCAGATGATCTCCGTGAAGCGTGGGCGATAAGCGTCCAGGCGGGTGTCGCCAGGGACGAGGTCAGTAACGAGAATGGCGTGCGCTGGCAGATCCCACGTACCAGTGGCGCGGCTGCCGAGCTTGCCGGCATCGACCGCAAGTGCGACACGGCGGCTGCGGCCGCAGACGAAGGACTTCAGCTCAGCATCTTCGGGAACCGGTTCACTGGGGCCGACCAGCGGATCCAGCGCATAGGAACTGAAGCAGGCGAGGTCGAAGACGAGCCCGTCGAGGCAGCGCCGCGCCAACGCACCGACGAAGTTGTCGGTCTCGCGGTTGAGCGCCCCGCCGACCAGAATCGGGTTGATCCCGGGCAGGCGGGTGAGGCCGAGGAAGGTGTCGAGATTGTTGGTCGCCGCCGTCACGCCCGGCCGGGCGCCGAGCAACGCGACCAACTGGAAGACCGTGGTCGAGCCATCGAGATAGATCGCGCCGCTTGCAGGGATCAGCGGCAGCAGTTTGGCCGCCGCCATCGCCTTGGCTTTGCCGCCGCGTTCCAGGCGCGAACCGAACGACAGCCGACCCTGCGCCACCGCGCCACCGTGCACTCGCGCTACCGCTCCGGCGGCGCTGAGTTTATCGAGATCGCGGCGCACCGTCATTTCAGAGACGTTCAGCTTGCGGGCGAGCGCAGCGACCCCCACCGACCCCTGCTTGGAGAGCAGGCGTTGCAGCACAGCCAGGCGATCATCGGCCAATTGTCGCATCGTGGTAGAACGAACATAATCGAACATTGCTCGATTGCAAACCCTTCCCAACGCCGATCTCCAGGTCGGCTGCAGCGGCGGCCGGCGGTGCTTAGCGTTCGAACTTCGCGAGGAAGGCGTGGTGCACGGCGTGGACCATCCCACAGGCCAAGGGATCGGCGAGCAGTTGCGCGCGCGGGACCAGCATTATGGCGATGTCCTCGCTCGGCTCCTGCGCTTGTGCGTCGGGCACTGCCTCGACGCGGCAGACGAAGCCGTACGCCTGGGCCGACGAGCGGGCCGGTTCGGGATACAGCACGCCGAGCGCGGTCATCGCTCCGGCGACGCGATAGCCGGTTTCTTCGGCTAGCTCGCGCGCGGCACAGACCGCAGGATCCTCGCCGGCTTCCAGATTGCCGGCCGGCAGCTCGCGCGCGATGCGGTCGCAGCCGCGGCGATATTGCTCGACCAGTACCACGCAGTCATCCGGGGTGATGGCGACGACGCAAACCCACGACGGGGCGTCTATGCGCCAGTACGGATCAAGGATGTGCCCGCGTCCGGTACGCACCCGTTCGCGGTGCAGCGAAAACCACGGCGATTCGACCAGCGGTTCGGAGGACAGCAGCTGCCAAGGCTTGAGCATGATGCGATGATGGGCGCCAGAACGGAGACGGCCAGCATTACAGCAGGTTGCGCGCCTTGATCTCAAGATATCGGCTGACCAGATCTGGCGTCAGCCGGGCGGGATCGGCATCGAGCACCAGGGAGCCGGCGGTTCGCATGCGGTCGATGACCTGTTTGCGCCACGAGATGATGCCGGCCGCCGCACCTGCCCGCCACAGGGTCATCGGATCAGCCGCCAGAGCTTCGCCCAGCTGGTGTCGCGTCGGCAGGCGGCCGTGCAGGGCGGGATCGCGCAGCAGCACCGCGAGCGGCAGGTGGCGGCCGGACAGCCGGCGGCAGTGGCGTTCGAGATGGTCGGCGTTGACCTCGTCGATGAGGTTGCTGAGCACCACTACCAGGCTGCGTTTGCGTTCGTGCCGGTCGAGGTGGAGGAAGGCCTCTTCGTGGCGGCTCTCGACCCGCTCGGCATGCAGATCATGCAGAGCGTGGACTAGGCGTGCGACGTGGCCGCGTCCGCCGGCCGGCGGGATCCAGCGCTGTACGCCGTCGGCATAGGCGAGCAGTCCGACGCGGTCACCCTGACGCACCGCCACCCACGCCAGCAACAGCGCTGCGTCGACCGCGGCGTCAAGCATGGTGCGTCCACCGGGCCCCGCCTCGGCTGCCATCATGCGTCCGGCGTCGACCAGGATGGTGATGCGCTGGGCCTGGCTGGTGCGGTAGTCGCGCACGGTGAAGGCTTCGCGCCGAGCGGTCGCCTTCCAGTCCATCCGGGTCAACGGATCGCCGCTGCGCCAGTCGCGCAGGCGGTCGAACTCGGTGTCGCCGCCGGACCGTCGACCTCGACGTACGCCAATGAACTCCAACCGGTCGAGCCGGGCCAGCATCTCGTACTCCGAGACCTGGCGCATGTCCGGATAGACGCGCAAGCCGCGCGGCGCGGGCAACACAGCGAGGCGGCGGACCAGCCCGAGCGGTCCGTCGACCGAGATGCGCACCCCGGCGCTGGCAAAGCCACCTCGGCGCGGCGCCGTGCAGCGGAACTCCAGCTCGGCGCGAGTGCGCGGACGCAGCCGCAGTGCGATTGCGCCGCCCTCAACCAGCACGCTGCCGGGCAGGTCCGGCAGCACGGTCAGCCGCACCGGCAGGCGGCCGGGATTCCGCAGGCCGACGGTATGGCGTTCGGCTCGGCCGACTGACCACGTGGTGGGGCCGCCGACTTCGGCCTGCAGACCCCGGGTCGAGGCGTACGCCAGCACCGAGTCGGTCAGCGCCAGCGCGACAATCACCGTGTCGATGACCAGCAGCGGGATGAGCGCGGCCGGCCACGCCACCGCCACGACCGCGCAGCCGGCCGGAACGAGGGCGATCAGCAGGAGACGGCGGGTCGGGTGGATCACGCGCTCAGCCGGTCACCGCGGTGCCGCGCGGCACCGGTTCGCTCTTGAGCAGTTCGCGCAGCAGGTCGTCGACGCTGCGGCCCTCGACCTCGGCTTCCGGGGCGAGCGACACGCGATGGCGCAAACAAGGCAGCCAGGCATCGGCGAGATCGTCGGGGATGACGAAGTTGCGGCCGCGCATCGCCGCCAACGCACGCGCGGTGGCGAGCACTGCGACTCCGGCGCGCGGACTGGCACCGAGGTGCAGGCCGGGATAGCCACGGGTACGGCGGACCAGCCGGGCGGCGTAAGCGACCACCGCGGGATCGACCAGCACTTGGGCCACCGCAGCTTGCAGGGCGAGGACGCCAGCAGTGTCGGTGACCGGCTGGAGGCCGATCAAGATCTGTTCGGGCGAACTGCCGGCCAGATGCAGAGTGAGGATGCGGCGTTCCTCGGCCTCGTCAGGATAGCCGATGGTCAGCTTGAGCAGGAAGCGGTCGAGGGCGGCCTCGGGCAGGGCGTAGGTGCCTTCGCTTTCGATCGGATTCTGTGTCGCCACCACCAGAAAGGGGGCCTCGATCGGATAGCGCGTGCCATCCAGGGTGACCTGACGTTCCTGCATTGCCTCTAATAGCGCAGCGTGGGTCTTGGCCGGAGCGCGGTTCAGCTCGTCAGCCAGCAGGAAACGGGTGAAGATCGGGCCAGGCCGGAAGATGAAGCGGCGCTCGGCGAGGTCGAAGACGTGGCTGCCGGTGATGTCCGATGGCATCAGGTCGGGAGTGAACTGGACGCGTCCGCTGTCCAGGCCGAGCACCCGCGACACCGACTTGACCAGCAGGGTCTTGCCGAGCCCCGGAACACTTTCGACCAGCACGTGGCCGCCAGCGAGAACCGCCGCCAGCACGCCGTCGACCAGCTTGTCTTGTCCGACGAAGATGGATCCCAGCCGTTCCCGGATGGTGCTGATCAGCGCAGTGACCTGGGTGATGTCGATCGGAGTGGTGCTCATCGGGTGCTCTCGGGGTTGTCCGTGGCGTTGCGGGTCAGCCAGGCGCGCGCCTCGTCGGCGTCGCGCAGCTTGGGAGGACTGGGCAGGCCACTGGCCCGCGCGATGGCGCGGGCCGCAGCTTGGTGATGACGCTCGCCGGCAAGCTGGCCGGCCAGGGCGTCGACGTGGGCGCCGAACGAGGCGGTACGGCCGTCGTGCGGCGTTTCGCGGCGTCCAAGCCACCACGCCCGCGCGGCCAGCCACAGCGCGACCAGCGCCACCAGGTGCCAGGCGGCCAGGGCGATCGGCCAGCGCGTGAATACCATCGCCATGGGGTTGGCCGCTTCGGGCTCGCCGTCACGCACGCGCAGGCTGCCCAGCCAGGCGCAGGCCGGCTTTGGCGTGCCGTGCCAGGCAATCACCTCGTCGAGCCAGCCGGCGGCGAGCTTGCGCGCCTGCGCATCGGGCATCGCACCGTCGAGCAGCGGCGAGGCGTTTACCGCTACGACCAGTCGACTGTCGCCGAACGGAATGGCGACCGACCACGGCGCCTCGGTGCCGTCGCGCAGGCGGGCGGCGACCAGTGGCTGCATATCGTGGCCCTCGATCAGCGGGCCGCAACGCAGGGTCAGGGCCGACTGCTCGCCTTCGTCCTGAGTCACCGGCCGGGTGGTGGCGCGTGGTCGCACGGTGAACAGCGGGCAGCTGAGCACCCCGTCGACCGCCGCTGGCCAAGCGGGCGGATCGGCCGACGCGGCAGCGCGTTCGAAGCGTCCGGCCAGGGCGATCAGCGCTTCGCCGGTGATGCCGCCGACCCGTTCGCCCTCAGCCAGGGATTCAGCGGCCCAGCGCCGGCACAACACCGGGGCCGGCGAATCGCCGCGCAGGATCAGCACCGCTTGGCGTCCGTCCTCGGCTTCTAGCCATTCTTGCAGCCAGGTGCAGGCCTCGGCACTGGGCAGGCCCGGCTCGGGTGCGAGGTGGACGATCAGCATGCAGTCGTCGTGCATGCGTGGGGTCAGTAGCGAGGCGCGGCGCAAGCGGGTGTGCTGGTCGAGCCGCGCTAGCAGCACACTGGCGCCGTCGACACTGCCCGGCCGCTCGTCGCCATAGGTGGTATCAAGCACCTCGCCGCAGCCGGCAAGCAAGACGAGGATGACAATGAGCGCGGGCAGGGGGGACCTCATGCGCCCTCCGCCGTCAGCACACGGGCTGCTTCGACATCGGCAGCTAAGAGCGTGTCGACCAGCGCGCGGTCGGCGGTGGCGTGGCCGAAGTAAACGGCGGCGAAGGCCGAGCCGGTGCGTTCCAGCGCGCTGACCGCACTGCGCCGGCCCGGCTTAGCAGCGGCCCAGCGGCGCGCGGCCTCCAGCAGCTGGCCGTCGGTCGCGCCCTTCTCGAGGCGCAGGGCACCAGCGTGATCGAGGCGCATCAGCAGTTTGGCGTGGACCCACACCACCGCGCGGTGCCAGTCCTGCTTGGCCAGGGCTCGACGCAGGCCCTCGTCTGGTGGCAGACCGGCATCGGGCAGCGGCAGCAGCGACAAGTCGGGGGCGGCGCGGGTTGTCACGGTCGGCGCGCCGATCTCGACCTCGGTGTTGCCGCTGCTCAGCTTGCGCAACTGCCACACCACCCAGACGATGGCGGCGACCAGGCCGACCAGCAGCAGGATGGCGACCAGTTGTACGCCAAGGCCGCCGCCATCGGATGATGGTGACTTGGCCGCCTCCGGCTCGCGAACTTCGATGCGCCGCCAGCCATCGGCCGAGGCGTCGTACCACGGCGGGGCGTTTTCACGCAAGGCGTCCCGTAGATGGTCCGCCTCGCCTGCCATGGCGCCCGCGACGGGCAGCAGCGCGATCACCAGGTGCCAGCGGCGGCTCATGGCCGGCCCTCCAGGCGGCGGGCGTTTTCACGCAGTTCGAGGTCGACCGCCCAGCCTTCGCAGCGCGTGCGCAGATCAATATACCATAAGAAGCGTACGATGGTTAGCCAGGCTGCTGCGATCCACACCGCGACGTGCGGCAGCACCGATCGTCCGGGCATGTAGAGATGCCACGACTCGAAGGTCCAGGGATCGGCGTGCAGCAGCAGGCCGCCAAGCGCCTGTACTGTTCCAGCCAGGCACCACAGCGATGCGACGGAGACCAGCGCAGCGACCAGCAGGTGGACGATGCCGCCCCCCGAAGCGACTCCGCGCAGGGCCGAGGCGCGCCGCCACGCCGGGCGCAGACGCTGCCGTTCCAGCACCAGCACCTCGGACAAATGGGCCGGCCAGAACAGCAGCAGTAGCGGGAAGAGGGCGAGGACACCGTGCAGCACGCCGGCTACCAGCAGCGCGAACCACGGCCGCCAGCCGTCGCGCAGGGCCTCGCGCAGCGACGGACGCTCGCTGAACATTGCGGCGCCCAGCCAGGCGGTCAGCGGGGCGAAGGCCAGTGGTGTCTGCGCCGCGATCAGCAGCAGCAGAGGATACCACATCGCCCATGGCTCGGTCTGGCTGCCGCTGCCAAGCAGCAGCCAGGCGTCAAGCGCCAGCCACGGGCCTGCGCCGATCAGCACCAACAGCAGCGGCGGCCACGGACGGCGGCGGACCACCAGCAGCGCGAGGTCATACAGCTCGGGCAGCGAGCGCTCGCGGATCGCGATGGTGGCGCTGTCGGGGCTCATGCGGCGTCCAGCGTGCCGCGCGCGGCGAGGATGCGATGACCGCGATGGCCGGCGACGCCCAGCCACAGCACCAGCAGGGTGGCGCATATCACCATGACGCTGCGTTTGGCCCACAGCGGCAGGGATGAGGGTGAGACGAAGGCCTCGATCGGTGCCGCCATCGCCACCAACAGGGCGGCGGCGCCGAGGATGGGCAGGGCGCGGCGAGCCGAGGCGGCAAGTGCTGCCCCGCGGGTCAGGCCGCGGGTGTCGACCAGGCCAAGGCCGAGACGTAGGCCGGCGGCTCCGGCCAAGGCGATGCCGGTCAACTCGAACGGCCCATGCGCCGAGACGAAGGCGAAGAAATGCGCCCGGGTCGAAGCGTCGACCGTCGCCATGAAGCCGAAGACCAGGCCGAGGAAGCAGCCGTTGGCGGCCAGCCAGACCAGCGAGCCGATGCCGGCGAAGATGCCGCTGGCGAAGCAGGCCAGGGCGATGCCGACGTTGTTGTGGATGTAGAATCCGGCCATCAGCCCGCCCTGCGCCGCCTCGCGACCTTCCGGCGCCTTGGCGTACATCTCGCGCATGTCGTCGACCACCTCGCTGCCGAGCAGCTGGACGGCCTGCTCGGGCCGCGCCAAGCCCCACAGCGCGCACAGCGTGAAAGTGCCGAAGAAGGCGAAGGCGGCGATGCGCAGGCACGGATCGCCGTAGAGCCGGCCTGGTACCTCGACCAGCAGCAGGTCGGCCAGACGTCGTCCTGCCAGCGCGCTGCGGCGGTAGAAGCGCAGGTGGGCGCGGGCGACCAGGCGTTGCAGATAGCTGACCGCCGATTCCGGCAGGTGATAGGCATCGGCCAGAGCGAGGTCGGCGCAGGCTCCACGGTACAGCGCGGCGAGCCGCGCGGGGGCCGGGTCGTCGGTAGACTCGCCGGGCGCAGCGCGCGCGATCGTCCCGCCGGCCAGGGCCTGGTCGAGACGCTGCCAGCGCGGCCGGCGGCGAGCGAGCAGGCTGGCGGCGCGTGCGCCGGCTGCCTGAGCTGCTCCGGTGGCGTCGTTGCCGGCCGTGCCCAGCCGTCGATGCACCGCACGCAGCAGCAGGTCGGCATCCTTCGGGGGATCCAGACCAAGGCGTTTGGCCAAAGCGGTGGCGAACGGGGTGGCGATCTCCTGGCGACGCGGGGCCGACAGGCCGCTGCGCCGTCCGACATAGCGGGCAAGGGCGCGTGCCGCAGGGCCATCGACTGCGGCCGCGACCTCGGGCGGTAGGGCCACTGCGGCCTTGGCCACGCCGGCATCCTCGGCGGCGGCTGGCGGTGGGGCGTTGTGGTCATCGTAGACCACCAGGGTCGCCGCGGCGAGATCGCCCAGGCGCTGGAAACGGCCGCTGACCGTCATGGTCACCAGGGCGGTGGCGGCGGTGGGCAGGGCGTCGGCATAGCGCAGCAGATTGCGCAGCAGGCAGGCGGGCAGCGGCGCAGGCAGGCCGTCAGCCCCGACCACCCGGATGCCGAGCGAGCGCTTGCCCGGCGTGCGTCCCTCCCAGCGCCATTCGATCAGCCCGCCGGCCAGCCAGTCGAGGCCGAACCACACCAGCAGGATGGCGCCGATGCCGACGTTGCCCAAGGCCATCAGCGGCAGGCCGAGGACAATCACGGCGACCACGCGCAACGCAGCGTCGATCAGCCAGGCGCACAGGCGCGACAGCGGCCCGGCGGTGCGGAAGACCACGTCAGCATGTTCTGGCGTGGGCAGGCGAAGGATGCTGTCGAGTGCGACTGCCACGTGGCGCCACTGTGGCGTGGTCGGCGGGCCGCGGCAAGCGTGCGGCATGTCCACCTGGCCGGACACCCGTAGGACTGGCGCCGGCGTTCCGACCGGCTAACCGTTGGTTGTGTCGACCTATCGCTGGCTGATCCGCGTCTATGCCGGCCCAGGCTTGGACGACGGCCGACTGGATGCCCAGGCAGTGCATGCCCAGGTCGCAGCCGTGTTGACCACCGGTGTGCTGATGTGGGCCTACGCCGCGGTCGCCTGCGAGGCGATCGACCATCCGCTGCCCTGCATGGTCGGCATCGGCGCCTCGCTGGCCCACCTGTTGTCGCCGTTCGCCTTCCGGTTTCACCGTGACCCACTGCTACCGTGCTCGCTGATGCTGGCCGCCGGTCTGGTCCATCAGACTACCTTTGCCTGGTTCACTGGCGGATTCCACAGCAGCACGCTGATCTGGATCGCGGTATTGCCATGGCTGGGCGGGATCATCGCCGGACTGCGCGGAGCGGTGCTGTGGACATTGATCTGCCTGGTCGTCGCCGCCGTCGCCCTGACCCTGCAGACGCGCGGTCAGACGTTCCCCGATCTGATCTCGCCAGCCGGCCGCACCGCAGCGCAGGCGATCATGCTGTTCGGCTGGATCCTGCTCAGCCTGATCATGATTGTTGTCCACATCATCATCCGTCGGCACGCTGAGCGAGAGGTGGGCGAGCAGAAGCGCCGCATCGAGACGTTGTTTCGCTCGCTCTACCACGACCTCGCCACGCCACTCAGCTCGCTTGCCTTGCGCATCGGCCGCAGCGACGAGGGCAGTGAGCGGCAGCGGGCCTTGGCTGCCGCCCTCGACATCGTTGCCAACGCCCGTGCCGATTATTTGTCTGGCCGGGATGGGCCAGACGATGGCGGAGCGTGGATTGATCAGGCGGTGGATGCCGTGGTTGCCCTACATCAAGGCTTGGCCAGGGCCAAGCGCGTCGAGCTGCACTCCGTACCGGCCGCGCTGGCCGGCGTACTGGTGGCTGGGGACGCCACCGTCATCACCCACCACGTACTCGGCAACCTGCTCGGCAATGCGCTCAAGTTCGCTCCGTTGGGAAGTACGGTGCGCATCTGTGCCGAATTGCACGGCGACCGCATCTGCGTCACCATCAGCGACCAGGGATGCGGCATGCCGGAAGCTGACCTCCTAGCCCTGGACGCTGGCCAGCCGGTGACCGTGCGGACCGGCACGGCGGGCGAGCCTGGCGGCGGCTTCGGCCTGCTGGTCGTGCGGTCTTGGCTGTTGCGCTATGGTGGTCAGCTGGAACTGACCAATCCGTCCACTGGCGGGCTGGCGGCGACCGCGTGGTTCCGCTGGCGCCAGCCCAATGGTCAGGTGGCGGTCAGGACGTTGCCAGCGCGGTAGCGAGTTCATCCGCAGTGAACGGCTTGGGCAGAATCGCCGTGGCGCCCGCCCGGCGTGCCACCTCTAAAAAAAAGGCGGCGTCGGCCATGCCGGTCATGGCGATGATGTGCGGACGCGGCTCCAGTTTGGCGGCCGCTGCGATCACCGCCAGCCCGCTGGAACCGGGCAGCTGCAGATCGCACAGCACCGCCTGCCAGGCCGCATTCGTCAGGGCGGTCAGGCCCTCGTCGGCCGCCTTGGCGTGGGTCGGCAGCCAGCCCAGCGGGCTGGCGCAGGCGGCGATCGATCGCGCCAGGCCATCATCATCTTCGACGACCAGCAGGTGACGCATCACGACTCCTTGATCGCGCTGTGCAACTGCTTGGCGACCCGGTAGCGGCGGTCGTGCAGATCTACGCCTGCCGCTACCGCCCCCTCGGCCAGCTGTTCGAGGATCTCGCACCACCGGCCGCGGGTCAGCTCGATGATTGCCGGGGAGTCGAGCAGGCGCAGGGCCTGTTCGCGCAGGTATGTGAAGGCGGCGAGGACGAGTGGCGGGTCCGTCCGTTCGGGGCGGAGCGCGGCGAGATTCGCCTCGGGCAGCCAGCCGCCGCCCAGGCGCTTCGCCCGGTCACGGACCTTGCCGATCGCCCGCCACTCAGGCATCAAGGTCTCAGGCAGGTCGTCAGGGAGGATCGGATGTTCGGCAAGGAAGCCAGGCGGAACCGCGAGCAGCCGGGCCGCCTCGCGACCGGCGCTGACGCTCAACTTGAAGTTTGATGGAGTCAGCGCGGACGGGTGCGCACCGATCGCCGTGGCGATCGCCTTGATGCTGGTATAGGGTCGTGGGCCGTGTTGCACCGCCCAGCGCAGACGATCGGCAAGATGCGCGTCCCCGGAGACCACGGCGAACCCCAGATCTTCACGAGGCAAGGGCTCGCGACGTCGAGGATTCACTGGTTTGCGACGGATGGGCATCCTGCTCGTCAGCATGGTCACCACAGGCGATGTGTCTAGAACACAGGGGTCTCTGACCGTGTCCAGTCCATACGGCGGGGATTCGCTACCCGGAATCAGGCGTCCCAGCGCAGCTGTCCGACCCACGCCTCAAGCAGCGGGCGGTTCGGGGTCAGGTGCGGGTTGCGCAGCACACCGGGCGGCAGCCGGGCCAGGGTGCCGGAGATGAAGTCGCGCAACACGCCGGCCTTTTCCAGGCGGATGCGGTGCTGGCGGAAGGTAATGCGGGCGAAGCCGCGGTCGTCCAACTGCAGACCGACAAACCAGCGGTAGAGCAGGTTGTATTGCAGCTCTTCCAGCAGGCGGCGTTCGCTGGGAATGCCGTACAGCGACCACAGCAGCAGGGCGCGCAGGATCTCTTCGGGGGCGGCGGCCATCTGCGCCTTGGCGGGGTAGACCGCATCGATGCGGTGGCGCATCTCGGCCAGCGCACCGCCGGCTGCCTCGCGCACCCGGCGCAGCGGATGGGCCTTGGGCACCCGGTCCTCGGTCTGGAACATCGCGAACAGGGTCGACTGCCGGGCATCGGCGTTGCGCATCGCCGCATGGTCGCCGAGGGGCGCCACTCGCAACCGGAGATCGCGGTCCACCATGCCGGCCGTGCCCGACGAACCCCTACCCCTCCTCGCCGAGATCGCGGTCGACGTGCCCGGGCACGATGCGTTCACCTGGCGGGTGCCCGAGGCGCTGGCCGCCGATGCCAGCCCGGGCGCCTGCGTGACGGTACCGTTCGGCCCCCGCACGGTGCGCGGGTTCATCATCGCGATGGAGCGCAAGATGCCGGAGGGGGCGCTCGCGGACAAACTGAAAGACGTGCTATCGGTGCGGCCGCAGGTACGCGTGCCGCCGCATCTGCTGCGTCTGATCCGCTGGGGCGCGCGCTATTACCGCTGCTCGGTCGGCGAGTTCCTCGCTGGCGCGGTGCCGGCGGCGGTGCGCGAGGGCAAGGTGATAAAGGTCGAACGGCGGCTGACGAAGGCGCACACAGAGGACCGGAGAACCGAAGGCGATGCGGGCTCCGCTTCTCCGGTCCTCTCTGTCGCTATGACCAAACGCCAGTGCGAGGTCCTCGCCGCTTTGCCCGACGGACCGCTGACCTGGGTCGAAGCGATGGAACGTGGCGCCTGCACCCGCGATATCCTCAAGAAGCTGGTCGCCGCCGGTGCCCTGCGCGAGCTGGTCGAGGACGCCGACGTCATGGAGGTACGGCTGGAGGCCGGCGCCGAGCGCCATGCCCACACCGCCGAGCAACAGATAGCGATCGACGCGGTGGTCGCCCCGCTGGAAGCCGGCCGCCACGAGGCGTTTCTGCTCTATGGCGTCACTGGTTCGGGCAAAACGCTGGTCTATCTCGACCTCGCCGAGCGGGTCATCGCGAGCGGGAAACAGGTGCTATTCCTGCTGCCCGAAATCGGCCTGACTCCACAGCTGGCGGCGCGCGTGCGCGCGCGCATCACGCGCACGGTGGTGTGGCACAGCGGCTTTACCGATGGCGAACGTGCCGAGCTGTGGCGACAGGTCGCGGCCGGCGAGGTCGACCTGGTGCTGGGTACGCGCTCGGCGCTGTTTGCCCCGCTGCCGGCGCCCGGCCTGATCATCGTCGACGAGGAGCACGAGCATTCCTACAAACAGGAGTCGGTGCCGCGCTATCACGCACGCGACGCCGCGGTGGTCTACGCCAAGCAACTGGCGATCCCGGTAATCCTGGGTAGCGCCACGCCCTCGCTGGAAAGCGTGCATAATGCCAAGCCGGCCGACGGATCGCAGCCGCGCTACCGCGTGCTGACGCTAAAAAACCGGCCACTCGGCGGAGCCCTGCCGACGCCGACGGTAGTCGACATGCGCCGCGAATTCAGCGCCGGCGGCAAGCGCACTGAACTCTCTCGCGCCCTGGTCGACGGGCTGGTCGCCACGGTGCAGCGGCGCGAGCAGGCGATCATCCTGCTCAACCGCCGCGGCTGGAGCCCGGTCGTCACCTGCGTCACCTGTGGCGTCACTGCGCAGTGCGGCAGCTGCGACATCTCGCTGACGTTCCACCGTGGCCAGGGCCTATTGAAGTGCCACTACTGCGGCCACGAACGCGGCATGCCCAACGCCTGCCCGGCCTGCGGCGGCAACCTGACGACCACCGGCATGGGCACCGAGCAGCTCGAACAGCTGGTCCGCCAGACCGTACCCGGCTGTCGCACGCTGCGCGCCGACGCCGACACCACCGGCGGCCGCCAGGGCCATGCCAAGCTGCTGCAGGCCTTCGCCAACGGCGAGGCCGACATCCTGGTCGGCACCCAGATGGTCGCCAAGGGTCTCGACTTCGCCCGCGTCACCCTGGTCGGTGTCCTGCACGCCGACCGCTGCCTGAGCGCCCCCGACTTCCGCGCCGCCGAGCGTACCTATCAGCTGGTCGCCCAGGTTTCTGGCCGGGCCGGGCGTGGCGCGCGTCCCGGCACCGTGGTGGTCCAGGCCTTCGATCCCGAGGCGCTGCCGATCGCCTGCGCTGTGCAAGGCCGGCCTAAGCGTTTCTACGATGCCGAACTGGCCTTGCGCGCCGAGTACGGCTATCCGCCGTCCAGCGGCCTGGTCCGCGTAATGTGGAGCAGCCCCGATGAGCCTTCGGTGCGTGCTGCCGCCGAGACCGACGGCCAGCGCATCATCGACGTGTCAGGACCGCTCGGCGCGGTGGTGCTTGGGCCCACCCCGGCTGCTCTTGCCTGGCTCAAGGGCCAACACCGTTGGCATCTGCTGATCAAGGCGCCCAGCCGCGGTGCCGCGCAACACCTGCTTGATCAGCTCGGGCCGCTCAAGCGTCACGGCGGAGTAGTCACCGCGATCGACGTCGATCCGGCAACAACGGGGTGAGGATGGTGGCGGTCAGCGCCGGTCAGGTGCAGGCCTTCAGGAGAGCTGGGTCGCTTCACGACCACGCTGGATGATCGGCAACGCGCGGTCCCTGCTGAACGCTGGGCGATGCTTGGCATCGTGGCAGCTGCGGCATTCGGTGACACCCAGAGTGCGAATCCGCCGCGGTTCCGCCGCATGGGCGTCGCCGCCACGATGGCAGGACTGGCACGGCACCGCCCGTGCGACAATCGCAGTCGCTATGGCGGTGGTATGGCCGTCCTGGACCTGGTCCAGCCCGTCCGTTTGGAGTTAGCGTGCGGCGCAGCTGATTCCGTCGGCAGCGGTGCGCCACGCTGCTGTGCAATTCGCCAGCGCTGACGCTGGCGTCACGGTCTGGCATCCGGAAGGATGGGCGCATGGCCACCCCAGCCGAGCTGCTGCGCACATGGCTGGGCCAACAGCTCTGGCTCGACATTCAGCTGGCGCGTATCGCGCAGGGTGACGAGCGGACGCTGTTCCTCGCCTTGGGCCAGGCCGCCCGACGGGTTGGCCGCGGGCCGCTGGCGGCGGATTGCGTGCAGGCCGAAACGGCGCGCACGCGCTGGAATCCGGCCGATTGGAGCTGCGACCAGGCAGCGCGGACCCTGCTGGTCCTGGCGCTGCCCTCGGCGGATCCGGTGCGCTGGCTGGCGACCCTCGACCGCTGCTTCCACGCTGCCACCGTCGAAGAGCTTGTCGCGCTCTACCAGGCGCTGCCGCTGCTGTCGCATGCGTCGCTGCTGACGGGACGGGCAGCCGAAGGCGTGCGCAGCAGCATGGCGCCGGTCTTCGCCGCAGTCGCTCTGGACAATCCCTTCCCGGCCGAGCAATTTGGCGACGACGCACTCAACCAGATGGCGCTGAAGTGCTTCTTCGTCGGGGCTGACAGCGCGCGCATCATCGGTCTGGACCGTCGCTGGAATCTCGACCTCGGGCGCATGCTGGCGCATTACGCCCGCGAACGACGCATCGCCAGCCGTCCACTCGACCCTGCCTTACCGCCCCTGGCCCGCGCTTGCGGTGCCGACTGCCCGGATTGACGCCATGCCAGACGACCTCCTCCTCATCGACCCTCACGTCCACATGTCCGCGCGTACCACCGACGACTACGAGGCGATGCGTGCCGCCGGGGTGCGTGCGGTGATCGAACCGGCCTTCTGGCTCGGCCAGCCGCGCACGCGGGTTGGCAGCTTCGAAGATTACTACGCCAGCCTAGTTGGCTGGGAACGATTCCGCGCCGGCCAGTTCGGCATGCGCCACTACTGCACCATCGGCCTTAATTCGAAAGAGGCGAATGACGAGCGTCTTGCTGCTGAAGTACTAGAGGTGCTGCCACTGTGGGTCGCCAAAGATGGCGTCGTTGCGGTCGGCGAGATTGGCTTCGATGATCAGACCCCGGCCGAGGAGAAGGCCTTCCGCGCTCAGCTTGAGCTGGCTAAAGAGGTCGACCTGCCGGTGATGATCCACACGCCACATCGCGACAAGGGTCGTGGCACCAGCCGGTCGATGGACATCTGCCTTGAACACGGCCTGCCGCCAGGACGGGTGATCGTCGACCACAATACCGAGGAGACGGTCGCAGAAACGCTGGAGCGGGGTTTTTGGGCCGCCTTCACGCTTTACCCGCGCACCAAGATGGGCTCGGAACGCATGGTCGAGGTGGTGCGTCGATTCGGCAGCGAGCGCATCATCGTTGACTCCAGCGCCGACTGGGGGGTGTCCGATCCACTGGCGGTGCCGAAGACCGCGCGCCTGATGCTGGAACGCGGCATTCCGCGCATCCAGGTCGAGGCGACCTGTTATCGCAATGCCATTGCCGCCTACCATTTGGAAGAACAGGACTGGCTGAATCCATCGGCGATCGACCAGCGCGTGCTGTTCAGCGGCAACAGTGTGCTGCGCGGGCAGGCGCCAGTAATCCCACAGTCGGCCCGGACCGTGGAATAGCCGGATCTAAGGATTAGGCTGAACGCATGGCCGCTCAGACGCCGCGTCGTTTTTATGTCATCACCAACCGCGGTGAACTGGGACCATTCGATCGCATCGAACTCAGTGAGGCGGTGCGCAATGGTGCGGCCCGATCCGATGAACGTGTCCGTAACGCTTTCGGTCGGCAGCTGGGAACAGTCGGCGATGTGCTGTCCGGTGCCGCTTCGGGACGGACCTCAGCCAGCGGCCTGAGTCCGGTGGCCGAGCCGGCTCCGCGCCGTTCGGCGGGCCGATCGCCGGTGCCATGGCTGGTTGGTTCGGTCATCGCCGCCATGGTGCTGTTGGCGGTATTCGTAGGCACGTCAACGGACGAGTCGGCGAGCCCGCCACGTCCGGTGCCACCTGCGCCACCGGTTGCTTCCAAGGGCAGTCCCGGCGCAGTCCCGCCGCCGCCAGTCACGCCCAAGGCGGGTACCACGTTGCCCGAAGGATGGACGGTCATCGAGCTGGGAGACGCCCGACCGAAGGGCAAGGCCGAGCTCGTCGAGGGGGTTTGGCGCATCACCGGAGGCGGGAGTGATATCTGGGGCGGTCGGGACGAGTGCCACTGGGTCTACCGGAAGCCACCGCCCGCATTCACCGCGACCGTTCGGGTGGTGTCTATGGAAGCAACCGACGAGTGGGACAAGGCCGGGATCATGCTGCGTGACGACGAGGATCCCGCAGCGGCGATGGCTGCCATTATTGTCACCCACGGCGGCAAAATACAGTTCATCTACCGTGAGCAGATCGCAAACGATAGCCTGAGCGTGGATGCACCGGCAACGAGCTTCCCCGTATGGCTGCGTCTCCAACGCCGCGGCACAATGATCTCGGCCTGGTGGAGTGGTGACGGTTCCGACTGGCACCAGCTTGGCGAGAATCTGCAGATCCCCAGCCTGGGGGATGCCACGCAAGTGGGCCTGGCGGTCTGTAGTCACAACCGCTCGATCGCCAACCAGGCGGTGTTCGACCGGCTGGACATCGCACCCCTGCCTTGACCTGGGGCGAAACGGCTCACTATCCCAAGGCTACGACAGTGGTGAACTCCGGGACATGAAGAAGCTGCATTGCCCGGGGTTCTGTTCGAGCACCCAAACACCGCGTACGTCTAGCCTCGCGCTGCTGTCATTTCGGGACGTCCGCATTCCGCCGCTGGTAGCGGCAATTTAATAGGAGGCCCCTGTGCCCACTGGAACCGTTGTCCGTTTCGATCGTCGCCGTGGTTACGGCTTCATTCAGCCCGATGACCAGGGCGAGGATGTCTTCGTCCACCAGAACAACATTCAGATGGAAGGCTTCCGCTTCCTCGACATCGGCGAACGCGTGCAGTTCGAGATGGAAGTTGGCGAGAAAGGCATGAAGGCTGTTTCCGTCACCCTGACCGAACCCCGTAAGCCTCGTCCGGAAGGCGACTTCGGCGGCGGCGGCGGCGACAACAACTACGACCAGGGCGAACGCGGCGGCTATAACGACCGTGGCGGTGACCGCGGCAGTGACCGCGGCAGTGACCGCGGCAGTGACCGCGGCAGTGACCGCGGCGGCTACAACGACCGTCCGGCCTACCGCGAGCGTCCGGCCTACCAGGAGCGCGCTGCTGCGCCGGCCCGCGACCCGGCTCCCGTAGCCCAGTCGGACGACCGCACCAAGCGCAAGTTCGAACGCCTAGTCTCGATTCTGGTCGAGAAGGGCATCATCAGCCCCGGTGAGATCGACGGCATCGACGCCGCCGTCGCTGCGGCCGAAGCCAAAGCCTGAGCAACCCTGGTTGACGCTCGACCAGCGACAACCCCCGGCCGCAAGCCGGGGGTTGTTTCGTGTCCATGTGCTGTAGGCGCAAATCGTTCGGCTCGTCTGATACAGCTCCTGTATACCCGATCGCGAATGCGTTCGACGAACAGATCCGTCGCCTCTATGGTGCTGCCCTAGCATGAGTGATTCCGCCGTCACCCGCCGTAGCGAACTGCCTTGGCTTGTGGGCGGTCTGGTCGTGCTGCTCGGTGGCTGGTGGGCTCTCAATCGGTTCGTGTTGCGCGTTTATCCGGCTGATGCCACCGCTGGCGGCACGGTCCAGGTTCTGGGCTGGGGCACCGACCCCAATCCGGCCCGAGTCGAGCAGTGCAACATCTTCAACCGCGCCAATCGTGACCAGGGCCTGATCGTCCAGGTGGTGCCAGGCGGTAGTGACGCCCAGGGCATCGTCACGCGCAGCGCGGCGGGAAATGCCCCCGACTGCATCGATGTCTATAACCCCGAGGATCTCGGGAAGTACATCGCCAAGGGCATCGCCAAACCGCTCAATCCGTATTTGAAGGAGGCGAAGCTGGATCTCGCGCACGAGACCTGGCCGGCCCTGCTCGACAACATCAGCCGGCCGAACCCAGCGTATCGCCCCGGGATCGACGATCCGATCGACGCACGCATCTGGTATGCCGTGCCGAACAACGTCGATTATCCGTTCATCTACTTCAACCGTACGCTCTATCAGCGGGTTGTCGCTGAGCGCACCGCAGCGGGCCAACCGATTCCGCCAGAACCCTGGCTGGGTTGGACGTGGTGGGACTATGCAGCGCTGGCCAAGAGCCTGAACCGTCGCGGAGCTGATGGCCGCTTCATCAGCTTCGGTGGCCCGCCGCCCGACCCGTGGTTGTTGGCGATGCAGATCGGGGCCGGCATGCGAGGTGAGGAGGCGTCGGGATTCGCCGCCTTGACCGCCGACGAGCGGACTGCTCGCGGAGTGTCGGGCCTATCGTGGGAGGATTGCATCGCGCCCTTCGCGCGGCAGCCGGACGGTACGCTGACACCGTGGCCCAACCGCCAAGCCTTGACCACCTCGCTGCAGTTCAGTTACGACATGCAGCACGCCTGGAAGGCGGTGCCGACCTCCTCGGACATGCAGCAGATGGCGACCGGCGGCGGTGGCTACGGCGGAACCGGAATCAACGGGCAGTTCCTCGCTGGAACTGCGGGTATGATGTCAATGGGTCGCTGGTACTTGATGCAGATCCGCGCCAATGTTTCGTTCGACTGGCGCATGGTGCGCACACCGCGTTGGGCACCCTACGACGAGTGGGCGCGTTGGCAGCGCGAGGGGAAGGGCCCCGGCCAGCGCGACGGCGCCTGGGGCGACCGCGAGCATCAGGATCGCGGCTATCTAACGGTGATGAACACCCGCTGCACCTTTCTGACCAGCAGCGCCAAGGATCCGGCCAAGGCGTTCCGTTTCCTTGAACTGCTGATCCGCAATCACGACTACCAGAAGGTCATCCTGTTGGAGGACGGTTCGAGCGCGAACATGGCCATGACGCTCGATTACGTCGGCAAGGCCGACCCGCTGATTCCCGACGAGGTGGTCAATCGCACGCCCGAGCACGAGCTTGGCGCCGTGCACGGCCAGGTCGGCCGCCCACGCTGGCCGTTCAGCAATTACGCCCGGCACGAGAACATTCGCTGGAGCAATCTGCCGGCCTGGATGAGTCCGCGCGATCCGCTTGATCAAGCGCTGGTCGCCGGCGTCGGTCTGCGCGAGGTGCCCGAATTGGCAGCCTTCGCGAAGGGCGAGCGGTTCACCAGCAGCGACGTGCTGGGTAAGGATTTGGCCGCCCGCACAGTTGCGGCGATGGACAGGGCAGGCAGCGAGGGCTTCGCCCTCGACCAGCCGCCAGGCAGACAAGGGCCGAGTTTGGCCACCATGGTCGTGTTCGGGGGTTTGGCCGGCGTGATTGGCCTGCTCGCCTTCGGAGTCTGGCGCACGCGGAAGGAACCGCCGCATGCCTGATATCGATCCGCAGATGTTGGCCTCGCACGCCGCCGGCCGGGCCGCCAAGGCGCGACGCGCGCTATGCGCCGGCCTGTCGTTCATCTCGCCGAATCTGTCGCTGTTCCTGGTCTTCACCCTCGGGCCGACCCTGTTCACCCTTGGGCTGGCATTTTTCCGCTGGGATCCGTTCACCACGCCGGTGTTCGTCGGCTTCGAGAACTTCAACCGCATGTTCGCCGACTCGCGGTTCTGGTACTACTTGTTCAACACCGTCGTGTTCATGCTTGGCCTGCCGCTGTCGATGGCCGGGGCGCTATTCCTGGCCGTTATCCTATCGCAGAAGCTGCGTGGGGTGATCACCTACCGCACCATCTTCTACTTGCCGACCCTGACCTCGGGCGTGGCGTTGTTCCTGCTTTGGAAAGTGATGTACAATAAAGAGGGCGGACTGATCAACACGCTGATTCTGCCGGTGCTGCATCTGTTCGGCGTCACGGGCAGCGGTGGCACACCGATTGGCATGAGCGAGATGCCAGACTGGCTCAACCAGAGCTGGACCATCCTCGGCATGGAATGCTATCTGGCCAAACCGGCGCTGATCTTCATGGGCGTGTGGGCCGGTATCGGCGGCGGCACCATGATCCTCTACCTCGCTGCTCTCGCTGGTGTGCCGCCAGAGCTGTACGAGGCGGCCGAGATCGACGGCGCTAGCCGTTGGCGGCGTTTCTGGGACATTACCTGGCCGATGATCGCACCGACCACCTTTTTCATATTCGTCATGGGCATGATTGGCGGCTTGCAGGGCGGCTTCGAGATGGCCTACCTGATGACCAATGGCGGCCCGGACGACAGCACGACGACGATCGGATATCTCATCTTCACCAAAGGTTTCGGCGAATTCGAGTTCGGCTACGCTGCGGCAGTCAGCTTCGTGCTGTTCGCCCTGGTGGCGACGATCACGGCGGTGAACTGGCGATTCGGCTCGAAGGCCGGGGATTACTAAGATGGCTGTTTGTTCAGGGGCTTCGCCCCTGCATCCCTGCGGTCCTACCCCCGGGCTTTGTCGAGTCTCGGTTTTGCCGGCGACGCCGGCTAAACCGTGGCGGCATCGGCTGTGCCGATTTTCTGCCGTCACCACCCATCGGCGCCCGCCCCATCGCTGCGCGAAGGGGCCCCATGTCGCGTGAGAAGCCATCTTTGTGGGTGACGATCAGCAGTCACACGTTCCTGCTCGCGTTCGGCGCGACCATGCTGCTGCCATTCCTGTGGATGCTGGCCACCTCGTTCAAAGGCGAGGCCGAGGTGTTCGAACGCAATCCGATCCCGATGGCGACCAGCCTGGGGGATGAGGGCAATGCGCTGCGGACCCGCGACGGCCGTGCGCTCTATGCGGTGGTGCGCGGGGGCGATGGCGTGGTCACCCGAGGAGAGCCACTCAGCGTGCGTCTGGGCAATCCGGTGCAGGAGGGCGCCAAGGGCGATCGTGCCCGCACGCCGAGCGGTGAAAACCTGTCCGACGACATCGGCCAGCCGGTGCAGTTGGGCAATGTGTTGAATGACTCTCGGCGGTTGGGTGAATGGGGCGGGCTGGCCCGCTTCCGTGATCCACGCGTGTATGTAAAATATGCCGAGGCGGTGACGGTCGACGCCGACTTCGCCGCCCCCGGATTTGACACTGTCGCCAACGAGGCTGCGGCAAAGGCGTGGTTCTGTGAGCGTCCGGGGCGCTACGCCGGCGCCTGGGAGCGACTCAAGCAGACACGTTTTGCTGGACGCGTGCCGCTGATGGTCACGCCGGCGATGTCCGACGCCTGGGCTCCGCTGTCAGGCAAGGCCGAACCGGTGATGCTCGGTGGGGTGCGGGTGCCCAACCGCCACCCGCACCCGCTCACGGAATTCTACCAGTTCAAGAACATTACCTGGGGACAACCGGGCGAACCCGTGCGCGACCTCACTCTGCCGGCTGCGCTGTGTCAGGGCGACGGCATTGCCGTGCGCTACGAGGCCGCCTTCCCGGTCTTCCGCACTGCCGACGACCCACTGAAGGCGGATGAGCGCAGTGATCTCGCCGCCTTCGTCGGCGACGAGCCAGCGCCACGTGCGGTGCTTGGGTCAGAGATCGCCCTGACCCGCCAGATCCGGTTGATGTGGTCGAACTACGAAACCGTACTGACCGATCCCAACGTCAAGATGACCCTGTTCGCCTGGAACAGTTTGTTCATCGCCGTGTGTGTAGTGGCGCTACAGGTTCTGACCTGCTCGCTCGCCGCCTTCGCTTTCAGTCGCATCGAATGGCCGGGCCGCGACACCATATTCCTGCTCTATCTCGGCACCCTGATGGTGCCCGGCGCCGTGACGATGATCCCGAACTACCTTCTGCTGCAGCAGTTCGGCTGGCTGAACAGCTTCTTCGGCTTGATCATCCCAGCCGCCGCCAGCGCCTACGGGACCTTCATGCTGCGTCAGTACATGCTGACCCTGCCGAAGGGCCTTGAAGAGGCCGCGCGCATCGATGGTGCTGGTCTGCTGCGCGTCTGGTGGGACATCGTCCTGCCGTTGTGCAAGCCGGCGATCATCACCCTCGCGATCTTTACGTTCAGCAGCGCGTGGGGCGCCTTCACCTGGCCGCTGATCATCGCGCCGGATGAAAACGTGCGCGTCCTGCCTGTCGCGCTGAAGAACTTCAGCGGCAGCCAGAGCACCGCTTACACCCTGCTGATGGCGGCCTCGTTGATCATGATGCTGCCGATGCTCATCCTGTTTATCTTCGGACAGAAATATTTCGTCAAAGGCATACAGCTCGGCGGAGTAAAGGGATAACCATGGCTGACATCCGGATCTCGAAACTGGTCAAGCTTTACGATAACGGCTATACCGCCGTAAAAGGCATCGACCTGCACATCCGTGACCATGAGTTCATGGTCCTGGTCGGCCCCTCCGGCTGTGGCAAGACCACCACTCTGCGCATGATCGCCGGACTTGAAGACATCAGCGGCGGCGAGATCGCAATCGGCGATCGCGTGGTCAACTCGGTCGAACCGAAAGACCGCGACATCGCCATGGTGTTCCAGAACTACGCCCTCTACCCGCACATGACGGTGTACGAGAACATGGCCTACGGCCTCAAGCTGCGCAAGATGCCGAAGCCGGAGATTGATGCCAAGGTCGCCGAGGCGGCGCGCATGCTGTCGCTGGAGAGCCAACTAGCCAAGCTGCCCAAGGCCCTGTCCGGCGGTCAGCGCCAGCGCGTCGCCCTCGGCCGTGCCGTCGTGCGCCAGCCCAAGGCGTTCCTCTTCGACGAGCCGCTCTCGAACCTCGACGCCAAACTGCGTGGCGAAATGCGTTTCGAATTGAAGACCCTGCAGAACCGTCTGAAGACCACCATGGTCTACGTCACCCACGACCAGATCGAGGCAATGACCCTCGGCGATCGCATCACCGTGATGAGCGTCGGTGAAATCCAACAGGTCGCTTCCCCGACCGTGGTTTACGATCACCCGTTCAATCGCTTCGTCGCCAGTTTCATTGGCACTCCGGTGATGAACTTCATCACCGGCGCCCTCTCGCGTGACGAAGATCTCTTCCGCTTCGCGATCGACGGCGGCGCCACCATCGGCCTGCACATGCACCACCGCCAGCGTCTGGCTGCCACGCTTGGCGAGGGCCGCGTGCTTGGCATCCGGCCGGAACACCTGTCGCACGCCGGGCACGTTGCCACCGCCGCCAGTGCGACGCGCGTCGACGCCAAAGTCGAGGTGATCGAGAACATGGGCGACCACCAGTACGTCTACCTACGTATCGGCGGACACCCGGATCCAGTGGTGATGAAGTGCAGCAGCCACCACCGCTGTGAACCGGGCGAGACCATCCCGGTCAATCTCGATACCGCCTTCGCCCACGTCTTCGCTGACGGCGGCGAATATGCCCCGACCCTGACCCTGCCGGACGGATTCCAGCGTCAGCAGTAGGCGCGCTTACAGCGCCGTGTCGATCACCCGAACCTTGGTCCACATTGGTGAACACAGGGCGATGAAGGCTTCGTGGATCGGATCCTTCTGATAGACGTCGTGATCCTTGATGGTGCGGAAATGCAGCAGCAGGACGAGGTCCCAGTCGGTCTCGCTGACCGCACGCTTCTCGGTCTTGGCCGGCTCGCCGAACCACCCCGCCGCCACCGACGGGACAGTCAGCAGCGTCTTCAGGCCACGCCGGAAGGTGCGCAGATCGGCACCTTCCTTCAAATTGAAGCGGACGTGGTGGATGATCATGGGTTGCGCCCCTGGAAGTCCTTCATGAAGGTCGCCAGGGCAGCGCAGCCTTCAGTGGGCATGGCGTTGTAGATCGAGGCGCGGATACCACCGACCGTGCGGTAACCCTTCAGCGCGACCATGCCGAGCTTGGCGGCTTCCTTCACGAACAGGTCGGTCTTCTCCTCGGTCGGCAGCTTGAACGTCACGTTCATGTGGCTGCGCTGGGCCTTGTCGAAGATGGTGCCGACGTAGTAGCCGCCCGAGTTGTCGACCGCGTCGTAGATCAGCTTGGCCTTGGCCGTATTGGTCTGCTCGACCTTGGCCAAGCCGCCCTGACGCTCGAGCCAGCGGAAGACCTCAAGCAGGATGTAGATCGAGAAGGTCGGCGGGGTGTTGATCATGCTCTTGTTCTCGGCCTGGGCCTTGAACGAGAACAGTTTGGGCAGGCCCTTTTCGGGGATGCGCGCGTAGAGATCCTTGCGCACTACGGCCAGGACTAGGCCCGAGGGGCCGAGGTTCTTCTGCGCGCCGCCGTAGAGCAGCGCAATGCGGTCGATCGGATGGGGCCGGCTCATGAATTCCGAGCTGGCATCGACGATCAGGTTGTCGTGCTTGGGCAGTTCGACCAGGCGATGACCGTGCACCGTCTCGTTGCTGCAGACGTGCAGGTAGCCGGCGTCCGGAGTCAGCTTCCAGTCGGCCTGCGCCGGAGTGCGGTCGAAGTTGGTCGCCTCGCTGGTCGCGGCGATGTTGACCTTGGCGCCGATCTCCTTGGCTGCGCTGGCCGCTTTCTTGCCCCATTCACCGGTGGTCACGTAATCGACCGTCTTGCCGGCGGTGAACTGCATGGCGATGGTGGTGAACAGCTGGGTTGCGCCGCCCTGAAGGAACAGCACGTCGTGGTTGTCGCCGATGCCCAGCAGCGTTTTGCAGCGGGCGATCGCCTCGTCGACCACGCCGTCGAATTCCTTGCCGCGGTGGCTGCATTCGGCGATGCCGAAGCCCTTGCCCTGGTAGTCCAGAAGGGCCTTGGCCGAGGCCTCAAGGACCTCGGTGGGCAGCATGGCGGGACCGGCAGAGAAGTTGTAGACGCGAGGCATGAGGGACTCCAGATGGTCCTGGAAGCTAGCGGGGCTGGCGGTTTGGCCACTACCGAACGGGGTTGGGGAGCTGATCCATTGCGGAGATGCATGAGTCGGTGACCATCTGCGCAGGGGTGGCAATGAGCAGGAAGCGTGAAGAAGAGCTGAAGGAGAAGCATCTCGCGGAATTCCGCGAGCAGAGCGCCTTCGAACGGCTGCAAGAACGTAATCCCGGCCAGTGGATCGCCTTCCAACGGATCCATAAGGTAGTCGACATCCAGGAGGACCTTGAAGGTGGGATGTTCCCCGATGGGGCCTGCTTTCTGCATGCCACCACAGTCGGCAGCCAGCATTTCCGGATCCGTAAGATCTCCGGCATCGACCTCGATACCTTCCAGGTATCGCTCGAGATCTACGCCGACGATGAACTCGAAGAGGGCATCGTCGTCCTGCCGCTCGAGCAGATCGAATGGTTCGGTTTCCCGGCCCGCGCGGTACCGACTCATCACTTCCAGGGCTTTGTCGGGATTGCCCCGATGCCAGGTCATGGTGGTGTATCGGTCAAGCCGCCTCGTGCCGAAGGTGATGCCGGCCCTGGCGATGCCGCCCCGGTCGACCGTCCGACCGCGTAATACAGCCCGGGCTTGCCCAGCATGCCAGGAAGCGGCATAGAGGCGGCTGAGACCGGCCATGAGCGGACCTGACAACGTTCTCGCTCAGCAGGAGTTGGACGATCTGCTGCGCATCCACGATCTGATCGCGGAGGGCGAGAAAACCGGCACAGCGCTAGTCGATGAACTGGAGAACGCCATCCTCGATAACGGCAAGCTCTCGCTGGCCCAGTGGCGCGCGTTACGTGACAAACGTAAGGCGATCGAGCGCCTGGTTCCGCACCTTGATCTGATCATCGAGCTGCGCGAGCGCCGCGGTGTGCGCGGCTAGATTCCTTGAGGGCATCCCCGAGTCTTTTCGGGCGGCGACAGTGCTGACGTTGATTTGGCAGGTCAACGTCGCCGCCATGAAGGACGCTAGTGGGTCAGCGTCTGTCCCATGTCGTGGATGGTGCCGCGCCTGGGCCCGCGACCTTGCGCAGCTCGTTGGCCAGTTGTTGCAGCCGGGCTGCCGCGGCGCTGGTCTCGGTGGCGCTGGCAGAACCCTGGCTGGCGGATTTGGCGACCTCGCCGATGGCGGCGGCGATACCGCCTGCGCCTTCGGCGGCGCCGGTGGCGTTGCGGGTGATCTCACTAGTGGTGGCGGACTGTTCCTCGACCGCCGCCGCGACCGCGTTCTGCAACTCACTGATGCGGCCGACCACGTCGCTGATGCGGCCGATCGACTGCGCCGCGCTGCTGGCGTCGCCTTGCAGGGCCTCGATCCGTCGGGCGACGTCGGCGGCGGCCTCAGCAGCCTGGTGGGCAAGGCCCTTCACCTCGTCAGCGACCACGGCAAAGCCGCGGCCGGCCTCGCCGGCACGGGCCGCTTCGATGGTAGCGTTGAGCGCCAGCAGGTTAGTCTGCTTGGCAATGGCGGCGATCGACTGCACCACCGAGCCGACGTCCCGGCTGGATGTGCCCAGGCGCGCGACCGCGCCGTCAGCCTCCTTGGCAGAGCCCACCGCTTCGCTCGCCACCTGGCTGGCGCTGGACGAATTGCGCGCAATCTCCTGGATCGAGGCGGTCATCTGGTTGGCGGCGGCGGCCACTGCACGGACGTTGTCCGAGACCTGGCCGGCCTGCTCCGACACCGAGGCGCTGCGTTCGGCGATGCTGCGCACCACCGTCGCCGAGGTCTCGGCCGAACCGCCCAGCCTGTTGGCGTCGGTGCCCACGGCGACGGCGATAGCGGCGGTGCGGTCGAGGGTGCGCTGCATGCCGTCGACGGTGGCGTTGACGGCCCTGGCCAATTCGGCCAGCTCGCGTGGACCGGTCTCGGGCAGGCGGCGCGAAACGTCGCCAGCGGCCATGGCGTGCAGTACCTCGACGGTGGTGGAGAGCGGGCGGGTGATCGGCCTAGTCATCACCGCGCCGATGAGCATGGCCACAACCACGGCGATGGCACCGGCGGCAATGGACAACACCACCGTCCAGCGCAGTCCGCGGCGCATATCCTCCTGAGAGACGATCAGGGCCACGGCGCCGGCATCGCGGCCATCGGCGCGTAGCGGCGCCACGCAGACGAAGCTGCCTTCGCCGCCGACCTTGGCGGTGGAGTGGCCGAGCTGGGCGAGGTCGAGGCCGTCCTGCGGCGCGTCGCCGGAGCCAGCCGGCACGGCGGCGCCGGCCGCCGCAGCGGCGAGGGCGTAGCCATCGGTGGTGCCAGCGCTCTGGATGGTGCCGGCGAAGAGGACGAGGTGCAGGCCGAGGCGTCCGCCCTCGGCGTCGAGGAAGGCGCGGTTGAAAGGACGGCCAAGGACGAGCAGGCCGCGTTGGACCAGCTCCATCTGGAACGTTTTCTCGTTGAGGCTCTCGACCAGCAGCGGCGCTGCCGCCTCGGCGCGCCAGGCCTGGTTGCGCACGGCCAGGCTGGCGACCGCCGATGTGGGCTGGGTGCCGGGATAGCGCAGCGGTGCCATGGCTAGGGCCTGGGCGGGCTTCCAGTCGTCAGGCTGCGGGTCCTTGCCCGCCTCGACCACGACGCCGATCAGGCCGTCGCGCTTGGCGTTCGCTGCCACCAGGCGCAAGCGCTCGCCATCCACCACGCAGGCGCACAGCAGCACCCCGTCGGCAGCATAGAGCGCTCCGTCGGTCGCGCCTGAGGCTACCACGCTGCGGCCGGTGCGCAGGGCCAGGGCAGTGCCCTCCTGCACGACCATCGAGGCCATGTCGGGCTTGTTGGCGTTCTCCTGCAGGAAGCCAGCTTTGCTTGACAGGTCCTTATCTCCAGTCAGGCGCAGGGCGGCGGTCTGTAGCCCGGTCCTGGTCTCGGCCATGGCGCGGTCCAGCGCCCGCGCAGCCAACGCTAGACGCTCTTGGGCTTGGTCAGTGCCGAGGCGCCACAGGGCGCCCAACACCATCGCCACCACCAGCACCGTGGCGACGGCCACGGTGAGGAGGCTCTGCAGCAGCAGCCTGGTCTTGATCGTGGCGGACATACGACGGCCTACTTGGCGACGCGGGCCGCTTCAACCTCGGCCTCGGGACGCATGGTGTCGCCGGCCGGGACCACCACGAGGTCCTTGTAGATCGGGAAGGTGTAGGCCGGGTCGGCGCCGATGGTGCCGAGATAGACCGGGCAGGCGAGCTGGTTGTCGATGGCGCGGAAGGCGAGCTGGCCGCGCGTGGTCTCGATGGTGGCTCCCTTGAGTGCGGTCTTGACCGCCTCGGTGTCGATCGACTTGGCCTTCTCGACGCCCTGCTTCAGCGCCATCACCGCGTCATAGTGCAGGATGACCCAGTCGCTGGGGAAGCGGCCATCGCGCTTGGCCTTGTAGATCTCGATCAGGTGCTTCATCGCCGGCACATCGAGGTGGGCGTGGAACACGGCCCGGGTCATGGCCAGCGAGCCGAGTGGCAGCCCGTCCTTCTGGTCCATCAGGGTGTTGAGCGGCACGGCGGCGCCCGGACAGGGGAAGCGGTCGGTGAACTTCACCGTCACGGCGGCGGTGGTGAAGCGCTTGAGATCGTCGCCCGACAGGCCGTTGAAGATGAAGTCCGGCTTGCCGCCGGCGAGGGCGGCCATGTGCGAGGGCCATTCAGACTCGCCGAGCTTGGGCCAGCGTTGCTCCTTCAGCTCCAGCTCGGGCATCAGCGCCTTGAGGTTGGCGACGACGTTGCCCTGCAGGCTGCGGCCGAAGGGGTAGTCGGAGGCGATGGTGGCGTAGGTCTTCCAACCCTTGGCCTTGGCTGTCACCGCCAGGGTCTTGGCCAGCGCCTTGGCCAACATGTAGGTGTTCGGCACCACCGAGTAGACGTACGGGCTGGGGTTCAACTTGGTGATGTCTTCCGAGTTGCTGTGCCCAGCGATCATCAGCACCTTGGCCTCGGTGATGATCGGCTTCACCGCCAGGGCGCAGCCGCTGCTCCACACCCCGATCAGGGCGCGCGGCTTGGCCTCGGCGATGAGGACCTTGGCCTGCTGCGCCGAGATGTCAGGCTTGCCGGCGTCGTCCTTGACCGTCAGTTTGATCGGATGCTGGCCGAGCAGGCCGCCGGCGGCGTTAATCTCGTCGACCGCCAGCTGGATGCCTTCGAGATCTTCCTTGCAGTCGAGCGAGCCGGGGCCGCTGAGGCTGAGGATGACGCCGAGCTGGTAGTCCTCGGCTGCCAGCTGGCCGGGGATGGCCAGCACGGCGCCGATAGCCAGCGAGAAGAGAAGACGGGACGTGGCAGACGTGGGCATGAGTTCCTCAAACGGTGGGAGGGAGCAGCCCCGGCCAGTGTGCGGCAGCCGATGTGGGAGTCAAACTCGCGTTGGCCATCGCGTTTAGCCGTCGCGTTCGGCCGTTCAGACGATGGCGACCTCTCGTCCTGCAAGTGCGTTTCCTCATTCAACGGATTCGAACATCAGCTCTGTCTGGAAGTAGGGGGGCACTCCGTTATCGTGGGACATGGAGAACCCGACCGTGCACCACCTAGCCCTCTCGGCTGCCCTGCTCACCGCCGCCTGCTCGTTGCCGGCGCTCGACTATGTGTGGTGGGAAGGCGAGGCGCCGAGCGCCTCGTCTGGCGAGCTGAAGGCCGAGCACTGGTTCAACTCGCCGCACGAACGCCTGTCGGGCGGCAAGTCGATCGGCGGAGACAGCGCGGCTGGCGGGTTTCTCGAGTACAAGATCGATGTGCCAAAAGCAGGCGACTATGCCTTCTTCGCCCGCAAGTTTTGGCAGCACGGGCCGTTCAAGTACCAGTGGAACGGCGCCGGTGATTGGGTCACGGTCAAGGACACCGCTCTGCTTGATACGGTGAAGCTCAACGAGCACTGCATCAACTGGGTGCCGGGCGGGAAGGTGAAGCTGAACAAGGGCGCCAATTCGCTGCGCCTCGAGCCACTTGAGGCCAGCAAGCCATTCGTCTTCGACTGCTTCGTGGTGGTCAACGCCCCCTTCGCTCCGAATGGGCTGCTCAAGCCAGGTGAGAAGTTCAACAAGGCCGAGCCAGGCATGTGGAGCTTCGAGCCTGACCTCGACGAGTACAACAAGGCCGACGCGCTGGGGCTGCGTGCACTCAACGAGAAGGTCGCCGGCGAGAACGGCTATCTGACGGTTGATAAGCAGGGCGACCTGGTCGACGGCAAGGGCAAGTCGGTGAAGGTGTGGGCGGTGAACACCGGCGTGCAGGAGCGTCCCTTCGACGACGTCCTGGCGCACGCCAAGCATCTGGCCAAACGCGGCGTCAACATGGTGCGCCATCATGGCCACATCAACGCGGATGGCGGAAGCCTCGACGGTGGGCCGAACGCGGGCCAGATCGACGCCCTGCAGAAGCTGGTCGCGGGCATGAAGGGAGAAGGCATCTATACCACCTTCTCGCCCTACTGGGCCGGCCACAGTGGCGCGCCGCAGGAGACGCGGCTGTTCTGGGACGAGCGTGTGCAGACGGCTTACAAGCGCTGGCTCCAGGAGACGCTGACCAAACCGAACCCGCACGACGCCAAGAAGACCCCGTTGGCCAAGGATCCGGCCTTGGCCATCGTGCAGATTCAGAACGAAGACAGCATGTTCTTCTGGACGACCATGGGCGCCCTCAAGGACGACAATCTCCAGCGCATCACCGCCAAGTACCACGACTGGCGCAAGGCCAACAAACTCGCCGGCACGTCCGAGCTGAACTTCAAGTTTTGGGAACTGGGCAATCCCAACCAGGACCACAAGGACACCATGCGCTTCTTCGCCGAGACGATGCGCGCGTGGAACAGCGAGGTGGAGCGTTTCCTGCGTGACGACGTCGGCTGCAAGGCGTTGGTCAACGCCGGCAACTGGCGCACCGCCGACCAGGTGCGGCTGCTTGACCTGGAACGCTGGAGCTACGACGCCAATGCCGTGATTGGCGTCAACCGCTACGTCGGCGGCGTGCATGTGAATCCTAGCGAAGGCCACAAGGCTGGCTATCTCGTCTCGGTCGGCGACCTGTTCACCGACGAGAGCAAGACCATCGATTGGGAGTCGTTGGCTACCAACGCTCGCCAGGTCGCGGGCAAGGCCTACATCATCCCGGAGAGCACCTGGGTACCGCCGGGCAGCCACCACAGCGAAGGCCCCTTCCTGATCGCCGCCTACAGCGCCTTGACCGGCGTCGACGCCTACTACTGGTTCGCCCTCGGCCAGATCGGCTTTGACCTCACGATCAACAAGTGGCAGGCAGCCAGCCCGGTGGTCATGGGCGGCTGGCCGGCCGCCTCGTACATGTTCCGCAAGGGCCTGGTCGCCCGCGGCAAGCCGGCGGTGCACGAGGAGCGTGCCCTCGATGACCTGTGGAACTTGCGCTCGCCGCTGCTCGCCGAAGAGGCCGGCTTCGACCCCAACCGCGACGCCTCGATCAGCCCAAAGTCGAACATTACGTCGACGATCGACCCGACAGCCTACCTGGTCGGACCCGTGGAGGTTGTCCTGGGCGGCGATCCGGCCAAGAGCAATGCCGTCGATCTGAAGACCTTTGTCGACAAGGACGCCAAGAAGGCGACCAGCATCACCAAAGAGCTGGTCATGGATTGGGGCAAGGGGCTGTGCACTCTCGACGCGCCCGGCGCTGCTGGTGCCACCGGCTTCCTCGCCAAGGCGGGGACGATCAAGCTCAAGAGCCTGTCGATTACGGCGAAGAACAACTATGCCACCGTACTCGCGGTCGCGCTTGATGACAAGCCGATCGCGCAGTCGAAGAAAGTGTTGGTGCAGATCACCACGCAAAACCAGCCCTACGGCTGGAAGGTCAGTCCGGCCAGCTTCAACCATGAGAAGAAGAACTACCAAGGTTTTCGCATCGATGCGACCGGCGACGCGCCGTGGAATGTGACCGACACCGATCTGGTCATCACTCTGGCCAACAAGGGCCTGCGCACGGCGGTGCGCCTGGACGAGAACCTCTATCCGACCAAGGACGCGGTGGCGGTGAAGGCGGAC